>JAWXCM010000206.1:0-72670 GCA_034408745.1 Bryobacteraceae bacterium
CAATTCAACCGCGAATGTAGTGTAGACTCGGCCATCGCCTGAACCTATTTTCAATGGCTTGGGCCATTCTTGACCGGTTTGGTGACGAACTTGGGTTAAGCCTGGAGCAGATCCGGGTACTGCTGGATGCGACGGAGGACCTTCGATTCGCGGAACACGCGAGGGGAGGTTTACTGCTGGGTGGAGGAGACGCTGAATCAGCACGGATACCGGAAGCAGGACCGGGAAGTGAAGGGAGTACTGCGGGCCTGTATCGGGAAGATGACGGGTCTCAGCCGGGCGCAATTAACGAGGCTAATCGGTAAACATGCGATTCGCGGAGGTGAGAGAGAAGATTTACCGGCGCCGCCGCTTCACCACGCCATATACGCGAGCCGATAAAGAGCTTCTGGCGATGGTTGACGAAGCGCACGAAACACTCAGTGGCGCGGCGACGCGGAAGATTCCGGAGTGGGAGTTTAGCGAGTACGGAAAGACCGGATTCGAGCGACTGGCCGAGATCTCGGTTTCGCATCTGTACCGTTTTCGGCAAAGCAAAACCTACCGGCAGCGCCGGGTCCATTTCACCAAAACCAGACCGGCGAAGGTATCGATTCAGGGCGCTCCGCCGCGTCAAGTCCTCGCCGACCTTAACGGAGGTTTTCGGTTGGATGCGGTTACTACCCTATTATGCCTGGGCGGGAGTCGGCGTCGAAGTTAATGCGACAGCTAAGACCGCGACGGCGGTTCTCTACGATTTCGGCTACGAAACGAGCCCGAACACTCCCATCACAATTCAGACCAGTGACGCAGTTCCCGAGCCCGGATTGCCCACTTGTCCGTTGGGAACGCCAAAATTCGGCGTGTTCATCAGATTAAACGCCTCCGCCCGGAACTGAACGCGAATTCCCTCGCGAACGCGAAACGATTTGTACACCGCGAGGTCGAAGTTCACCTCGCCAGGTCCCTGAATCAGATTGCGTCCGGCATTTCCGTAAGTGAACTGAGCGTTTCGCACGAAGGCCGAGGTGTTGGACCAGCGGTCCAGGCCTCTCTGGCGACTGTCGAGACGCCAGCTGCCGACGATATCGGGAGGATCGACGTGATGGTGTTCACCGTGCCGGAGGCGGTGCCGTTTGGATGCCAGGCGCCGCTGCAGATCACGGCAGGCGGGCGACCGGCCAACACGATGGTGCTCGCGATTACGGCCGACGGCTCGGCGTGCCAGAACTGACGGCTCTTAGAGCGAGGGTTCCGGAACGGGCGGTCCGAAGAGATCGGCGACCAGGATGGAGGCTCCGGCGGGGGCTTCGGCGGGCGTGACGAGTTCCCGGTCGCTTTTCATCCCGCATCCAATCGATCAGTTCATGTTCGTGGCACGCCGAGTCGCCGCGAAAGTAATACTCGTTCACGGTTGAAGGCAGGGACGCGAAGGCCGCTTTCGCTACCGGAAGACCCTGATACGCTGCCGGTACGTTACCATCTCGAAACTCGTCGGCCAACACCAGGTTCATTTCCGCCCAAACCGCCAGCATCGGTTGGTAGCAGCGCTCCCCCTCATAGCCGCGCGCGCCTCCCGCTTAGCGGCTCTCGATGATCGTGGCATCCTGATCCACGGTCGCGATCCTCTGTTCCGGACATCGCCGCCCCACTTCCCGCACTATCTCGCGATTGACCAGCCCCCTGGCGTCGTCAATGCGGCTCTCATCATGAAACTCTTACAGGAAATTCCGCGACGCCCCTGGCGAAGGCAGTTCATGTCCCAACATGGATGCCAGTCCAGCGTCGGCGCGCAACTGGTCGAAGTCGTCCAGACAGTCTCCGCTCACGCCGTTCAACACCACGAGGCTTTCCACGAACGTGGCCTCGTCAAAGCCGCGATCCCGCTTCCTGATGTGAATGTGGCGCGCCACGCTCTGCGCGACGCCGAGCGATCGCAGCGTCTGAATCAGCACCGGCACTCCGCCGCAGGAGGTCAGCCGCTCCGCAGCCTGTTCAGGATCGATCTCAAAGAGAAACTCGCCTTCGGCAGGGGATGGTTTTGAACGCTTCAGCACTGATTTAAGCATGCCCTGCTGAAACACCCTCAGGTGATTTTGTTCTCATTAACATTTGTTCCACCCGCCGCCTTCAAACACACGCCAGGCGGGCTTTCTATTCACAACAAGCCTCACCTTTTCCAAATCGGTCTTCCTTACCGGCGGATCAGGGGGCGTCATCCCGGCTTGACATCCTGATGCTTGCCATGTGAGCATCTGGATGTGAGAACCACTCTGACCATTGATGGCGATGTGGCCAGCCTGCTCCAGCAGGAAATGCGCCGGTCGGGTGCCACGCTGAAGGATACTGTCAACAAAGCGCTTCGGGCGGGACTCCTCGCCGCCAACAGACCCGCACAGCCAAAGCCTTACGTCATCAGGCCGAGGGTATTGGGACTACCCCCCGGCCTTTCCTACGACAACGTCGCGGAACTCCTCGAACAGATTGAGGGCGTCGCCGGTCACAAATGATCGTCCTCGACGCAAACATCCTGTTGTGCGCCTGGGATGCGTCGGCTTCTCTCCATGAAGCGGCGCGCAACTGGGTGGAGCTCACCTTCTCTGGCGGCGAACTCATCGGGATTCCATGGCAGACAGCCGGAGCTTTTCTGCGCGTCACTACCAACGCAAGGCTCCCCGGTGACCGGCTGTCGATTCAGGAGGCGGTAGAAATTCTGGATGGCTGGGTCGGTCATCCGAACATATTGATGCTCGGCCCCGGCGTGAACCACTGGCGATCATTGCGTCCGGCACTGTTGACAGGCCAGGCGGCGGGTCCACTCGCCACTGATGCTCAACTCGCTGCACTGACCATGGAACACGGCGGCGTTCTGCATACCACTGACCGCGATTTCACCAGATTTCCGGGCCTGCGGTGGACCAATCCCCTCGCGTTAAACCCGGACAGACCAGACAGCCCCCATACTGAGCCGCGACCGTAACAAGGAGCCGGTCCTCGCGGGGTAAAGCGTCAGAAGATCACTTTCACGCCGAACTGCAGATTTCGCGGACGCGACGCGGCGCCGATAGTGCCGAAGTTGGGATTGCCCACTTGTCCGTTGGGAACTCCAAAATTCGGCGTATTCATCAGATTAAAAGCCTCCGCCCGAAACTGAACGCGGATTCCCTCGCGAACGCGAAACGATTTGTACACCGCGAGGTCGAAGTTCACCTCGCCCGGTCCCTGAATCAGATTGCGTCCCGCATTTCCGTAGGTGAACGGAGCGTTTCGCGCGAAAGCCGAGGTGTTGAACCAGTGGTCCAGGCCTCTCTGGCTGCTGTCGAGACGCCAGTTGCCTGCGACATCGGGCCGATCGGGGTTGCCCGTGTTCGACGGGTTGCCCTGGACGCTCAGACTCAGCAGTCTTCCGGTGGACAGCGTGGTGATGCCGCCAAGGGACCAGCCGCCGAACACGCCGTCCGCAATGGCCCCCACTCCGCTCATCAGTTTCTTGCCCCGGCCAAACGGCAGATCGTAGTTGTAGCTGGCCACAAAGCGGTGCCCGCGATGCTCATCCGCCAGTGATCGCTCCGCCCGGTAATTCAGGGGGTCCTGAGGCAGCGAGTTGGAGACGCCGCCCGCCGCCGATTCGCCCCGGCCATCGCTGATGGCCTTCGACCACATGTACGAACCAAGCAAGCCAATTCCTGAGGAGAATCGCTTCTCGATCTTCGTCTGAAGGGAGTGGAAGTTGGAGTTCGACGTGGCTTCGTGGCGGAACGTGTTCGCCAGCGGTCCCACCAGTACGTTGTCTCCCGGCACCAACACCGACGTATACCTCCTGCGCGGGTTCAGGTTGCCAGGCCCCGGGAGCGCGTAGTTGCCCTCCGTGCGCCGCATCAGCTTGTTGGCCTTGTTCGCGAAATAGCCAATCTCAAACACCGTCTGGCCCGGCAGTTGCCTCTGGATATTCACGTTCCACTGCTGCGAGTAGCCGTTGCGCATGTCGCGCTGGTAGGATGACGTTCCGATGTTGGTGGCATTCCTCGGATTCACCGTGCCGGGCGGGATTCCATCGCCCAGCCTGAGGGTGGGCGTGATGCGGTCTGTATCGATCTGCGCCCGGTACTGGAAGGGAGGGTTGGTCTGCAGATACTGTGCTCCACCCATGCCTTCATACTGCGAGTAGTAAACCCCATAGCCGCCACGAACCACCGTCATCGGGTTGACCGAGTAAGCGAAGCCGAAGCGAGGGGCGAAGTCGTTCCTGTCGGGCGTGATGGTGGCGCGGTCGGCGCGGGATCCGTCGCGCGCCAACACCAGTTGCGCCCGCGCCGGGTTGGTGTCGATATCGAAGTTCGACCACAGATTCCGCGTCTCCACCCACGGCATGCGGAGGTCATAACGAAGGCCGAGGTTCAGCGTCAGCCGCGACGTGACGCGCCATTCGTCCTGCACGTAGAAGCCATACCAGGGAGCCCTCTGGTTCATGTATGAGGGCGTGGACAACTGCGCCTGAAACGGGAATCCGAGCAGCAGATCCGCCACCGCATTGCCTTCCCGTGTGGTCAGCGTGTTGCGGGTGAAGCTGCCGTCGAAACTGAAGACGCCCAGGGCCTGATTGGGATTGGCCAGGTGGCTCTGCAGCCAGCTCAAATTCGCGCCGGTTTTCAGGCTGTGCCTGCCCTTCAGCCACGTCAGATCGGAGATCGCCTGGCGGTTCTGCGAGTCCGCCCTGTTGGGCAACGTGGATCCCAGCCCGATCGCCGTATAGCCGGTGATGCCGATGTTCGCCATTCCCGCGGTGAACTGGTCCACGCCCCTGATCCCGAGCTGGGCGTTGAGCGAACGGTCCACCTCAGGTGGCGGAGTGATGTTGGTCAACAGGGCGTTCCAGGAAATCTTGGAAGACAACACTACCGTCGGCGCGATGACGTAGTTGTACCCCAGCATCACGTTGTATCCGGTGGTGGAGATGTCGCGGGCGTTGGCTCCACCATAGGCCGGGGCGGGGAGATCTGCCGACGAGGGCTCGTAGTCCTTCTGATAGCTGTAGCGGCCGGTCAGCGTGTGGAAGCTGTTGATCGCATGGTCAATCTTGATGTCCCAGCGGTCCCGGTTGGTGGCGTCGGCCGGGTTGTACAGGAAGTTGCGCGTCAGGTCCGGCTTGTTGGGGGCGGGGTACAGGCTCGCCAGCCGGGCACCCACGGGGTCGAATCGCGTGCTGGGGATGATGTTCCCGGGGAACAGTTGCCGGGTTCGAGTGGTCGCGTTGTAACTGGCCGGATCGTAAATCTGAGCGGAGGGCAGCAACTCAGCGAAGTTGCCCCGAACCATCTGCTGGGTCGGAATCGTGTTGTTCACCGTGCGGGATTCGCGGATTTTCAGCCACTCATAATCCGCGAAAAAGAAGGTCTTGTTCCGCACAATGGGGCCGCCCACGGCGAAGCCATACTGGTTGCGCTTGAACGGTGGTCTCGGCTGATTCGGCAGGTCGAAGAAGTTCTTTGCGTCCAGTTTTTCGTTGCGCAGGAACTCATACACCGAACCGTGCAGAGCGTTGGTCCCGGACTTCAGGCTGACGCTGACCACTGCGCCCGTGGCACGGCTGTACTCGGCGGAGAAGGCGTTGGTGAGTACCTTGAACTCCTGGATGGCATCGACGTTGGGCTTGACGGCTTCGCCCTGGCGCCCCTGGGCCGCAATCTGGGCATTATTGTTATCCACGCCATCCAGCAGGTAATTGTTCTGCGAGGCGCGCATTCCGCTGCCTGAGAAGCCTTCCGTGCGGGCTCCGGGCGCGGGCTGGTTGACGCCCCCGGAAAGCAGAGCCAACTGAATGTAATCGCGCCCGTTCAGCGGCATATCCACGATCTTCTTGTTGTCGATGACCTGCCCCTGAGTGGCCTCGGTGACATTCAGCAGAGGCGCAGTGGTGGTGATCTCGATCTCCTGCGTCACAGCCCCCAGTTCGAGGTTGAAATCGGCAACAACCGTCTGCTGGATCTGGAGGACAATACCGTCCCTCACGGCCCGCTTAAATCCTTCGCTCGTCACCGCCACCCGCCAGGTGCCGATGCGCAGCGGCAGGGATTCGTAGCTCCCGTCCCCCCGAACCGTCGTTTCCGAGCTCCGCCCGGTTTCCTTGCTGGTGAGAGAGACTTTCGCATTCGGCACCACGGCGCCGCTCTGGTCTCTGACGCTGCCAATGATTCGTGCGGTTTCCACCTGCGCCGCCAGAGGCGCGAGGCAGAGAAGGAAGACGAACGCAGTCCGAACATTCATGAAGCACCCCTCGCTACGGCGAATTGTACACCGGCGGGGCACAGCCCTGCTCGTGCTGACGGCTATGATCACCTAACGGCAGCCCATGCGGACCGCTGCCCGGCCGATCTCGTCGATCTCAGCCGTTTGCGGGCTGGCGATCTCGACGACTTACTGGCTGAGGAGCAACTTACGTGGCGCTCCACGCTGACGTGGGATTTCTCCGCGTCCGCCGAACTGGTCAGGCGCTATCTCGCCATCCGCGGACTCACCGGATGCGCTCTGGTCGACAACGGTCGCGTGCTCGGCTATTGCTACTACGTCGTGGAGGATCGCAAAGGCATCATCGGCGACCTCTTCGTGCGCCGCGACCGCGATTCCGCCTTCAACGAAGACCGCATCCTGACCTCCGTCCTCCATACCCTGATCTCCACGCCGGGCGTTGAGCGCATCGAAGCCCAGTTAATGATGATGCACGGGCCCTTTGAACGTGCTCTCCCCATGGCGCGATTCGGAGCCTTTTCCCTCCGCCAGCTGATGATCGCCGTATCACCGGGGCGGCGAGCCCGTGCGAGCCTCCGGGAAGCTGCGTGCCGGGGACGTCGCGATCAGTATGGATGATCTGCTCGGCAACCTCGGCACTTCTGATTAGCGAACCGGAATGATGGCCGTGGCCAGAATACATGAGGATCGCCGGCCTGCGCGGTTCCCAGGTATACGCACTTCCCGCAGTCGGGCTTCCAGCCCGTTCGTCAAGGCAATACGGGGTGCCGCTTTTCAGTGTCGCTGATCGCTCGCTGCTCGAGCTGTATAGCGACAACGACTGGATATCTGGCGAGCCAGCCCGGGCGCTGTCCTTTGCCGCAACCGCATTTTATTCTGTCTGAAATTGTGTTTTATCGATTCTGCTTGTCCGGCTGTTGGAAATAGACCGGAAATGACGAAACTCGCGACGGAGTTATGGAATGCGGCTGGCTGAGTTTGGCGGATCGGCCCAGTGGCGGAAGAAGCGGCGCCAGCCTGTCTCGGGTTGCGCGAAACCCTCCACCATGTAAATGTCCGCATTCCCTCTGCTGAACGTCAGGGTTATGCGCTGGCCACCGGGATGCATTCCGGGCAGGAGCGGAGTGGGAGAATATCGGTCTGGTACAGACAGGCGGATTTCTCCCGTTCTGCTGGCCGTTGCAGGATCGATGCGGACGAGCCTGGTAGTGGGTGGCGTGCCTTCCGCGATGGCCACCAAAAGTCCCTGGGACTTGTCCCAGACCGGTGATCCACTGGCGCGTTCCACGACTCGGGAAGCGCCTCCGTGAGCCGCGACGACGCTCACGCCGCCGTCGCTTGAGTAGGCGATTTGCTCTCCGTCGGGCGACCATGCGCAAGTGGTGCGTCCGAAGCCGTTTCGCGCCTGAGAGGCGACTTTCACGGGAGGGCGGGCGCCGCCGGACTCCACCTTCCAAAGCTCGCCGCCGCTGACAGGGCCTTCGCTGTAAGCCAGCCAGTTGCCGTCGGGCGACCAGCAAACGCTGCCACCGCGGACTTGCACCCGTGTGGAGGTATCCCGCAACATGGTCTGAGGACCGCCGGCGGCAAGGACGATGAAGACTCCGCCCTGTCTGCGAAAAGCAAGGCGGCGCCCATCGGGCGAGAACGCCGGCGAAACTGCGACCGGATCGGCGACCACCAGACGCCCGCCCTTTCCATCCTGCTCCGCGATCCAGATACCGGACCCCTCCTCAAAGTGAGCGACTGATTTTCCATCCGGAGACCAACTTGTGCCGTGCTCGATGACGGTGGTGGCCCGCAGGGGTCGAAGAAACCGGCCAGTGATATCGAACTCCAATAAGTCGAAATCTACTTTGCTCTTGTCTATGGCAATTCTCTGCCCATCGGGACTGACAGAGAGCCCGAACCAGCCGTCGTTTCCTGCAAGCAACAACTGTTTCGCGGAGGACTCAGTGTCGGCGAGCATGAGTCGGGTGCCGCCGTCGCCGGTGGTAAATGCGGCGTGCCGGGAATCAGGCATCCACGACGTGTAGTAGGCATCGCGTATCGACGGCACTGCACGAACCTTCCCTCCGGGCCAGGAAACAACAAGAGCTGCTTCGTTGGCGTGTCCGATCAGAAGCTTTGTTCCATCCGGGGAGAACGCAGGCTTGCCGGCTTCGATTTCCTCCTCGAAAGGCAAATCGGCGATGCGCCTGGCGTTACCACCTCCGATGGGCCAGGAAAGCAGGCGTACCCTGGCGCCATTCTCTTCACGAACCAGGCTGACGGAGACGATCGATTTCTCGTCAGGCGCCATTGTAAAGCGGGCCCGCACAGTCTGGAGATCGCACTTTAGTTCGCGGGGCGAGCCCCCCGAAACGGAAATGGCACGAATGCCCTCGCTCGCATAGTAGATAGTCCCGCCGTCTTTTGACCATCCGATGATTTCGGCAGACTTGTTTCCGCTAGTCAGTTGTGTGGAACTGCCCCCGTTCAGGGAGCGAACGAAAACCTGGCCAATCGCGTTGACGGCGCGGACATAGGCAAGGGACTTACCGTCAGGCGAGAACCGGGGCAAGTATTCCTCCTCCGGCTCGACCGCAATCGGTGAGATCCGCAGGGAGGTGGCGGGTACCGACTCGTGCGGAACAAGCAGGAATACCGCCGCGGCGCCGGCGAGTGCTGCGGCCGCCACCGCTGACGGCAGGAGCCATGATCGAGGCCGGGTAACCGGGCCCAGGTTCGGTATTGGGGCGACGGACGCCTCGCTGAGCCGGTCACGGACATTGCGCAGTTCTCGATAGAGGTCGCGCGTGGAGTCGTAGCGGTTCTCGGGGTCCTTGGCCAGGCACCTCTCGATGATCCACCGGAGCGGGGCTGGCAGACTTGCCGGCAACGGTTCCGGATCTTCGCGGATGATGGCGGTCATTGTCTCCACCGTACTGTCGCGCTGGAAGGCCCGACGGCCAGTGGCGAGTTCGTAGAGGATCAACCCGAACGAGAACTGGTCGCTGCGCGCATCGAGTTCGTGCGCGCGAGCTTGCTCGGGGCTCATGTACGCGATGGTGCCGACGACGAAGCCCGGCTGGGAGACGGATACCGTGCGGGTCAACTGGTCTGTCGCCGGCGCGCCCGCGACCTGTTTAGCGAGGCCGAAGTCGAGGATCTTGACTCGCCCGGACTTGCCGACCAGGATGTTGTCGGGTTTCAAGTCCCGATGAATGAACCCGGCCGAGTGAGCGGCGGCGAGGCCGTCAGCGATTTGCACTGCGATGTCGAGCAGGCGGCGCGTGTCGTCGCCCTGCCGCACTGGCTCACCTTCGACGTACTCCATGACGAGGTAGTCGTCGCCGATGTCGTGAAGGGTAGCAATATTGGGGTGATTGAGCGCTGCGATCGCGCGGGCTTCGAAGCGAAAGCGATCTGTGAACTGGTCGTGTGAAAACTTGATCGCGACCGTACGGTCGAGGCGCGTGTCGCGGGCCTTCCAGACCTCACCCATGCCGCCGGCACCAATGGCCGCGAGCAGCTCGTACGGGCCGATCCGGGAGCCAGGCGAGCGGGCTACCACGACAGCGCTCCGTCGATGGTCCAGATGTCGGATGTTTCTGTTTCGACGGTGACCAGCAGTCGCTTGCCGTCCGGATGGAGGTTGACGTTGAACAGACGCTTGTCAATGGCAACATCGAGTGTGACCAGCTTCTTCTCGATCCCGGCTGCCACGTCAATCGACCACAATTCCCATTGCCGTCGTTCTCCGCGGCGCAGCCCGAAAATGCTCCTGCCGCCGGGGCCGAAGGAGAACGTGCGGTATCCACCCTTCGACAGCACCCGATCCGTTTTGCCGTCCGTCGAGATAACGTGGAGATCACCTCCGCCCTCAGTCAGGAACGCGATGAGGTCTCCGGCGGGGGACCAGTTTACAGGAAACCCAGGTGTCGGCTCTTTCGCTGTGTAGATGTCCACCGGCTCGCCTCCGGACGTCGACACCCTGGTGATTCTGGCGCCATCTGCCGCGTACCGCGTGTAGACGATCCAGGCTCCATCGGGTGAGAATGACGCACCATGGGTGTCCTTGCGGGCCCGGTCCACTTCAATCGGTACACCCCCGGATGCAGAGACCAGCAGGACTCGGTGTTCCTTGCCGTAACTGTCGAGCGAGAGCTGCTGCCCATCGTGGGAGAAATTGATGCGCTGTATGTTCTCCACTTCAGGACCGGAGAGTGACAACGGTCTGGGCACGCCTCCTCCATCAGCCTTAAAGAAGATTGCAGCGCGGCCCGCGACATCGCTGATATATGCGAATTCGCGGCCCGACGGATGCCAGACGGCTGCCGAGTCCGTGCGGCCGCGCTCCACAAGCGAACGTCCCTTGCCGCTGTCGATCTGGAACTCGTAGACGGCCTGCTGAAGCGCATGAACGGAAACGGCGATTCGTGTGCCGTCGGGGGAGATGGCAGGATCTCGCTCTCCGGCGGGTCCCGCCGTGAGCGTGCGCTGTGCTCCCGACTTCACGTTGATGGCGTACAGATGCGTTTCGTCGGTTTCCGATCTGCGGCTCGCAAGAACAATGTGTTTCCCGTCGGGCATCCACTGAAACAGTCCCTGAGCGATGGTGTAGCTTCGAAACCGGGCTGGCGACCGGACCGGGTTGTCACCATTCGCGCCAGCAATCCACAACTCTCGCTCATCCTGCTCATCCTGCCGGTTGAGGCAGAGCAGCGCGAGTTGTTTGCCGTCAGGCGAGAACCTTGGAACAGCGGTTCGGGACTTCTCCGGAAACCCTGGACGGCGGTAGCGTACCGCGTTCGTGCCGTCACCGTTGGCGAGATAAATTGCGCCTTCCGAGCGCCGGAAGAATGCGAGCCGCCCTCCGTCGGGAGAGAGCGATCCGAATACGGCATCTTTGACGAACAGCTGCGGCACACCGCCGGTAGCGCCGACGAAGTAGACATTCCTGCCAAGTTCGAAGTAAACGCGAGTGCCGTCGGGCGACCAGAACGGCCTTGCGGCGGCGGTTTTCCCCTGGGTCAGTTGCGCCGCTGAAGTAGCGTCGACCGTCCTGGTGAACACCTGATCGATCCCGTCTACGTTGCACGTATACGCGACCGTGCGGCCATCCGGGGACCAGGCGGGCTGTCGTTCCCGGCAGGCGTCCGTGGCGAACGGCGTGTACTTTACGTCGGGCGCTACGGTTCGCGGCGGGCGCAGCCAGAAGAAAGCTGCCACCGAGCATACGGCTGCAAGAGCGGCTCCGAGCGCGAATGGCAACACGGGCCAGTGGCGTTGGGGCTGGACGGCTGCGGGCTGTCCTGCGGACTGCGTCTCGGTGATGCGGGTGCGAGCCGAGCGCAGGTCCGCCAACAGGTCTTTTGTCGAGGCGTAGCGTTCTTCAGGATCCTTGGCGAGGAGCCGCTCGATGATCCAGCGCAGAAGCGCCGGGACGGTGGGCGGGAGTGGCTCGGCTTCATCGCGGATGATGGCGGCCAGCGTTTCGGGCGCGCTTGGCCGCGCGAACGCGCGTTTTCCTGCGGCGAGTTCGTACAGCACCAGGCCGAAGGAGAACTGGTCACTGCGCGCGTCGAGCTCCTGTCCACGCGCCTGCTCAGGGCTCGTGTACGCCGTGGTGCCAACGATGCTGCCGGGGTCTGTGACGGAGGTGCGCGTCGCGTCCTCGGCTGCGGGCCGAACGGCGGCTTTGGCGAGGCCAAAGTCCAGAATCTTGACGCGATTCGATTTCGTCAGCAGGATGTTGTCCGGCTTCAGGTCGCGATGCACAAAACCGGCCGTGTGGGCGGCTGCGAGGCCGTCGGCGATCTGCACGGCGACGTCGAGAAGCTTGCGGGTGTTGTCGGGGGCGCGGAGCGGCTCGCCGTCAACGTACTCCATCACGATGTAGTTCTCGCCGACATCGTAAAGGGCGGCTACGTTCGGGTGGTTCAGCGCGGCGATGGCCCGAGCCTCGCGTTCGAACCGCTCGCTGAATTGCGCGTGCGAGAACTTGATGGCGACCACTCGGTCGAGCCGGGTGTCGCGGGCTTTCCACACCTCACCCATGCCGCCAGCGCCGATGGGGGCGAGCAGTTCGTAGGGTCCGATTCGTCCGCCTGCCTTTACTGCTTCCGCGGCCATAGCCTCTCCCATAAGTTCGCGGGCGGTGGACGAAAGCCCTCGAGAATCCAGATGTCACCCTCGCTCGCAGCCACGGTTCCGGCGAGGAACTTGCCGTCAGGCGAGATGCTGAAGCGCCGGCCCGCGCCGGCCCGCGAGTTAAAGCGTAACGCCCCCGGGAGGTTACTCACAGTCTTCACACTGCCGGATTTCCAGTTCAGTTCGAGTATCTGCTGCGAGGCGGTGCCTCGATACATACCGACCAGCGACCGGCCATAAATTGCGGTCCCGTCGCGATTCCACGTTGCGGGACGACCGAGCTCAGCAGGAAGGTCCATCACTTTCTTTCCGTCTCCCGACATTAACCAGGGAGGCCGGATTGGCGGATTCACTATGCACAGAATTAAATCATCCTTTGGCGACCATTCCGGGCGGCATCGATCTGCCCCGAGGTCGACGGGCTGCTCATGGCTGCCAGGCCGAATCTTCCTTACGCGCCCTGACAGCAAGGAATACGCGATCCACTTGCCGTCGGGCGACCAGGAGGGGGTGGCATGGTCTCCGCCGTTCTCGCCTATCGGCGTGGGTGTTCCGCCTGAGACCGCGACCACCCAGATACCCTGACCGCTTGCCCGGCGCACCGAGAAGGCGACGCGGGTTTCGTCAGGGGAGAAGACTGGGTCGATGAACTCGAACACGCCTGTCTGGTCGGGAAGGGACTTGCGCGAGACCACAATTCGTTCCGTTCCGGAATCGCGGTCATGGAGCACAATCTCCTCCTGCCGAACATAAAGAAAGCGGTTGGTTCGCGGTGCCCATGAAGGGTACTGAAGAGTAAGCCGGGACCGCACCATGGGCCGTGGCGGAGAACCGTCAATCGGCATCTCCAGCAGCGAGAAGCGCCGGGCTCCCTCAACGTAGGCGATACGTGAGCCGTCGCGGCTGACCGACGGCTGGGTGGCGGTAGAACTCGGTAACAGCCAGGACAAGCGGCCTGTGTCTGTGTCGATGAGGCGTAAGCCCGGGTCATCGCCCGCGGAGAGTACACCATGGCGACCGTCGGAGAGCCATGCGACATCCAGAAAAGAACTGCCCAGGGACTCCAACAGCCGCCGGGATCCGCCTGCGGCATTGACCAGCCATACCTCCTGACCATGCGCAGTCGGGATTGAGACCAACAGGCGCTTCGAATCGGGAGACCAGGTTAGGTGGTCGGGAGCGAAGCAGCACTCCGGATCGAATCCTGAGACTGGCTTCGGCTCTGCCTCGGGTGGTGAGGCGATGACGAGTCTGCGCTTTCCGGGCGCTCCGGGGGAGTCTGTCTCGAGCGCGGCGAGGCTCTTGCCGTCCGGCGAGACTGCGGACGAGTAACTGCGGCGGATCTTCGGGAGACGGAAGGCCTCGCCCCCGGCTCTCCCAACCGAGAAGACACCGCCGTAGGACGTGTAATAGATGCGCGAGCCATCGCTGGACCAGCTCAGGCTTTCCACCGGCAGCAGTGCATTGGCGACAACGACGGGCGGGCTCCCGTCGAGATCTCGCACCACGACTTCAAATCCGTCCCGGGACTGCCGGGTGTAGGCGATGCTGCGGCCGTCGGGCGACCATGATGGGCTCTCTTCCGGAGCCTCCTCATTTGCGAAGGGCACGATCTTGTATTGCGAGGTGTCGGGCTGCCACGGGGCTCGCAGTTGCCACGCGACGAATGCAGTGGTTGCCAGCAGGGCTCCGGCTGCGAACCAGATGAAGATGTTCCCTGCTCTGGTGCGCCTTGCGGGCTCGACGGTGGAGGCGTGTTGCGACGCGCTGGTGTCTCGCATTCGCTCGCGCAGGGTACGTAGTTCCAGATAGAGGCCGCGGGTGGTGTCGTAGCGTTCGGAGGGGTCTTTGCTAAGGCAGCGTTCGATGACCCAGCACAGAGGGCCGGGAACGCTGGATGGCAATGGCTCGGCATCATCCCGGATGATGGCCGCCATGGTCTCCGGTACGCTCGGGCGCTGGAACGCGCGCTTGCCCGCGACAAGCTCATAGAGCACGAGGCCGAAGGAGAACTGATCGCTCCGCGCATCGAGTTCCTCGCCGCGTGCCTGCTCCGGGCTCATGTACGCAGTGGTGCCGACGATGGTGCCCGGGTTTGTGACGGAGGTGCGGGTGGCATCCTCGGAGGCGGGTCGCACGGCAGCTTTGGCGAGGCCGAAGTCGAGGATCTTGGCGCGCCCCGCCTTCGTGATCAGGATGTTGTCGGGCTTGAGGTCGCGATGCACGAAACCGGCGGCATGCGCGGATGCGAGTCCGTCGGCGATCTGCACGGCGAGGTCGAGCAATTTGCGGGTGTTGTCGGGGGCACGGACCGGCTCGCCGTCCACGTACTCCATGACGATGTAGTTCTCGCCGACATCGTAGATTTGGGCAATGTTCGGGTGGTTCAGTGCGGCGATGGCCCGGGCTTCCCGTTCGAAGCGCTCAGTGAACTGGGCGTGAGAGAACTTGATGGCGACGACGCGGTCGAGGCGTGTGTCGCGAGCTTTCCACACCTCGCCCATGCCGCCTGCGCCGATGGGCGCGAGCAGTTCGTAGGGTCCGATTCGTCCGCCAGCCTTTACTGCTTCCGCGGCCATAGCCTCTCCCACCAACTGCTCGGCGGTTCGAAACCGTCGAGGATCCAGATGTCGCCTTCGTTGCTCCGCACGGTTACTACGACGCTTTTCTCATCGGGCGAGACGGCGAGGCGCGTGGGACCTCCAAGCGGACCGCGAAACTCCAGGGGCTCGGAGAAAACGTACAGGACCTGGATCTTCCCGGAAGTGGCGTCAACGCGAATGAAGTCCTGCCTGCCTTCCTTCTGCCGGATGGCATAGATGGTCTTCTCATCTTTTGACAGACCAGCGCTCCAGACGGCCTCAGACGTGACCTGCTGCAGTATTTTGCCCTCGTCGAAGGACATGAAGAACATTCCCTTCTGACCAGCGCAAAGGATTCTGCTGGAGCCTGACGAAGACGCATTGCAGTTACTGGTCGCAAGTTTGACCGGACTCTCGCTGCTGCCTAACCGATATCGGTACATGCCAGTGGGGAGTAGCTGCAGGTCGGGCTTCTGTGAGGCTCCGAACGATCCAAACATGACGGAACTTCCGTCCGCCGACCAGACGGTGTTCAACGCATTCTTACCCGGAATCACGGGAGATGGTGTTCCGCCGCCGATGGACGAGACATAGCCGGTAAGGCCATTGAAGGTAGTAACTCCGTAGGCAATGCGCTGTCCATCCGGAGAAAAAACCGGTCTTTCCAGCCACTGCGACCTGCCTCCCCCGAAGTCACGGGGCGATACTACGACACGCTCGAGCGTTCCGGCGCGGTTTCTGACCCGGATTTCGTCGCCATGTATATAGGCATATTCATCCCCGGCCGGCGACCAGGCAAGTTCCGACTGGTTCACTCTGGAGGAGAGGAAACTGCGCGGGGCGGAGCCGTCGACCGGGATCTCGATGAGCCGGAAGCGTGTGAGTCCCTGGGTGTAGGCAATGCGTTTCCCGTCGGGCGACACGGAAGGGTATGCCACAGGGGCCGACGTCGCGAGGATCGGACGAATCCGGCCTGTTTCAGTGTCGATGAGCTGAATACCCTGCTCACCCGGGGAGCTGGCTATAACGGCGTGCCTGTTGTCGGGGAGCCATGACAGATGGACCTGCAGTACCGAGTTGAGTTCCGTGAGAGTGCGCACGCTTCGTCCGGGTTCTACGAGAAGCAACCGGCTGCGCCGCCCGAGCAGGCGTTCGGACACCAGGATTCGTCTGGAGTCGGGCGACCACGCAATGGTGGGAGAGGTACCGCAACACTCCAGCGACTGAGAGAGCCTGGTGGGCGCTGAACCGGGGGGAGACTCGACCCAAATACGCCGAATCTGCTCTTCGCCTTGTTTTGTGTCCCGCACAAATGCGAGCGACTTGCCGTCAGGCGAAGCAGCAATGTCGTGCGTCCGGTTTCCGGCGGGTACGGGCAGCGCTTCCGGCTGTCCGCCTGCACGCGACACGGACCACGCTACAGAACCAAGCAGGAAGTAGAGGCGGTTGCCGTCCACGGACCAGGCCAGGCGCTCTACGAACGTCGGACTGACCGCATTCGCAGCGATGCTCAGCTTTGCGATGACGGTGGGAGCGTTGCCGTCCGCGTTCTTCAGCATGATTCTGAAATCACGAGGCGTCTTCACCACATAAGCAATGCTGCGGCCATCGGGGGACCACGTGGCGCCGTACTCGCCCGATTCTTCTGTCGCGAATGGCGTGAAGCGATAGGCGGAAATCTCGGGTTGCCATTGCTGACGGGAAGCCAGGCCGATGAAGGCGGCAGCGGTCAGGAGCACGGCGGCGACTGCGGTCACAACGCCGGGCATCCTTCGACGGTACATTTGCCGTGGAGGGGCCAAGGCCACGGGCTCCGTTGCTTCGCTGAGGCGCTCTCGGATGGTTCGCAGTTCCAGGAACAGATCGCGAGTGGTGTCGTAACGGCTGGCTGGGTCTTTCGACAGGAGCCGTTCGATCACCCAGCGCAGAGGCGCGGGTATGGAGCCGGGCAATGGCGGCGTCTCGTCGCGGATGATGGCCGACAGCGTTTCAACGGTACTGTCGCGCTGAAACGGCCGCTTGCCAGCGGCGAGCTCATACAGCATGAGGCCGAGGGAAAACTGGTCACTGCGCGCATCGAGTCCGAGGCCACGGGCCTGCTCGGGGCTCATGTAAGCGGCGGTGCCAATGATGCTGCCCGGGTCCGTGACAGACGTGCGAGTCGCGTCTGTTGCCGCGGGAGCGGTGCCGGATTTCGCAAGGCCGAAGTCCAGTATCTTGGCCCGACCCGCCTTCGTGATCAGGATGTTGTCGGGCTTGAGGTCACGATGCAGGATTCCCGCTGCATGTGCGGCAGCGAGGCCATCCGCGATTTGCATCGCCATGTCGAGCAGTGCTCGCGTGTTGTCGGGGGCACGGAGCGGCTCACCGTCCACGTACTCCATCACGATGTAGTTCTCGCCGACGTCGTAGATTTGCGCGATGTTGGGGTGGTTGAGGGCGGCGATGGCGCGGGCCTCGCGTTCGAAGCGCGCGGTGAACTGGGCGTGAGAGAACTTGATGGCGACGACGCGGTCGAGGCGTGTGTCGCGGGCTTTCCACACCTCGCCCATGCCGCCGGCACCGATGGGCGCGAGCAGTTCGTAGGGTCCGATGCGGGCGCCGGCCTTCATTGTTTGCGCGGCCATAACTAGATTAGGCCCTTCGCCACAATCAGCTCGGAGGAAAACGCGCGATGGATGTATACATATGATTTCCCGTCCGGTGTGACCCTGACCAGACCGGGATCGACTCTGGCTCCGGGCGGGGGTTCCAGATTGTACACCGGCCTGAGGTCGTTCGTTGCCAGATCGAGGCGGGACAGGCGTGCTCCGATTTTGCCGCCTGTGGCCACCCATGCGACGCGCCCGTCGGGCGTGATGCCTGCGACTTCCTGGTTCGGCTCCAGGCGGATGACCCGGTGGCCGGCGCCACCGAGTGGGAACAGGATCCATGCGCGTTCCGTCGTGCGCGCAAGGCACAGATTGGCCTGCTCTGCCACGAAGGCGCCGTACTGATCGAAGGGCATTTCCGGTCCGATTACCTGCAACTCTTGCTTACGAGCCTTCCAGAGATAGAACCGGCGTGTCTTCCCCTGCTCCCGCCCATTCACGACATACGTTTCATCCGGCAGCCACGCTACGATGCCCGCTGTTTTCGCTGGGAACCGGTCAATGATGAATGGCCTTTCCTGCCCTGGGCCAGTCGGCGCCAACACCGATCGAACATCGCCGGCGGTCCTGAACAACTGCACCCATTGGCCATCGGGTGAGATCGACACGGGGCCGCCGTCTCCCAGCCTGACGGCAGGAGAACCGTCGAGGCGGCGCATGAAGGTAACTTGCTTCCCTTCATTGGTAAGAAAAGCACAAAAGGAACCGTCCTGCGACAAGAGCACGCTCAGGATTGTGTCCGTCCAGGGGAGGTCCAGGTCGCTTCCACCTGCCACTCGTCCCCGGATGCCATGCCTTACATCGGTCTGACGCAGCAGCACCCTGCCATCTGCCGATATGCTTTGTGGCTCACTCAGGCCGGGGAGGGTTGTAACGACGCGCATCTTTCCGTTGAGGTTGACCGCATAGATCTTGCCAGGTTCTCCCACCAAAGGAGACACGAACCAAAGCTCGCGGCCATCCGGCGTCCAGCAGGCGCTCGAGGCATGGTGTCCCTGCGTGGTGAAGGAGGCGAGGACTGTCTCCTTGCCTCGCTTGTCAAGAACCGCTACTTTGAAGCCCGATCCGCGAAACACGGCGCCTCCCGATCCCGTATAGGACACGTGTTCCCCAGACGGTGACACACACACCGAATAAATGGCTGCGACGCCAGTTCGTTCCACCAGGGGGGTTCCGATCGGATACTGAATGCTGGACTTGTCTCCGGTGGTATGCAGAACCGCCAGGGATTCTCCGTCAGGGGACCAGTCCGCATACACAACGCCAGCCAGCAGTTGCCGGGGCGCGCCTCCGGACAGCGGCATACGAGCGAGCGTGCGACCCCGTCCCAGAATGACCGCCAATTCGTTCTTTGTTGAAACAGCGGCAAGGTCAAAGATATCGTCGGTGGATATCTCATGACCGATTTTCTCGTGCGGCTCCAGATATTGAAGCCTGCGGGGTTCCGGGCCTAAACCCGTGCTAAAGACGACGCCACCGTTGGTGGTGAAGCGGGCATTGCCGATCCCGCCTTCGCGGAACGACAACCTCTGAAAGGCAGCATACCGCAAGCCCGTTTGCCTGTTCCCCAGCCAGTAACCGCCCGCTCCGACGGCCGCCACACCGGCGAGCGTGGCACCTCGCATGAGCCATGTGCGACGCGGTATCGTGGTCACTTCGCGAATCGGCGCGAGGCCTGTCGTGGTTCCGCTGACCCGGAGCGCGAAGGCGAAATCCTGGGCTGACTGGAAGCGGCGCTGCGGCTGCTTTTCCAGAGCGTGCGCCACCACCTGGCGAAGCGAGGGCGGCGTTTGCTCCGGCAGTTCGGGCGCGTCCTCTTTCAGGATCGCGGTCATGGTCTCGACTGCCGTTGGCCGTAGAAATGGCTTCGTCCCGGACAGCATTTCATGCAGGATAATGCCGAGGCTGAAAATATCGGAGCGGTGATCCGCGACGTCGGCACGGACCTGCTCAGGACTCATGTAAGCCACTGTGCCGAGCACGGTCCCGGGGTCAGTCATGCTGACGGTGCGGGTCCGGTCATCCTCCGCGGTGGCTGGCGTCACACGTCTTGCGATGCCGAAGTCGAGGATCTTCGGGGTGCCGCTCTGCGTGACGAGGATATTGTCAGGCTTGAGGTCTCGATGCACGAACCCGGTCGCGTGAGCTGCCGCGAGGCCGTCGGCCACCTGAGCGATGAGCTCGACAGCCCGCCGGGTACTGTCCGTCGGGCTGAGAGGCGCGCCGTCGACGTACTCCATGACAATGTAATTTTCGCCGACATCGTAGATCTGGGCGATGTTGGCGTGGTTCAGCGCAGCGATGGCGCGGGCCTCGCGTTCGAAGCGCTCTGTGAACTGGGCGTGGGAGAACTTGATGGCGACGATGCGGTCGAGCCGCGTGTCGCGAGCTTTCCACACCTCCCCCATGCCGCCCGCGCCAATTGGCGCGAGCAGTTCGTAAGGTCCGACGCGGCGGCCCGACTGCATTAATTCCGGGGCCATAACCTCTCCCAAAGAGTGCGCGGTTGCCGGAAGCCGTTGAGGATCCAGATGTCGCCGTCTTGCACCAGGACGGATGCTGCCACGGACTTTCCGTCGGGCGAAAGCGACAGTCGGGCAGTACCAATTGGGCTGGAGGAGGCATAATCGCGGTCGAACGTGGACAACACTCGATGTGCGCCGGTCTCGACATTCACTTCCGCGAGTTGCGTTCTCTCCTGCGGGGCCATGGTGAGGTACAGGATTCGCTTGCCATCCCGCGACCAGGCAATGGGGCCAACCCTGTCGCCCAGTTTGCGAGGTGTGCCCCCGTGTGCGGGAATCAGTTCCAGACTGTTCGGGCCGTTACAGGCAATCCAGTCAGACACCGGGGACCATGCGGGAGTGGCACACGCGGTTGTGTGGACTGGCTGCGGATGGTCCCCGCTGCCGATGCGCAGCTTCGCCAGTATCGTGCTCTGCCCCAGCCGGGTATGGTTGAAGGCGATCCACTGAGCGTCGGGCGAGAACGTAGCCGCGTAGCCGCCGTCGGGATTGCCACGCGCAATTCGGGCCAGCGCTCCGCCGCCTGCGGGAACAGCCCAGATCGACAGCCCGGGCTCGCAGCCACTACATGTGAACAGGATACGGGTCCCATCCGGTGAATAAACTATCGAACCGAGCATCGGCCGCGATATGTCGTCCGGGAAGTCCTTCGGCGTCACAAGAACCTTTTCGCTGGAACCCTTGCCGTCCCGAACAATGAGTTCGTCGAGGGTGGCGAACACGAACTGATCTGCGCGCGGCGACCAGGCCACGGAATGCTGGTCCAGCTTTTCCGATGTCAGGAGCCGGGCAGGCGAGCCGTCCAGCGGCAGTTCTGCCAGGCCGAAGCCGTGCGTTTGCGTTGTGTACGCAAGTCTTGCGCCGTCCCGCGTGACAGTAAGGCCACTCTGCAAGGTTGCAGCGGGCAACAGTGAGGCTTGCGTACCATCGCGCAGGTCGAAGAGACGCAGTCCCTGATCGCCGCCCGATTTCGAAAGCCCGGTTGCCACTCCGTAGCGGTCTCCGGGCAATGGCCACACCGTCGCATTGAGGCCTTGTGCGTCCAATCGGTATTCCCGGGCTTGCCCGTCGAGGGAGATCCACCAGAGCTGGCGATTTCCACCTTCGTCCGGCATGTGCACCATGACGTGTTTCCCGTCCGGCGCCCAGGTGATGGCGGGCGGTGTCAGGCAGCAAGGCAGGGCTGGCCCGAACGGCTTCGGCTCGGCTCCCGGGGGCGAGGAGAGGCCCACCCGGCGAGTCCGTTTTCCATCGACTTCCTCGGTTACAAGCACAGCCAGCGTATCGGCCACGGGGGACATGGCGGGAGTACCCGCGGCCACTGCCAGCCGCCGCGGCTCGCCGCCTGCGCGAGACACCGACGCGATAAAGCCGGGCGTGTGGGAACGGTCCTGATAGTAGATGCGCTCCCCGTCCGCGGACCAGCTCAGGTACAGGAAGTTCGAGCCGCGAGCCAGTGTCACCGGTGCGCCGCCACCTACACCCTTGACCACAATCTTCATGCTGTTGCCGTCCGAGATGGTGTACGCGATGGAGCGGCCATCGGGTGACCAGGCGGGTTGCGATTCATTCTCCGTCGTTACAGCGAACGGGGTGAAGCGATAGTTGGAGGCGTCGAGGCCTGGGGGCGGCGCCAGCATGGTGCCGATCAGAATGCAGAGTGCGGAAAGCGCTGCTGCCGCTGCTCCGACTTTCCACCACGGCCGTTTCCGGGCTGCTGTTTGAGGCGCCGCGACTGCGGTTCCAGACGCGCTGCTGAAGCGCTCGCGGGCACTGCGCAGTTCCAGATACAGGCCGCGGGTTGTGTCGTACCGATTCTCGGGATCTTTCGCAAGGCAGCGCTCGATGATCCAGCGCAGCGGCGCGGGGACCTCCAGTGGCAACGGCTCGGCGTCTTCGCGGATGATGGCGGTGAGCACTTCCGCCGTCGAGGCACGCTCGAACGCCCGGTGGCCGGTTGCGAGCTCGTACATGACGAGCCCGAACGAGAACTGGTCGCTGCGCGCGTCGAGCTGCAGGCCCCGAGCCTGTTCCGGGCTCATGTAAGCCACTGTGCCGACGATTGCTCCAGGCTGCGTGGAGGTTACCGTAGCATCGCCTCCAGCGGCCGCGAAGGTCTGTTTGGCGAGTCCGAAGTCCAGGATCTTGACCCGGCCTGACTTCGTGATCAGGATGTTGTCTGGCTTGAGATCGCGATGGATGATGCCTGCGGCGTGTGCGGCGGCGAGGCCGTCGGCGATCTGGATGGCGATGTCGAGCAGCTTGCGCACATCATCGACGCGCCGTATCGCAGCGCCTTCGACGTACTCCATGACGATGTAGGTCTCGCCGACATCGTAGATCTGGGCTATGTTGGGGTGGTTCAGTGCGGCGATGGCGCGGGCCTCGCGTTCGAAGCGTTCGGTGAACTGGGCCTGGGAGAACTTGATGGCTACGGTGCGGTTCAGGCGGCTGTCGAGGGCTTTCCACACTTCGCCCATACCGCCGGCGCCGACCGGTGTCTGGAGAAGATAAGGGCCAACGTACGTGCCCTCACGAGCGTCAACGCCTGCCATGGTTTGTTTAGCGAACTCAACAACACTTTAGGGCTGCGCAGGGCGACCGGAATGGGATGCTGCGCAAGCGTTTAATTATAGCGAATGCGTTAGTGAATATCGCCGAGACTGGCTCTGAGGAAGCGCGCCGATACCCAGTTCTGAGCATTACGTGAAAAGGGGGGACAGCACCTCCGGGGTGCTGTCCCCCCGCATGTGCCCTACCGGATCCGTACGTTCACAACGTTGGAGCTCGCTCCACCGATGCTGATCATAGCCGGCTGATCTCCGGAACGTGCGTCGGCAGGAATCCGGACCAGAACCTGATACAGTCCGACGTATCCCGGCGACGGCAGGGAATCGAGCACCTCAACAGCGCGTGCTCCGATGGTGGCGGTAACTCGGGCCGTGGACGTGCCGTTCCTGTATGCCGGGATTGCGCCGGTCAGGAGCGCTTCTCCGCTCGCCGTCTGGCCCAGGCCTGTCGCGAAAAACCACACCAGCTCGTTGGGCTGCGCCGGATGCTGTGGGCTGACAAGGGAGTAGTCAAGGTGGATGGCGGTTCCACCCTCCGATCCGAAATACAACGCCGGAGCAACGGCAGCCACCGTCGCATTCACCGGGTTGCTGGCACCCGCACTCGTAACTACCCTGACGGGCCGCTGACCCGGCGGAACTTCGAAAGGCACCTGGATCACTGCGAATGTCGGTGAGACCATAAGCATCGGAGCCCGGATGCCACCGACCGATACGCCGACACCGGCAAGCGTCCACGGAACGTAGCTGCCCTCCATCGAGCGCAGGTCTTGCGTCAGCCGGGCGAAGTTGATTCCGTAAACTGTCGCGAGACCGCCCGCAGCTACCGTGGTCAACCCAGGGTCGCTCACCGCCGAGATCACAGCGGAAATCTGAGGCGCACCCATGTTCGGGATCGCCAGCGGTGAACTGAATGCCGCCGACGCGCCAGCAGCTGGTGTCAGGGTGAGGGTGTAGAGATCGGGGTTTGAAAGAATAAAGTCAAGATCCCCGGTACCCAGTACGCTGCTTACCGTCACGAATCGGGAGATAACGCCACCGCCACTCCGCAAGGTGACCGGGTTCGTCTGGCTGATTCGACTGTCGATGGACGGACGCGTTCGTCCAGGCGCACCGGTTTGGAGCGCGAGGCCGGTGAACACGGTGGGAGCGGAGACACGCGGCGCCACGCTGATTTCCGCAACGCCAGCCTGTACCGTTCCATCGCCACCGCGTATCGTATAGACGGTCAGCGCGGCGGGGACTGGCGGAATGCCGGAGACAGTACCGGTGAGCATTGTTTCGATGACCGTCCTGTCGGTATTTCGCAGTGGCGCGCGCACAATACCGCCAGGCAACTCCGATGTGTGCAGATTGAGGTAATAGCCGGCCGGACGCGCAAACAGACCTGCCAGAGCGTCTCGCGAGGCAGCGTTCGAGACATTCACCTCAACGCGGCTGCGAAAGTTGCCGATGCCCGGCGCCGGTACGCTGACCGGGTTTGAGGCGCTGATCGGCGTGCCTATCGTCACCGGTCCGGCAACACCCGCGTCACCGGTGTGAATGTGAAGACCGGTGAGAGTCGCCGGGCGGTTCAGGTTGTAGTCGACATCAAAGAACACTTCACCTGAACTCAGCGCGCCTGACGCATCGCGCGTCGCATAAGCGATGATCGTGCCGACAGCGAAAGCGTTCGGCTGATCCTGCTGCGCGGGTACTTCGTTTTCCGGCCGCATCTGACCCAGGAGCACGACCTTTTGCGCACGCTGAAGTTCTCCCTGCAGCGGAGATCCCGAGGACTGCACGTCCAGGTAGTACCTGCCAGGATTTGCCAGAATTCCGCGAATCGCCTGGAGGCCGGTATCAGCCCCGGGTTCGCCCGCAACAAACGACGTCTGGTTCTCGACAGTCGACGTACCAGTTCCAGCAGGAACCGCATCGGTGCTGCTCAAACCGGTCTCGATAACCACGGCGCCGTTCGATCCGACCGCCCCTTCCCGAATGCGCACGCTGGTGATGCCGGCCGCCTGCGCTGTCAGCAGGTTCAGCCTCACTTCAACCGTGGCAGACTCAACCTGCCCGGAATTGCCGCGTACGGTATGAATAAGCAACGTTGCTGTGCTCGCAGGCGCGTTGCCGGCTGGCGTTTGACCGCCCGACGCCAGTACGCTGCGAAACGGCAAAGTTTCTATGTTTTGCGCCCAAATCGCCGACGCGCACAGTAGTCCCGCAATGATTCTGATCAACATCAAAATTCCTCCAATGGCTCGACGGCCGACGGCAAGACGGGGGATGGGTACATCGGGTTGCATGTACACCCTCGTGGTCTGGTCTGTGACTATCCAGAGAGACCGAGCTTCGTGGCGGGTCTTCACTTCGTGATCGGGCGTACAGCCCAGCCGGTAATTGTCGAAAAAGCAGCAGCCCCATACCACGGCGCGACAGATAGTTCGTCCAGTTATCCAGCATCGACTAGTTGTGCAGCCGTGTCAACAGAAAGTAAGATGGTCCGAGGACAAAGCGAACGCAACCTCCGTTGAAGCCCATCCCCGAGCATGCCGCGCGCCTGGATAATCATCATGCCCGCTGACCCAAAGTGCTAATGAGTCACGGCACACGGAGAAACTGGATCGCTGGCTTTATCCTGCTGCTCTGTGTCGCCCTTGGCTTCGGCTGGGGAGTAATCTACAGCCGTTCCGCCAGCCCGAAAGCGCAACGGCGCATTCTCTACTACCACGATCCGATGCACCCGGCCTACCGGTCCGATAAGCCTGGTATTGCTCCCGACTGCGGAATGGACCTGGAGCCCGTCTACGCCGACTCCGGTTCGGCGGCCGACTCCAGCGCCGCGACCGGGACTGCCGGCAACCGCGTTGGAGCCGACATCGTCCAGGCGGTCGGCATCGTGACAGAAGAAGCGCGGCGTTCGGCGTTCGTACACACGATTCGGACGACTGGCCGGGTGGTTCAGGATGAAACGCGCGTCTATCGCGTAGTTTCAGGCAGCGAAGGCTGGGTTCGAAGTATCACGCCGAAGGCTACAGGAACCGTTGTAAGTAAAGGGGACCTGCTGGCGGTCTATTACGGTCGTGATTTTCAGGCGGCTCAGCAGTCCCTGATGTACGCGCTGAAGAACCTGGAAACAGCGAAGGCGGCAGCCGAAGGCAAGGTTCCGGCTGTGTCGCAAAATCAGGTGGATGCGGCGGTGGAGAACCTTCTCGCCCTGGGCGTGTCGGATATCCAGGTCGAGGCGCTTCGTAAAACAGGCCAGACGACCAGGAATATCGAACTACGGGCGCCCATCAGCGGCTTCATTCTCGCCAATAACGTGTTCACCGGTATGCGATTTGAACGGGGAGCGGAACTCGTCCGGCTTGCCGACCTAACCGAAGTCTGGATCACTGCCGATCTCTTCCGCAATGAGTCTTCGTTCGTGCGGCCCGGCAAATCGGCAAAGCTGACTGTGCCCGGTCAGCCCACGTCGACCATTGCCAAAGTAACGGATGCCTTGCCACTGTTCGATGGAGTTTCGCGAACGATGAAAGTCCGGCTGCAGGCCAACAACCCGGGCTACGTTTTGCGGCCCGGTATGTTTGTCGATGTCGAGTTTCCCGTTGAGACAGCACCGTCGCTGCATGTTCCAGTCGACGCCGTGGTCACGTCGGGCACACAGAAGAGTGTTTTCGTGGAGCGTGAAACCGGCGGATACGACCGGCGCAGCGTCGAGACTGGCTGGCAGTTCGGCGACAGAGTCGAGATTGTCTCCGGCATTGCTCCTGGCGACCGGATTGTGCGGTCCGGTGTCTTCCTGCTGGACTCGGAAGCAAGGATGAAGACGACGGTGCCGCAGCGGGCCCCTCCTGCCGAACCATCCCAAACGTCCCGGCTGTCCGAAGTCACGGACCCTGTCTGCCACATGAAGACAACTTCGACAGAACATACGGTCCTGTATGGAGGGCGCGAAGTTCGACTCTGTTCGAAAGCCTGCAAAGCGCGCTTTGAGGCGGATCCGCAGAAGTACGTTTCCGGTTCTCGGCCGCTATGACTGGCCGGATCATCGACTTCTCCGTCCGAAACCGGCTTCTGGTTCTTCTGATCGTTGCGGTTGCCACCCTGGGCGGACTGTGGTCCATGCTCCACGTGCCCTTGGATGCGATTCCCGATCTCAGCGAAACACAGGTCATCATCTACTCTCGCTGGGACCGCAGTCCGGACGTGATGGAGGATCAGGTCACGTATCCGATCGTCACGTCGATGCTCGGAGCGCCACGTGTGAAGGCGGTTCGTGGATTCTCCGATTTCGGCTATTCGTTCGTATACGTGATCTTCGAAGAGGGTACAGACCTGTACTGGGCGCGCACCCGTACTCTCGAGTACCTGTCGGGCACCGTGGCGCGCCTTCCCGATGGCGTTAAAACCGAGCTCGGTCCGGACGCAACAGCTCTCGGATGGGTGTACCAGTATGTGATCACGGACGATTCGGGAAAGCACACGCTGGCCGATATCAGGTCGTATCAGGACTGGTACCTTCGCTACTATCTGAAATCCGTGCCGGGTGTCGCCGAAGTTGCCTCGGTGGGCGGATTTCAGCCGCAGTTCCAGGTCAACGTTGACCCCAACCGGCTGCAGGCTTATGGTATCCCGATCCGCAAGGTGACCGAGGCCGTGCGCGCAGGCAATACCGAGGCCGGAGGACGCCTGATCGAGTTCGGCGGCAGTGAGTACATGGTGCGCGGCCGGGGCTACGCCCGTTCCCTTCAGGACATCGAAGAGATTGTGCTGGCCGCGGGCGCCGATGGCACTCCGATTCGCATCAGAGACATAGGACAGGTGGCGCTCGGCCCCGATCTCCGCCGCGGTTTGGCCGATCTCGACGGAAAGGGCGAGGTCGTATCGGGCATCATTCTGATGCGTCAGGGGCAGAACGCCCTGGACGTCATCAACCGCGTGAAGGGGAAGCTCAACGAAATTGGGCCCAGCCTGCCGTCGGGCATGAAGATCCTGCCAATTTACGACCGCTCTGAGCTGATCGACAAATCGATCGACAATCTGAAATGGACTTTGGTCGAAGTGACAGTGACCGTGTCCCTGATCATTCTCCTGTTCCTGTGGCACATTCCCAGCGCGATCATCCCGGTAGTCACCATTCCAATAGCGGTCCTGGTTGCCTTCATTCCCTTCCGGGCCGCCGGTATGACTGCGAACATCATGTCGCTTGGCGGCATTGCAATCGCAATCGGCGCACTGGTGGATGCCGCCATCGTAGTCGTGGAACAAACGCACAAACGCCTTGATGAATGGGAACGGGCGGGCCGGCCATCCGACTACCAGGGCGTTGTGGTTGCCGCGATCAAGGAAGTGGCCGGTCCCAGCTTCTGGGCGCTGCTCGTGATCGCCGTGGCCTTCCTGCCGGTACTCACACTGGAAGATCAGGAAGGCCGCCTCTTCCGGCCGCTTGCGTATACCAAGACCCTGTCCATGGTTGTCGCGGCGGTGCTGACCATTACACTCGACCCCGCCCTGCGAGTCCTCTTCACTCACGTGAGGACCTTCCACTTTCGGCCCGACTGGCTCAGCCGCGCCATGAATGCAACGCTTGCCGGACGGGTCCACCGGGAAGACGAGCACCCTGTCACAAGACGGCTCATTCAGTGGTATCAGCCCGTGGTCAGGTGGTCGCTGCGATGGAAATGGGCCGTAATCGGAACGGCTCTTCTGCTCATCGCAGGTACCGTTCCGGTCTACCTCAGGCTCGGCTCCGAGTTCATGCCGCAGCTGGATGAGGGCGCATTGCTCTATATGCCGTCCACCATGCCTGGCATCTCCGCGACACAGGCCAGGACTCTTTTGCAGGCGACAGATGCGGCACTCCGGCGGTTTCCTGAGGTGGAGCATGTACTGGGAAAAGCGGGCCGGGCGGACACACCGACAGACCCGGCTCCACTCTCCATGCTGGAGACGGTAATCACGCTGAAGAGTACGGACCTGTGGAGGAGCAAACCTGTTTGGTACTCCACCTGGTCGCCGGAGTGGCTGAAGCCCGCCCTCCGGCACATTACGTCCGACCGCCTGTCCCGGGAGGAGTTGATTGCGGAAATGAACGCTGCGCTCCAGGTGCCTGGTCTGAGCAACGCCTGGACGATGCCGGTGAAAGGGCGCATCGACATGCTTACGACGGGAATCCGCACGCCCGTTGGTTTGAAAGTTTCGGGACCCGACAACGCCGCAATTGCGGACGTCGCTCAGAAGCTGGAGACACTGCTGAAGTCGGTCCCGGGTACGCGCAGTGTGTTCGCCGAACGTCCTGGCGAGGGCAACTTCCTCGACATCCAGTGGGACCGTACGTCCCTCGCCCGCTATGGACTCAGTATGGAAGAAGCTCAGGCCGTCGTTCAAAGCGCGATCGGCGGGGAGAACGTCACCACGGCGATTCGTGGCAGAGAACGCTACCCGGTCAACGTCCGCTACATGCGCGATTTCCGGGCCGGCATCGACGAAATATCGCGGGTACTGGTTCCTGTAAGTGACGGGCAGGCACACGTGCCGCTCAGTGAGCTGGCGCAGATCCGGACAGTAACCGGTCCCGCCATGCTCCGCAATGAGGATGGTCTGCTGACGGCCTACGTTTACGTGGACATAGCCGGCCGCGACCCCGGCAGCTACGTGGACGACGCGCGCCGATTCATCGCAGGCAAGATACAACTGCCGGCTGGAACCTCGGTGGCATGGAGCGGGCAGTATGAAGCCATGCAGCGAGTGCGGGAGAGGCTCTGGACAGTGGTGCCGGTGACGTTCGCTCTCATACTTCTGCTGCTGTACTTCAATACGCAGTCAATCGTGAAAACGTCGATTATCATCCTTGCCGTTCCGTTCTCCGCAGTCGGTGCCATCTGGCTCCTGTACCTGCTGGGATACAACATGAGCGTCGGCGTGTGGGTCGGCCTCATCGCGCTGCTCGGCGTCGATGCCGAGACCGGTGTTTTCATGCTGCTGTACCTTGATTTGTCGTACAACGCGGCTCAGAAGGCGGGTCGGCTTCGGTCGATTGAGGATTTGAGGGAAGCCATCGTGGAGGGCGCGGCAGGACGGATCCGCCCCAAGTTCATGACGGTGCTGGCCATGTTTGTCGGGCTGATTCCGATTCTGTGGGCGAACGGCACCGGTGCCGACGTGATGAAGCGCATCGCAGCTCCCATGGTTGGGGGTCTGTTTACGTCATTCCTGCTGGAGTTGCTGGTGTACCCAGCAATATACGAGGTCTGGAAGTGGAATTTCCAGACCCCGGCATCGGAGCAACCGAATCTGCCCGTCAGCCTATGACGTCGAAAGGACGCATCATTTCGTTGTCCTCGTGCTCGAGGATATGGCAATGATGCACGTACCGGAACCGTTGGTTCGGCGTGACCTGCGCATTTTCCGGCAGATCGAATTTCACCAGAACCCGGACCACCTCGGAGAAGCCGACGTGTACCGTGTCGAGAGGCGCGTTTAATTCGTTGGGCGCCGGCGGAACCGGAGGACCCAGCGGCACAATGTTGCCAGTTGCCGTCCACGCCGGCTCGTTGAACGCCTGCCTGTCGATCACCTGCATGTGAGCGAGGTGAACATGCTGCGGGTGCCCGCCGATAACAGCATTGATGAACCGCCAGATCTCGGTGCTGCCAGCCTTCGGCATCACACCAACCGGTTCGTCGTACATCCTGTTCTCCAGCAGGAGAATCGTGGGCGAGCCAATCGTGTTCGTCCTCTCCACCATCACGATATCGCGCGTGAGGGTTGCCTTCGAAGCATCAATAGGCGGCCGCGCCGGCAGTACCTGCGGAATCGCCGTTGTGTCGGCTGAAGAAACGCTGTTAGCCACCCGGAACTGCATCATTGGCGACGGCGGAGGCGGAATCGGGAACGGCAGGTCGAACGGCAAGCCGTAGGGTGTCTTCGCGTCAGTCGTAATAAGAACGTTCTTGCCCTGCAGCGCACTGAAATCGACAATGACGTCCGCACGCTGACCCGGCGCGATGAGCAGAGTGTCCAGCGGCACGGGAGCGGGGAGAAATCCCTGATCTGCGCCAATCTGCACAATTTTGGCCGCCTGCGAAGTGGTACCCTCAACCTCGAGCCGAATGTTGAAGTAGCGCGAGTTGGAACCGTTAGTGATCCGGAACCGATACTTGCGCGGCTCGACCGCAAGAAACGGACGTACTTTGCCGTTGACCACCGGCGTATCGGTGAAATAGTCAGGCTGCCAGACGGGATGCTCGGTCGTCAGACCAACGGGCGGGTAGCTGATCGAACCATCCGGCCTGAGCACGCGGTCCTGCAGCACGAGAGGAACTTCGAATCGACCCTTCGGGATGTTGAGCGCATCCTCGTCGGCATCGCGAATCGTGTACAAACCGGCGAGTCCGGCCAGAACGTTGAGGCGCGTGACGCCGATTGTGTGGTCGTGATACCAGAGGGCCGTGGCAGGTTGATCGTTTGGATAGTAGTACAGATCGTCGGTAAACGACTTGCCGCGCTGCTTTGTCTGCCGGGTGTACCAGGCCTCGGGGTGACCATCGCTGTCGGGAAGCACCTTGCCTCCATGCAGGTGAACCACCGTGCGGACCTCAGGCATACCTGGTTGCGCGCCGTGCAGCGTAGGGTCTATTGCGTAGCTCAGCAGATGTTGTTCGCTGGTCAGCTCATTGGGGAAGCGAACCTGAATTGGTTCGCCGGAACGCACTTCGAAGGACGGGCCAGGAATCATCCCGTTGTATCCCCAGAGACGCGTTGCAGGCAGGTCCGCGTGAAACTGGTGCGTTGTCTCCCGGATGGGGACTTCATAGGTCCACACGTCGACCGGCGGTCCCCCGTAGCCTTTGGGCGACATCCGTTCTTTTCCAGTCGGCCTGATTACGCCCGGTAGTGGCAGCGGGTCTTTAAACCATGTGAGGTTCGGCGTGCCGGGCGGCGGGCCCTGCGCACGAACCAGGTCTGAAAGCGACAAGTATGCGGCGGCAGTCAGGCCAGCCTTGAGAAAGTCTCTTCTATTTTTCATCGAGAAAGCGTAATTCCCTTGCTGATGTAAAGACCGTTCCGATTCGTGTAAGTAGAAGCCAGAGTAGTGACAAGAGGATACTGCACAATTTCACACTTCGCAACAGGTCAACGTCAAATTATCGCCAGACATCTGAACTTCGGTGGAGAGAGTGACCCACAATACCCTGGAGAACCAGTCGATGCCATACAGTAGATGCCGGGGTGCCTGCGTCAGGTGGAAATTTTGGGCCTGATCGGGAGCCCCCCTTTGGAAAAGTGTCCGGCGTTCGAGTCCCTGCACGCCAACCATCCGCCCTCACAGCATCGGATTGCACGCCTGTGATACATTCTCCGTCCAGGTTAGCTGCTTTTCAATTACGTTTTTCCGATGGGGGTGCTCGTGTTATCGAAACTCATCTTTGCCTTATTCCTGACCGCTCTGGCGGCGGCCGGTCAGGATTCCCGAGTGGCCGTTGCTGGTGTCGTCACCGACGCCCAGGGCGCCACTGTTGTGGGGGCAAAGGTTGTAATTACCAACCTACGTGGCACGAACGGCCGATTTCGCTAAGCAGTCAACCGTCTGGAGTGGCTACTTCCAGGACTGATGGCGCGTGCGCCGGAACCTGACCATCAACCTCGGAATGCGCTATGAACTCGAGTGGCCGCTCACCGAGCGTTACAACCGCTCCATTCGGGACTTCGATGCGAACGCAGCGCTGCCAATTGAAGCCGCCGCGAAAGCTGCGTATGCCGCGACCTGAACGTAAGTCGGAAACTCTCTGTTGTCCCGCAGTCCGGTGTTCGATGCGGAACGAGTGAACTAACGGACCGCCAACATTCCCAATCCATTCCGTATACTTCCGGGCGTGAACGGGACTCTGGGGACAAACAATACCATCACCAGAGAAAACCTGCTGAAAGATTTCCCGCGGTTTTCGGCCGTAAAGACCACCACATATCAGGGATACTCGTGGTATCACTCGCTGCAGGTTCGTGGACAGCGGCGAGTCAGCACCACATTATCTGTAAATAGTTCGTTCACGTGGTCGAAGAACATGACGGCCACCACCTGCGCCTTCTGGCCAAAAATGCTCCCCGGTTCGTCGACGCCATCATTGGCGGCTGGTAATTCGTCTCCATTTTCCTGTTCCAGAGCGGACAGCCGCTGGCGTGGGGGGATGTGATCTTCGCCGGAGATCCCGACGCCATCGCCGCCGAGCGGCGCCCCAGAGCGTTCGGTGTACCAGAAATACATACAGTCCATGGTGAGGCGCTAAACGCCCTCAATCATCCCCAGTTCGGTGCGCCCCAGATGGACCAGTTCAATGCGGCTTTCGGTCAGATTACGGCGACAGCGAATTACCCCCGGCAAATCCAGGGCGTGGTTCGCTTTACATTCTGATCTCCCTCGCCTGAGGAGCGCATTACTCGCCGCTCTGCTGCATCATCTTTGCCACCAGGCCGGTCCATCCGGTCTGATGGCTGGCTCCCAGCCCAGACCCGCTATCGCCATGGAAGTACTCGCAGAACAGCACCAGGTCGCGCCAGTTGGGATCGGACGCATAGCGACTGTCAGCCCCGTGAACAGGGCGCCGGCCCTGTTCATCGCGCAGGAAAATGTGCGTGAGGCGTCTCGAAATCTCCTGAGAAACTTCCCACAAATTGAGATACTGGCCCGAACCCGTGGGGCACTCCACTTTGAAGTCGTCTCCCAAATAGTGATGGAATTTCTGCAGCGACTCGATTAAAAGATAATTGACGGGAAACCAGATGGGACCCCGCCAGTTCGAGTTGCCACCGAACAGCCCAGTCGAGGACTCACCAGGCTCATAGGCGACAGTGTATTCCGCGCCGTCGGTGTGGAACCGGAAAGGGTGGTTCCTGTGGCAACGGGACAGTGCCCGGATGCCGTAGTCCGAGAAAAACTCGTTGGTGTCGAGCATTGTCTGAAGAATGCGTCGAAGCTGATCGCCGTCCACGATGGAGAGCAGTCGGCGTTCCCCTTCCCCCTCGGTCTGCATGCAGGCAACATTGCGCGTGAGATCTTTCCGATTCTCAATAAACCAGTCCAGGCGCCGTTTAAATCCGGGGAGCTTATCGATAATACGTGGCTCCAGCGTCTCAACCGCGAACAGCGGAATCAGGCCAACAATGGAACGAACACTCATCGGAACTTGATTCCCCGCCGGCGTATGCAGCACGTCATAGAAGAATCCGTCTTTCTCATCCCACATGCCAACGCCGTCCTCGCCGAGGTGATTAATCGCATTCGCGATATACAGGAAATGCTCCCAAAACTTGCTCGCGACGTCTTCGTACGCAGGGTCTTCGCTGGCAAGTTCGAGGGCGATGGCCAGCAGGTTGAGACTATACATGGCCATCCAGCCTGTGCCGTCCGCCTGTTCGATATAACCGCCGCCCGGAAACGGGGAGCTTCGGTCGAAGACGCCGATATTATCGAGGCCGAGGAAGCCGCCCTGGAAGACATTCCGCCCGTCCGCATCCTTGCGGTTGACCCACCACGTGAAGTTCAGCAGCAGCTTGTGAAAGATTCGCTGCAGGAACGTGCGATCCCCGAAGCCGCGCCGTTTCTTCTCAATCTTGTACACGCGCCACGCGGCCCACGCGTGCACGGGAGGGTTTACATCGCCGAACGCCCATTCATATGCCGGCACCTGACCGTTGGGGTGCATGTACCATTCGCGAACCATGAGCATCAGCTGCTCCTTCGCAAACTCGGAGTCGACCAGCGCGAGAGGAACACAGTGGAACGCAAGGTCCCAGGCCGCGAACCATGGATATTCCCACTTGTCGGGCATGGAAATGACGTCTGCGGCGTAGAGGTGCTTCCACTCGCGGTTGCGTCCGAACTTGCGGCCGCGCGGAGGAGGCGGTAAACCAGGGTCGCCTTCCAGCCAGTCGGAAACGACGAAGTGGTAGAACTGCTTCGACCAGAGCAGGCCCGCAAAGGACTGCCGCGCCACATTCTTTGCGTCGTCGCTCAGGTATTCCGGAATGATTTCGGAATAGAATTCGTCGGCTTCGGCCTTACGAACGTCAAACAGAGTGTCGAAGTCCGGATCGGAACCACTGGGAACCGGCGCCGAGTTCGTAAGACGAAGTCGAATCGTGGCGCTCCCTTGCGCCGGTACGTCGAGCATATAAACCACCGCCGCCTTCGTTCCAGCAGCATCGGCGTTGACCGCCTCGTGGTTGCCGTGGACGACGTATTCGTGGAACGCGTCCTTCGAGTAACGACCTCCGCCGCCGTAGTCGAACAGCCGGCGGGAGTTGGTTTCATTTTCAGTGAAAAGGAGATCGGGTGCGCCTTCAAAGACCATCCACCGCTTGCCGTATTCGGGCTCGGTCAGCTCGACGGTGGCAGGAGCGCTGCCGTAACGTCTCAGTTCCGGCTTCGGCTCACCGCGGCCCCACGACCATGTGTTTCGGAACCAAACGGTGGGGAGCACGTGCAGCCGCGCCGGCTCAGCCCCCCGGTTGTGGACCGTTACGCGAACCAGAACGTCTTCCACTCCCGCCTTCGCGTACTCGATGAAAACATCGAAGTATCGGTCGTCATCGAACACGCCCGTGTCGATTAGTTCGAACTCACCCTCGGCCCGGCTTCGCTGGCGATTCTCCTCCACCAGTCTGCCGTACGGGAACTCGGCCTGAGGGTACTTGTACAGGAACTTCATGTACGAATGCGTCGGCGTGTTGTCGAGGTAGTAGTAACACTCCTTCACGTCTTCGCCATGATTTCCTTCGTTGCCTGTGAGACCGAACAGACGTTCCTTCAGGAAGGGATCCCTCCCATTCCAGAGCGCGACGGCGAAACAAATTTTCTGATGACGGTCGCAGATTCCGCCAATTCCGTCTTCATTCCACCGATACGCTCGAGACCGCGCGTGGTCATGAGGGAAGTATTCCCACGGCGTGCCGGCGGGGCTGTAATCTTCCCGGACTGTGCCCCACGCGCGCTCACTCAGGTAGGGTCCCCAGCGCTTCCAGTGTTCTGTTCGGGCATTCGCCGCTTCCAGGCGTTGTAGTTCCGGTGTCATGGCTGTTTGCGTCGGTGACACAGGATCCTCATGCTTATTCTCCCGAAGCCCACGCCACTCGGAACTCCGGATAAAGCGTGAGTCCGCCGCAGGCGAAGATGGTCTGGCCTGTGATGTAGGAGGCGTCGTCGGAGGCGAGGAACGCGAAGACCGCGGCAATCTCCGACGCCTCGGCAGCGCGTCCCATGGGGATGTGCTGTTCCACTTCCGCGCGAGCCTGCGGGTTGTCAACCCACACCTTGTTGATCGGCGTAACCACGGCGCCAGGGCCGACAGCGTTTACTCGAATGCCGCGGCCAGCGTACTCCAGCGCCATCGATTTCGTCATGTTCTCCATCCCGCCCTTGCTGATCGAGTAGGGCAGGTACGTCGGTTTCGGGATGATCTCGTGAACGCTGGAGTTGTTCAGAATCACTCCACCTTTACCTCGGCCCAGGAAGTGGCGAACGGCCTCGCGCGAGCACACAAATGCGCCGCGCAGGTTCACTCCGATGACCCGGTCAAAGTCGCTGAGTTCGACGTCCTCGGTTGGTGATGCTTTCTGAATCCCGGCGTTATTGACCAGAATGTCGATGTGGCCCAGTTCCGCAATCGCGGTGGCGAACAGCTGTTGAACCTGCTGCTCCTGCGATACGTCGGCCTGCACCACCACGTGGCGGCCGTTGTTCCCGGCAGACCGTATTGCCGCCAGCGTTGCTTCGGCTTCTTCTTTGCCGGACCGGTAATGGATGACTACATTGGCGCCTTCTTCCGCGAATCGGATGGCGACAGCCCTTCCGATCCCGCTGGAAGCACCGGTGACCAGTACATTCTTTCCTTCGAGCTTACCCATGGCGTCCCTCTTCCTTATCCAGCGAATCAGCCCAGTATTCCCGGCTGTCTTCGGAATGATAGCGAGGTGTGGAATGCCTTCGACGCGGAGCTGACGAACAGACTGTCACTTGACCAGTCGGAGGTACGCCGCCGCATACCTCTTGCCGAACTCGCGATACGCCGCGGCCGTAAAATGCGTCTTGTCGCCCTTGTCCTCCAGACCTTCCGAGGACACGTAAGCCGTCCGCGGCACCCGCTGCGGCAGGCCCTTGTGAGCGCGGTCGACGGTTTCTTTCCATTCACTCCAGGGTGATCCTGCAAAGCGTCCGATCTGCCCGGCGACGAACGGAACATAGGGAGACTGAAGCTCTTTGCGGAGCCGGGCAATCAGGTCGTCGAGCTTGCCCCGATACGAAGGAGCAAGCTGCCCGGTCGAATCGGATTCACCCTGATGCCAGAGAATCCCCTTCAGGACTCCGGCTTCCAGTGCCTTGTGCGCCTTGCGTATCGCATCGTCCCACGGATAGCTTCTGGTCGGCTCGTAAAACACACCCGGTTTCCACGTATCGATGGGGGAGCCGCCGACCGCGGCCGGAATCAGACCGATAGTGATGTCCGGATTTGCCTCAGCCAACGAAACGGCGAAAGTCTTCCCGAGCCCTGTACCCGCCACTGGTTTGTCGAAATGAAGTGGATCCACGGCTGGAACCCATTCGCCCGCTTTATTCAGCATCAGGACTCGCTTGTGCGGCGTGGCATCCACTGCCTCCACCAGACCTCGCCCCGCCATGTTGGATTGTCCAGCCAGCAGGAACAGGTGGAACTTGTCCCGGGGCGGCAACGGCACCGGGTCGGCTGCGCCGGCGCTCACTGCGGTCAGCGTCAGGAGAAAGAGAAATCGGGTCAGTGCTTTCACGGTCTCCACGTTGAGGCCTGGTCGCTCCCTGTCAGAAGTAATACTTCAAAGCGAACTGGATCTGGCGCAACTGGCTGGTGGAACGGATGCGGCCGAACGCCGCATTGGGAGCCGCACCTTGCGTGCCCCATGCGCCCGACGGCCGGCCCCATGCCGGATGATTCGGAGCGTTGAACATCTCCGTGCGGAACTGCAGCGCGTGCCGCTCATTGAAGCGGAAGTCCTTCATTACGGAGGCGTCCACGTTCCATGTGGAGGGAGCGCGAAGGCTGTTGCGGCCGCAGTTACCGAACTGACCCGCCGTGACGTTGGTAAACGCCTCGCGCACAAAATAGCGATCCGAAGTCGGATTATCGGCAACCGGGTTCGCGCCCGCGACGCAGTTCAGACGGTTCGAGTGCGGGAAGCCCGCTCCCATTCCTGCCGCGTCCCACGAATCGGGGTTGATAGGACCGCCGCTCTGCACCGTGGTGATCGTGCTCAGCTGCCATCCGCCGACCACCTGATTCAGGACGCCGCCGTAATTCAGGAACCGCTGTCCCTTTCCGAACGGCAGTGCCACAATGGCCGACGTCACCATACGGTGCGGAATATCGAAGCCAGCCGGACCGTAGTCACACGCGCGGCAGCGCTGGTTCATCAATGTGAAATCGCCGCCCGTACCACGAATCGCGCTGTTTTCGTCGAGCGCCTTCGACCACGTATAACTGAACATCGTCGTGAGCGAACGGCCGAATCGCTGCGTCAGCTTGGTGCTGAATGCGTTGTAGTTTCCAATGCCGTCGCCGGCCAGAAACTGGATCCCGTGCCATTCCGGATACGGCTCACGCGCGTCGAACGGGGTGATGCCGGGCAGGGGCGCATTTGCGTTTCTGATATAAGCCACCTTGCGGCTCTGGTTGCCCATATATCCCAGTTCCAGAGTGGAGTTCTTCGCCAGCGTGCGCTGCACATTAAACAAATACTGCATGGTGTAGGTAGTAGCCAGGTTCTCATCCACGGCCCACGTAAGTCCGGGAGCGAACCGAACAGGCAGTGACGATGCATCAATGAAGTTCTGGAACGTGAGGCTCGGCACGCCCTGTTGATCGATCACGGGATTTGCGCGGCCGCCTGTGGCGCGGTTCAGGTCGAAGATGGAGTTCTTGCTCTCCTGAGAAAAGAACACGCCGAATCCGGATCGGAAGGACCAGTTCGGCGACGGGCTGTAAGCGATGCCGATACGCGGTGCGAAATTGTTGTAATCCGTCTTGACCATGCGGTCGCCCAGGCGTCCGTCCCTGGCCACCTGGACGGGACCAGTAAAGCGGAACGCCAGATCATCGTAAAAACCGCCAGTTCCGGTCCGAACCAGCACAGGGTGCTTCGCCGGATCGGGCTCATTGGCATAATTCGGCAGCGGCTGCCGCAACTGGAAATTGGGCTGCAGTCCCAGCTTGTCCTTCAACGGCTGGTACAGTTCCCAGCGAAGTCCAAGGTTCACCGTCAGCCGCGGCGTGATCTTCCACGTGTCGTCGAAATAGAAGCCCAGCTCATGATTGCGAAACGCGCTTCTGGCAAGCGCCACCGCGCTTTCAATGGTGCTGATATAGCCCAGCAGGAAGTCGGCGCCGTTGTAGCCGCCGGTCAGCGTGTTCGCGTTTCCGGTGAAACTGCCTGTGGCGGTGAACCGGCCGCGGGCAAATTCGTTGCCCACCTGATTAAACTGATTATTCCGCCATTCCCCGCCGAAACGGAACGAGTGTTTTCCGGTAATCCAGGAGAAATTGTCGACTACCTGGTAGTATTTGTTATCGATCGTGAACGGGCCGTTCGCGTCATTGCCAAAGCGGCTGAGCGTGCTGCCCGTGAGGTTCATGTCGGGAATGCCCCATGAGTTCTCGTCCGAGACCTTCACTGAAGTCCCGATCTTCTCATTCGGGTTATCCACGCCGGCCAGTTCCTGCGTGATGTTGTTGAACAGGTAGTTGTAGCCGAAGCGGAATTCATTCACTTTCGACGACGACAGAACGCGCGTGTTGGCCAGCACCCACTGGCTCGCCTTGGTGTAGAGAACCGTGCCGTTCAGTTTCACGCCGGGCGTGGTGGTCAGCTCATCGGTCCAGCTGTAGCGGCCGAACCACTGTGACGACGTGCTCTCATTCCAGTCGATGCGGCTGGTGAACTGTTCTTTGTCCACCGGAATCTTCTGCACCCACTGATAATTACGAATCGGCAGACCCGTCGTCTGCGGAATATTGGGCAGCGGGGCGAAATTCTCCAGCGCATAGACGGATCCGGGGTTGAAGCGGCTGCGCGGAATCTGATTGTTCGGAAAGGCGGACGACGTGATGGTGGTGCCGGTCCGGACGCGAGTCAGTGGATCCTGCAGCGGCGACGCGAAGGCGGAAAAATCACCAGCTCGCATCGCCGGAGTCATCGTGGTGAAGAACTGAGGGGTGGTGCGGCGGGACTTGAACCCCTCGTAATTGGCCATGAAGAACAGCCGGTTCTTGCCGTCAAATACCTTCGGAATCTGGATCGGGCCAGCCAGCGTGAACCCGTACTGGTTCTGACGATACGGCTGCTTGCTGGGCGCAACCTGAGTCGGGCTCTCCGGGTCCTTAAAGAAGTACGGCCGCGCGTCGAGCCTCTCGTTGCGCAAAAACTCGAACACGGAACCGTGGTACTGGTTCGTGCCGCCTTTCGTCGAGACGTTGATCTGTCCGGTAGCGCGCCCGAACTCGGCCGGATACACTCCCGTCTGTACCTTGAATTCCTGCAGCGCTTCCACCGAAGGCAGCACGATATACAGGTTGAAATTGATGTCCGTGTTGGTGATTCCGTCCAGCGTGTAGTTGCTCCACGTGGCGCGAGATCCGGCAATCGACATCGTGAGGTCGCCGCGGCTGCCGCCCTGCCGGCCGCCAATCTGGCCCGCGGCTGCGAAGCCAAACGTGACGTTCGGACTGAGCGCCACCAGGCTTAGAAAATTTCTGCCATTCAGCGGCAGATCTGTAATCCGCTTCTGTTCGATCACGGCGCCGACCGTCGCGTTCTCCGTGGTGAGCAAAGCGGCCGAGGCGCTGACCTCCACCGTCTCGCTGACCTGGCCGACTTCGAGTCCAAAGTCGATGCGGGCCGTCTGCTGCACCTGAAGCTCGATCCCCGTTCGAGTGGCGATCTTGAATCCGGGCTTCTCAGCCCTCACATCATAAATTCCTGGGACGAGAGCCGGGATGGTGTACAGCCCTTCTTCATTAGTAGTAGCGACGCGGATTCCGTTAGTTGCGGTGTTGCGGACAGTTACTCCGGCACCCGCCACAGCGGCTCCACTGGAGTCTTTGACCTCGCCGGTGACGGTACCAAAGGTCTGGCCGGACAGTGAAGCACTCGCGAACAGAGCGATGAGTGCGATGGTCGAGAAATGGAAGCGGAGACAGGTGCGCATGGACCCCCCTAAAAGCATTAGGCTGTCAATACTATCAAAAAAAAGAACCGTTATTGCACGCCCTTCAAACCGACTTCAGCGGCTCCCGCACGGACCGCGCGGGTGTGCATAATTGGGTGAGTATGATTCCACGAAGAACGACGGTCGCGGCGATCGGTCTCGCGCTGTGCGCACTACAGGCAGCCGGGCAGGACCGGTTCGTCCCGGCGCCATATAAGGGTCAGTCGATCGGCGGCGTGCTCGGCGACCGCATGAAGATCAACCTCGAAGGGCGGCTGCTACGCGTTGACGAGCAGGGCATCACCGAGGGATTCCACCAGCGACCCGGCAAACATGCCTGGATCGGTGAACACGCCGGTAAGTTCCTGCATGCGGCCGCAAATACCTGGGAGTTCAGCGCCGACCCGCGCCTGAAAATCCTCATGGACCGTGTGGCCCGGTCAGTCATCGCCGGCCAGTTGCCCGACGGCTACCTCGGCACTTACACCGACGACAAGCGCTGGACCAGTTGGGACGTCTGGGCGCACAAATACAACCTCATCGGCCTGCTCAGCTACTACGAAGCCACAGGCTACGAACCCGCCCTGACCGCCTCACGCAGGATGGGCGACCTGCTCATCCGCACCTTCGGCGACGGCGATGGCACTCAGAAGCGCGACCTCATCGCCTCCAGCACCCACGTCGGCATGGCCGCGACGAGCGTGCTGGAGCCCATCTGCACGCTGTACCGGCTCACCAGGGATCAACGCTATCTCGCGTTCGCCCAGTCCATCGTCAAATCCTGGGATCAGCCCGACGGCCCGAAGATCGTGGCAAGTCTGCTGGCAGGCAACAGTGTGTTTCGTACTGCCAACGCCAAGGCCTACGAGATGATGTCCTGCCTCGTCGGACTGGTGGAGCTCTACCGGGCCACCGGCGACCCTAAATATCTGAACGTCGCCAAAGCCGCATGGGAAGACATCGCGTCGAAGCGCCTCTACATCACCGGCGCCACCAGTGCCCACGAGCATTTCCGCGATGACTTCGACCTTCCTGCAACCAACTCGGCAGACGTCGGCGAGGGCTGCGCCACGGTCACCTGGCTCCAGCTCTCCTGGCAGTTGCTGCGCGTCACGGGCGAGCCGAAGTACGCGTCGGAACTCGAAAAGACCGTCTTCAATCAACTGTTGGCCGCGCAGAACCCCGCCAACGGCGAGATCTGCTACTTCACCCCGATGATCGGCAGGAAGAACCCGACCCCCGGAATCAACTGTTGCGTGTCCAGCGAGCCCCGCGGCATTTCCATGATTCCTCAGTTGACCTGGGGCTCGCTCCGCGGCGGCGTTGCCGTGCTCCTGTACGCCCCTGGCAAAGCCACGGTTGACGGGATCGGCATCGAGTCAGCCACCGACTTCCCTTCCACAGGCAAAATCGCCCTCACACTCGGTCCGGCCGCCGAGAAGCGATTCCCGTTGTTCCTGCGCGTTCCCACCTGGACCGCTCACTTCACAGCAAAGGCGGGCGGCAAGACGTACAAGGGCGAGCCCGGTGAATACCTGGAGATCGACCGCACGTGGAAGCCCGGAGACCGCGTCGAGATCGACATGGACATCATCACCCGGGTCCTCGACGGCGGCCCGTCCTACCCCGGCCACGTCGCCGTGCAGCGCGGTCCGCAGGTGCTGGCGCTGGAGCTCACGAAGAACCTCGCGTTGCCGTCGATCCACGCCGCCGGCCTTCGAAGCCTCTCCCCTCGCCTCGGTCAGCCGCCCTATGTGGTGGATGGCGTCGCCGTGGTGGATGGCCGCAAGACGGCGCAGAAACTGACCCTGGTGCCTTTCATGGACGCGGTCACTTACAGGATCTGGCTGCCAAAGGAAGCCACGCTGCCAGCCCGTGACGCAGCCGTATCGCTGTTCGGCACCGAATCGTCCTCCCGGCTGGCGGAGAAGGAGGGCTCGATCTGCGACGGCCGGCCTGAAACCTACCGCAGCACGAATCGCGGCAAGCCCGCCGCCGAGGACTGGTTCGCAGTTCGATTCGACAGACCTGAGACGATTCGCCGCGTCGTGTTCCGCCACGGCGACATGTCGGCCGAAGGCGGCTGGTTCGCTGACAAACCACGCATCGAAATCCAGCGAGCTGGCTCTCAGAAATGGGAATCGGTCGGCACGCTGGCCAACTATCCCGCGGAACGAAGCCAGTTCTCAGACCGTCAGGCCTTCACCCTGCAGTTGCCGGCACCTGTGGAAGCGACAGCCATCCGAGCCGCTGGCAGGCCCGCCGGATACGTCACTTGCGCCGAACTCGAAGCCTGGCGCTGACGCTCGCTTTTGGTCGGCACACAATTGAGAAGGCCGCATCGGAGGTCCTGGGGGGACCCCGCGATGCGGCCTTGTGCCCTTCCTTAGGGCTCAGATTCCGGCCTCAGCTCGTTCAATGTGGCCACAAGACCACCATCACCGGGCAGACCCCGCGTCCAACGGTTCTGGTTCTGCCTGATGTGTTTTGAACGGATACGGATGCCTGTGGAATCTGCGGCGGGCTCAAAATCGTCCTATTCGCGTCTCACAAATAGGTCTATAAGTTCCTTAAATCCTCACAAAAAAAACAAAATGCCCTCTGGTCCAGTCGACCGGTCGACGAATGAGCGGCACAAACCTGAATTACCGGCTCCCGCAAGCACACTTGACTTCAGCCCGCTCACTTCTCCGACCACTCACTGCACCAGAGGGGCAGGTTAAAAGTGGTACTCCATCAATTCAGTTTCTATCTTAGCAATCGGCCCACCATTGGCAATAGCTAAATAAGCACTAGAAAACAAAAGGTTATGCTGGATCACAGTGTGTGTCCGCGGGGCAGAATGTCTCAACACGGTGTGTCACAACGACACACACGGACACAAAACCGAGTCGTGGCAACAGACGTGTGACACACTTGGACCGGATGCATCCGCGCTTCTTTGCCCTCACAGCGGCTCTGCTGGTTACGACGCTGACGGCCCCCGGACAGTCGGCGGACAGCGATTTTAAGCTTTATACGGACCATCCGCGCCTGTTGCTGAACCAGAAGCGACTCCGCCTGCTGCGTCGCGAGCGCGAACGCCAAAGCATGCGGTGGATGCAGTTCGACACCCTTATGAAGGGCAAAGCGGCGATGCCTGAGCAGGCTTTCGCGTCGGCTCTCTATTCCCAGGTCACCGAGGATGCCGTCCATTGCCGCACCGCTGTCGACGCCGCGGTCCGGCCCGCCACCGATCTGCGCCAGGTCGCTCTCACATATGACTGGTGCGAGGCCTCGCTCACGGACACGCAACGCACCCAGCTTCGAACACGTCTCGAGCGCGCGCTTCGGGATCCCGCCGCCAGCAGTTTCGCCGCTGGCCGCGACCGCGCTTTTGCCGCAATGGTGCTCTCCGACGCCGCGGCGCTGAACCAGCTCATCAACGTCTGGTGGCGCAAAAATCTCGCGCCGGCGCTGGTCTCAGGGAACCGTCGCATCGATCATGCCGACATCTACCCGTTCCTCGAGTTGGCGCACGCCATTCGCGACAATCTGCAAATCGATTTACGGGACGACATCCTGCCCGTGTTCCGCGACCTCGCGTTGCGGCGGCTGCTCGGCTACTACCCAGCCTCCTGGCCCGCCCCGGAGAACGACTACCGCATCCCGTACTTCACCGGCAAGGGCGAGCCCGACCTCCGGCTGGCAGCGCTGACCCGGGCGGCCGAATTCGCCCTCGTCGCCTACGAAAGCAACGCCCAGGAGATGCAGTTTCTCCAGGGCTGGCTGTCGCTCGACCGGTTCGTTTTGAAAAGTTCCTTCGGCGTGGTGTACGAATTCCTCTGGGCGAACCCCTATCAGCCCGGTCTGCCGTTCGAGAAACTGCCGCTGTCGCTGCATGAGCCCCGCACCGGGACCCTGCTGATTCGATCCAGCTGGGACGAGGACGCCACGTGGCTCGGCTTTATCGACGGGTCCGCGCAGTTGTTTCGCGACGGACAGATTCGCCCCGCCCCGCTGCGAGATCCGCTGGTAATCGGCACCGCCATGCTGCTGAGCGGCGCGCCCACCGCACGCGAGTTTCGAGTCGCCGGATCCGCACCCGATATCTGGTACCTGATCGGACTGAAGCCGTCGGCCAACTTCGACGTAGAGGTCGACGACGAGGACATGACCGACCTCACCAGCGACCGCGGCGGCATCGCAAAGATCCAGTTCACCCGTAAGAACGGTCAGGCTGTTTACCTGCACCCGCCGCGGAAAAGCGCCCCATCCGCGCCTTAATCTTATTCGGTGATGACAGCGGTGCCGCTGACGCTGACCATCAGCATGCCGTTACTCTGCCCCAGCACCTCATAGTCGAGGTCGACGCCAACCACCGCATTGGCGCCCACAGACTGCGCATTCGCAGCCAGTTCAGCCATCGCCACCTCCCGCGCATTTCGCAGTTCCCGTTCGTAGGCAGCCGAGCGCCCGCCGACGATATCGCGAATCCCGGCGAACAGATCGGCGAAAATGTTCGCGCCCATAATCGCCTCACCAGTCACAATCCCACGGTACTCACGGATGCTCTTGCCTTCGATGCTCGGTGTCGTAGTAATGATCATGCTCTGTATACGCAGGCAGCCACCGCGGTGTTCCGTGCCAACGCCTCCGGCCGACGTGCTGCAATGAAGACACACAGACCCGCTTCAGGAAGGTAGCTCTCAGATTTGAAGTCATGGACAGCGGTGTGCGCATGCCTGATCCTGTCAACGTTCACGGCCACAGCACAGAAGAAGAACTCCGAATATCAACTCCGTATTCACCGTGCGACATCGCCCGTCGTCATCGACGGCAGTGCGCACGAACCTGCGTGGCAATCCGCCGAGGTGGCCGGCAACTTCTGGATGGTTCTGCCCATGGACACGGAACGCGGCAAGGTCCGCACCGACGTTCGCATGACGTACGACGATCGCAACCTGTACCTCAGCGCCATCTGTTTCCACGGCGACGTGGCAGGCCCGTACATCGTGGAATCGCTCCGCCGCGACTGGGCCTTCGGCAGCAACGACAACTTCATCTTCTTCATCGACACGTTCAACGACCTGACCAACGGCTACACCTTCGGCGTGAACGCCGCCGGAGCGCAGTGGGACGGCCTGCTCTACGAAGGCGGCAGGGCAAACCTGAGCTGGGATAACAAGTGGACCTCAGCCGTGAAGACGTACGAGGATCGCTACGAACTGGAAATCGCCATCCCGTTCACCACCATGCGCTACAAAGCGGGCGTTGCCGAGTGGGGCATCAATTTCAGCCGCCTCGACCTGAAGACCACCGAGAAATCGTCCTGGACGCCCATCGCGCGGCAGTTCCCCACCGCCTCGCTGGCCTTGACGGGAACGCTGCTGTGGGATGAGCCGCCTCCCACCCACACCCGGAACATGTCGCTCATTCCGTATGCACTCGGGGGCGTGAGCCGCGATTATGTGAGCAAGTCGCCCACGGACACGCGGAACGACGTCGGCATGGACGCGAAGGTGGCCATCGGTCCGGCGCTCAACCTCGATCTGACGGTGAATCCCGACTTCTCCCAGGTGGACGTCGACCAGCAGGTGACGAACCTCGACCGCTTCGAGCTCTTCTTCCCGGAGAAACGGCAGTTCTTTCTCGAAAATGGCGACCAGTTCGCCAACTTCGGCTACGCATCCATCCGCCCGTTCTTCAGCCGGCGCATCGGTCTGGGAGGCGTGCCCATCCGTTTCGGCGCTCGGCTCAGCGGAAAGTTGAACAAGGACTGGCGCATGGGAGTGATGGACATGCAGACCGGACCGCTCGGCGAGGCCGACCTGCCGTCGCAGAACTTCTCCGTGTTCGCGCTGCAGCGGCGCGTGTTCTCGCGCTCGAACATCGGCGTGCTGCTGGTGGCGAAGGAGTCCGCGGACTATGCCACACCCGCACTGCGGCAACAACAGTCGAAGTACAACCGCAATGCAGGCGTCGAGTACAACCTTGCATCGTCCACCAACGCCTGGACCGGCAAGTTGCTCTACCTGAAGTCGTTCTCCTCCCGCGCCGTCGACAACAGCGGCGCGGCATACGCGGGCAACCTGCAGTACAGCAGCCGGCGCTGGCTGATCAACGGTCAGATGGAAAATGTCGACGAGCACTACACCGCCGAAGCGGGTTACGTCCCACGCCGTGGCTTTCGCCGGGCGCTCGCCACCATGGGCTACACGTTTCTGCCGAAAGGCGGCCGCATCCTGAGCCATGGGCCCACCCTGACCAGCAACAACTTCCTCGACTGGCACGGCAAGCTCGCCGACTACGAGACCACGCTGGGCTACACGGTAACGCTGCGGAATCAGAACGTACTTGCCGTCTCAGGCGGTGCCGACTACGTCCGGCTGCTGTCGCCTTTCGATCCCACGAACTCGGGTCGCGAAAGGCTCGCAGCCGGAAGCGTGCATCGCTGGAATTTCTGGAATACCAGGTTCGACTCTAAGCCGCAGAGCGTATTCCGCTATGGGTTTTCATCGCAGTACGGCGGCTACTACGCCGATGGAACGCGGCTGACGCTGACCGGCACTGCCGGCTACCGATTTCAGCCCTTTGTCAGCCTGTCGGGCGCCGCCACCTGGAACGACCTGCGATTGCCGCAGCCCTGGGGCCGCGCCAGTTTCTGGCTCGTCGGGCCCAGGTTCGACGTCACGCTCACTAACACGCTCTACTTCACAACCTTCCTGCAGTACAACGAGCAGCAGAAGAACATGAACGTGAACACGCGCGTCCAGTGGCGCTACAAACCCGCCTCCGACCTCTTCCTGGTCTGGACCGACAACTACATGCCCGAGTACCTGCAACCCGGGCAAAACGTACCCGGGCTGTTCTCAGTGCGGAATCGGGCGCTGGTCCTGAAGTGCGCCTATTGGTGGAATTTCTGATGTCAGGCACTTGCGAGTCCAGTTTCACCGCCGTCTACCCCGCGTCTTTCATCCGTGAGAAAAACGGCCAGGGGTTTCACGTTCGCTTTCCCGATCTTCCCGAGGCCCTCACAGGAGGCGAGGACCTCAGCGACAGGCACGTGCAGGCTGCGGACTGTCTTGCTGAGGCCCTCGCGGGGCGAATCGTGCGCGGCGACGCCATCCCGAGACCCTCACCGCTAAAACGGGGGCAGCACGCGATCAGCGTGCCGCTGTACCTCGCCCCGAAGCTGGCTCTTTACCTCGCAATGCGAGACATGGGCTTGCGCAATACGGAGCTGGCCAGCCGGCTCGGCGTCAGCGAGACAGTAGTTCGACGGATGCTGGACCCGAAGCACCAGAGCAAACCGGAACGAATCCAGGCCGCTCTGGCCGCATTGGGCAAACGGATCGTGGTGACGTTCGAAGACGCCGCCTGAAGGCTACACTCCGCAGCTAGCGCGAAGCCGCCGCGGACTGCACCTGGTAATCGGCGTAGCTGCCCTTGTAGTCCTCAACACCGTCTTTGTCGAAGTGCCAGACGCGCGTTGCGACTTCGTCGATCAGGTCATGATCGTGCGTCACCAGCAACACCGTGCCTTCGTACTTCTGCAGCGCGATGTTCAGCGCGTTGATCGCTTCCAGATCGAGGTGGTTTGTCGGTTCGTCCAGCACCAGCACGTTCGGCTTCTGCAGCATCAGACGGCAGAAAATGACACGCGCGGCCTCGCCGCCCGAAAGCGCGTCGGTCAGCTTCATCGCGTCTTCACCGGTGAACAGCATCTGACCCAGCACGCCCCGCAGCTCTTCCTGCGACGCCTTCGGGTCAAATTCGTGCAGCCAGTGAATGATCGGCACGCCTTTGCGGATCGACTCTTTGTGATCCTGCGAGAAGTACCCAACCGCGGTCTCGTGGCCCCACAGTACTTCGCCCGAATCAATGTCGAACTCCTGCTCGACAGGATCCACAAAACCAGGCGCGTTGCGGATCAGCGAACGCAACATTGTGGTTTTACCAGCGCCGTTGCGCCCAATCAGCGCGATCTTCTCACCGCGCGGAATGCTCGCAGTGAAATTCCTCAGCACCCTCTGGTCGTCGTACGACTTGGAGAGACCCTTGATTTCCAGCGGATGCCGGCCCGACGGACGCGCCATCTGGAATCGGATAAACGGACGTTGGATGTTGGACCGAGCCAGATCCGAGGTCTGCAGCCGCTCCACTTCCTTCTTACGCGAGGTCACCTGCGAAGAGCGGGTTCCGGCCGAGAACCGGGCGATGAATTCCTTCAGCTGCTCAATCTTCTTCTCACGCTGGGCGTTCTCGGATTCGATCCGGCTGCGGATCTGCGTCTTGGCCAGCACCATGTCGTCGTACCCGCCGGTGTACGTGATCACCGACTGGTAGTCGATGTCCGCCACATGCGTCGAGACTTCATTGAGGAAGTGCCTGTCGTGCGAGATCACGATCAGACAGCCGTCGTAGCGAATCAGGTAATCCTGCAGCCAGTGCACCGAGTCCAGATCGAGGTGGTTCGTCGGTTCGTCCAGCAGCAGCACGGCCGGAGTGCCGTACAACGCCTGCGCCAGCAGCACGCGAACCTTCTGCCCGCCCTGCAACTCGCGCATGGTGCGCTCATGCAGTTCTTCCGGAATATCCAGCCCGTCCAGCAGCACCGCCGCGTCGCTCTCCGCGGTATACCCGCCCTCGTCGCCGACAATACCCTCCAGCTCGCCGAGCCGCATGCCGTCGTCGTCGGTTAATTCTGTGTGGTCTTTCTCGTACAGCGCATCGCGTTCCTGAAGCGCGGCCCACAAAGGAACGTTGCCCATAATCACGGTGTCGATGACGCGGTACTGGTCGAATGCAAACTGATCCTGGCTGAGGACGCCGACCTTTTTCGGGCGAGTCACCGAGCCCTTGCTCGGCTCAATCTCGCCCGTCAAAATCTTCATCAGCGTGGACTTCCCGGCCCCGTTGGGTCCGGAGATTGCGTAGCGGCGACCTGGCTGGAACGTGACCGTCACGTCCTCAAAAAGGATTCGGGCGCCGTAGCGCATTGAGACATTATTTACTGAGATCACAATAGTAGGGGAACTACCATTATAAACGGTCCTATCTCAGATTTCCCGTATGCCCCAGCGAGTAGCGTCCCGGCTGCGGCCAGACGCACAGTCCGTGCGGCCCTTTGTGCACCTTAATGCGCGTAATCAGGTGCCCGTCTGTTGTGTCAATTGCGTAAATTTCCCCGTGATATCGCCCGGAAAGCCAGAAAATCTTCCCGTCGGCCGACACCCCGCCCATGTCCGGACTGCCGCCGCCAGGGATCGTCCATGTCTTTACAATCTTGTTCGTAGCGAAATCCACCACCGAAACCGTCCCCGCGTCGCGGTTCGAAACGTACAGGTACTTCGAATCGCGGCTCGGGTAAAGCCCGTGTGCGCCGAGCCCCGTGGCAATGAACCCCACCCGCGTGAACTTCACCGGATCGATAATGTGAACGCCATCAGCCATCATGTCGGCCACGTAGAAGAGCTTCCCGTCGGGTGAGGTCTTGACGTCCTGGGGCATGCTCGGCGATTCGATCGGCATCATCCCGCCGCCATGGTGCATGCGCTTCTTGTTCTTGCCGTGATCGGCCTGATGCGCCTCCACCGGCAGCTTGTACACGCCCAGCACCTTGCGCTGCTCCACATCCACCTTCACCAGTTCGCCCGAAAACTCGCAACTGGCAATCAGCTGTTTGCCATCGGCGGTGAAGTCCATGTGGTCGACGCCCTTGCACGGGACCGGCACCTGCTGCACCAGTTTCATGGTCTGCGCGTCGTAGAAATCGAGCCGTTTCAACCGTTCCGCCACCACGATGGCGTGCTTGCCATTCGGCGTGTAGTACATGTTGTACGGGTCGGCGACTCTGATAGTCCGGCCCTTCTTGCCAGTCACTGGATCGATTTCCGTGATCGTGTCCTGCAGGTCGGCCAGCACCCACAGCGTCTTCATGTCCCACGACGGCGTAACATGCTGCGGCTCGCGGCCAACCGGGAAGGACTCGACAATCTTGAATGTTTTCGGATCGATGACATCCACCACATTGGCCGCGGCGTTCGGCACGTAGATGCGCTGGACGTGGTTCTTTACGTTCGGGTGGAACATGCCCGGACGCGTTTCGGAATAGATGTCGGACGGGTTGACCACCGGCGGCATACCCGGGAGGCCCGGAGGCGCGGCGGCCTGGGCGGCAAACACGGCTGCGACGGCGCACAGGGAGAGAGTTCGATAAAGGCTGGACGGCTGATACATATACGGCTGCCTTCCAGTGTAGCTTCCGCCCGGTCTGAAGAAACTCTGCATTCTCACTCTTTTTCAGTTGCGTATCCAAGGTTGTATGTGGACTATGCTGCTGGCGGGATTCTTGATGGCCGACGACGCCGCGCTCCAACTCATGCGCCAGGTGGCCGAGCGCTGGGAGGCGTCCGAAACCGGGCGGCTCCGGTTCGTCTATTCGCAGCGGGTTCGAAGCGGCCTGGTGAAAACAAACGGAAAAGCAGGCTGCAACGAAGATCGCCGTTACACAGTCATTCCTCTCGAAACCCGCACGGAAAAGAAGATCGATTCCATGACACGGACCTGCGAGGAGGACCGAATGGACCGCGACATCCTCAACAGCGTCACCGACCACTGGGTGAACGACAAGGACAGTCGCGACGGATTGTCAAAGGACCTCTTCCCCCTCCGCGTGGTGGACCTGCCGAACTACAACTTCCGGCTCGCCGGCGAGGGCAGCGTGGCCGGAAGGCCGGTGCGCAAGGTCTCCTTCACTCCGCGGGCCAATGCCGACCACCCATGGGCCGACCAACCATGGAAGGGCGAGATCTGGGTCGACGCCGAGGACCTCCAGCCTGCTCGCATGACTACCGACCTTGCCCACAAGATCCCGCTCGGCGTACGTGTGTTCCTCGGAACCGACGTGAAACAGGCGGGCTTCAGCGCCACTTACACCCGCGTCGCACCCGGCATCTGGTTCCCCGCCACCTATGGCACCGAGTTTCAGATCAAGGTCCTGTTCGGCTACCGCCGCAACATCACCCTGTCGATGGAAAGCAGTGATTTCAGGCGCACCGGAGCGGAATCGGAAATTCAGTACCAGCCTTATAATACGGTGACATGCCCGAGCCCGGAGACCTGCACGAATCCGTAAGCCAGTTCGAAAACCTCGGCCTCTGGCTGCACCGCCAGTCAGCGGGAAGCGTCAGCGGCCGTGCTGCCGGCAGCGGTTTCGTCTGGTGTCACACCACGTGGCCCTTCGGGAATCAGGCCGTGTTGACTGAGCCAGTTACAACCCGCCAGGAACTGGACCAGCAGGCTGAGGCAGTTGTGGGATTCGCCGCAGGCCGCAGTGAGATGTTCCTCTGGGTCCTCTGCCACCACCTTATTCCTGAAGATCTGGCCGCCGGGCTCCCGGAGACGCTAAGCCGGCATGGGCTGCACCACGCGCTCACCACAATGGGGATGGTGGCCCCCGACGGCCTCACGCCTCCGCCTGACGCTGGCCCTGACTGCACCGTCCGACGCGCCGTCACGCAGGAAGACATGCTGGCACTGTCCCGCATCAACGCAGCGGCGTATATGGTGCCGATGGAATGGGCGCCGGACCTGGTGACGAAGATCTCACTTGTGGCAGACGACTGCTTCGCGTATCTGGCCGAGGTCGGCGGGCAGCCTGTGTCCAGCGCCGCGACATTCGTGCTGGATGGCCGGTTGTACGTTGCGTTTGTGGCCACCCTGCCAGGGTATGGGCAGCAAGGTCTGGCCGAAGCGGTACTGCGCGCCTCCATCGAAGCCGCCACCAAAGCGACAGGCATTCGACGCACCGTCCTGCATGCCACGGAAGCCGGCCACTCGCTGTATCGACGCATCGGTTTTCGCGATGTGGCGCCCTGCACGATGTTTGCGGGCAGTCCCAGGCCCGCGGTACCGTAGCACGATCAAGTCTCCCAGGGTCTCCTTGTAGGGCTCCTCGTTTGCAAGCATCGACAAACGGAGGAAACCCTTGCGCCAACTGCTGCTCTCTCGTTCACTCGTCCTGTCCGCTGCACCCGCTGCCGAAAGGCCGCCGGTTGTCCAGCTACTCTCCGACGTCCGGATTTCGCAGCTGCCCTCCAGCCGCATACTCCAGCCGCTCGAAATCTGGCGTTAGGACCGTGTAGCCGGACTGCCGGTCTCGTTGGAAATTCAGCTGCTGTTCTTCCGCGCACGAGGGGTCGGATTTCTTAAAGTCGTAGAGTTGCATCTTGTTGCCGCGCATTCCCGCGTTGAACACCTTCGCGCCAGATGCCGTGCCGTTGTCGGTCAGGAACAGGACAATCGTATTGTCGCGAATATTATTGCTCTTGAGGAAGCTCTCGAGCCTGTCGAGGTCCTCATCGAAGTTGGCGATCATGCCGTAGAACTCGGCAGGCACGCCTGCACGCCGGTAAGGAGCCGCGTACTTCTCCGCCACCCAGAGCGGGCCATGGGGAGCGTTGGTGGCCAGATAGCACAGGAAAGGCTTCTTCTCAGCTGCCCGGGCCTGTATCCAGTTCCTGGCTCATCGAACCAGAAATCCGTGCGGTATCCGGAGAACCGCTTCGCCTGGCCGTTGTCCTGATACGTCCCGTCGAAATAGTCGTTGTCCAGTTCCGACACGGAGACCATGCCGCCGCCCAGATGGTACTTCGCAACGTCAAAGCCACGGTCCATGGGACGGTACCGATAATTGTCTCCGAGGTGCCATTTGCCGAACATCGCGGTCACGTAGCCCGCGCCGGCGAACACGTTGGCCATAGTGGGGACGTCGGTGCGAAGCAGGGAGCGGCCCGTGTCGGTTGCCCTCGCCCGATTGCGAAGCGCATCCATGCCGCTCATCAGTTGGCCGCGCGTCGGACTGCACATGGGCGCCACGTGAAAGTCGGTGAAGCGAACGCTTTCACTGTGCAGCCGGTCGATCGCCTGTGTTTTCACGACGGGATTGCCGTGGCAGGACATGTCGCCATAGCCCTGATCGTCGGTGAGGACGATGATGACGTTCGGCGGCGCGTTATTTTATCGGCTGCGCCTGCGGCCACAGCGGATAGGGCAGCCTCGAACGCCCGCGCCTGGACGTGATTGTGAGGTTCGTTGATGACATGGTCGAAACGGCCAAGGTAGCTGTTGGACGGGTTGCGGTTGGAGACGTTGCGGCGGAAGTTCGTGGCGCCGGCGCTGTTGGGTTCGGGGATGCGGTTGCCCGGGAATTGTTGACGCGTGGCCTGCCCGTTCGCCGCAATGACGGTGGTGGCCGGGTCGAAGATATTCTATGCCGCCCGCCGCTTCCCGACAACTGCCTGAATCGCGGCAGCGCACCACTTTATCGGAGTGGAAGTCCCTCATGATGATGTCCCCCCACTCGGTTGAAGACGTCCTGAGCGCCCTGGTCAATCAGGTACCTGGCGGCGGTGAGAGTCCGCGGTACTTGGCCGACGATCCGAAACCGGGTGCCTCGTACGCCCGCATCGCGGTGGTGCCCAACGTCGGCAGGACCGGCAAAGTTATCCTGATTGGCGGTACGAAGGTGGCAGGCACGGAGGCCGCGGGCGAACTGCTTTTGGAGGTCCAGCAGCTGAACAACATGCCGAGACAGGCACGGCTGATTGGCTGGCGCGTCAGCCCTTCCGGCGGAGGCAAAGTCGGTGGCGGAAGCCAGTGGGAGTCGAACCCACCAGTGACGCGAGCGCCACTCACTGGTTTTGAAGACCAGGCCCGGCACCGGCCGAAACGGGCTTCCTCAACCAGTGTAGACGGGGTCGGCGCTCAGGCGCCGGCGGCCATGCTGTGCCCGGCCTTGAAGACCTCGTCGGCGAACTCGAAAACCTCCGCCCTCGCAAGTCCGCTCCTCTCGGACCCGGAACCAGCGGTCGCAGGCATGACGACCTCGCCCTCGCTCTCGCCCTCGCCTGGTGGCGCGCCAGCCGCGAGGCCGGACGGATCGGGTAACCGGGTCCTCGGCTTGCCGCAATGTTCTCGTTATCATCGGAGTTGCAACGTAATTCCTGGGAGTGGTCCGCAATCGCGGTCTTGCTCATCCTGTTGTCCGCGGCCGTCGCCTTCGAGGCATGGACCCTCGGTCCAACCGTCGATGAGCCGAGCCATATCCTCTCCTCCTGGCTCTGGTGGCACGGGCGCGACCGCCTCTACCCCCGGGACGTTCCGCCCCTCATCAAAATCGTGGGCGGGTCGGCCATCGCCACCCTCGCACTGCCCGTGCCCCCCGATCTCGGCAAACCCGGCGATACCCGGCAGGAATGGGTCGAGGCAGCAAATCTGTTCGGCAAACTGCCCGCCCGGGAACTGCAGAGCTTCCTCTTCCGGGCCCGCATGCCGTTCGTCATCTTCCCGCTGCTCGCCACATTCGTCCTCTGGCACTGGGCCCGCGAGCGGTTCGGAGCCTTTACCGCCCTCGGCGTCGCCACCCTCTGGGCCGTCTGCCCCACCGCCCTGGGCCACTCCGCCCTATTCAAAAACGACATCGCCGCGGCAGCTACCTATCTCCTGTTCTGGTACACGGTCTCGCAGTTCTGGCGCAAACCCGGACTCCTCACCGCCGGAGCAGTCGGATGCACGGCAAGCCTCGCCATCCTCAGCAAGCTGTCCATGCTGTTCGTCCCGGCAGCCGCGCCCCTGCTGCTTTGCGCGCGCGCCATTACACTGCGCCGATTCGGCGCTAGTCTCGTCTGGCCCCTCGTTTCGCTCGCTACGGTCTGGGGAATCACCGCCGCCGCCTGGCAGTTCGATATGCATCGGGCAACCGCCGCCGACATCGCCATGCTGGCAGCCGACCACGACGTCCCTCGATGGTTCTCCACAGCCGTTCAGGCCGTCCGCGTCGTGCCCGTCCCGGAAGCCGCCTGGACCGGCGTCATCTCGCTCATCAAGGCCGATTCGCATCCCGTCCCGGTCTACATGCTCGGTCAGCTCTACCCGGAAGGCAACCAGTTCTACTTCCTCATCGCCACCGCGCTGAAAATGTCCGCGCCCGCGCTGCTCCTCTTCGTCATCGGCCTGCTTGCCGGGCCCCGGCGGCTCCAGCCAGCCGACCTGTTCTGGCTGCTCCCGGGACTCCTCTACTTCTGGCTTGCTTCGCTCTCGTCCCTGCATCTCGGCGTCAGGCTCGTCATGCCGGCTCTCGCCTTCTTCATCCTCACCGCGGGAGCCGCCATGGAACGCATCGGGCGGCGCTGGACGGCCGTCGCGCTCCTCATCGCCATCGTGCTGTCCGCACGCGTCTACCCATACGGCATCGCCTACTTCAATCCCTGGGCGGGAAAACCGGAGAACGCCCTCCAGTACCTCGCCGACAGTAATATCGACTGGGGACAGTCCCTCTCCGAAGTCGGCCGTTACGCACGAAGCCACAACATTGAGAAGCTCCACCTGGCTTACTTTGGCTTCGACAAAGCCGAACGCTACTTCGACCCCGGGCAGATTGTGCCGCTCGCCGCGCCCTGGGACGGTAAGTCCGAAGTCGAACGCCTGGTCCCGGAGAAGGGCTGGTACGCCATCAGCGCCACACTCCTCCCCGGCCACCTCTTCTTCCCCAGATATCGGGACTATTTCGCGGAATTTCTGCGGCGCAAACCCGAAGCCGTCGCCGGTGGGTCAATCTTCATTTACCGGATTGACTAGCCGCCTGCTGCTCGTTGTCGTCAATGCCCATCTGCGACAGCCGGTACCGCAGAGCGTTGCGCGTGATCCCCAGCAGCCTCGCCGCCTGGCTCTTGTTGCCCACGGCCCGCCGCAGCGCTTCCCGGATGATCGACTGTTCGTACTGGTCCAGATTCATCCCCGGCGGAAGAAATCCGGAAACCACCTGCGCCTCCGACTTCTGCCGGCTCGTGTCGATCCGGATGTCGGCAGCCTCCAGAGACTCGCCGTTGCACAGCACCATGCTCCGCTCAATCACGTTCTGCAACTCGCGGACATTGCCCGGCCACTCCCACTGCAGCAGCCGGTCAATCCCCGACTGCGACAACGTGCACGGCCGGCCCAGATCGGCCGATATCCTGGCAACAAAGTGCTCGGCCAGAAACGGAATGTCCTCCTTGCGCTGCCGCAGAGGAGGAATGTTGAGCGGCAGAACGTTGAGCCGGTAGTACAGATCCTCGCGAAAGGTGCCGTTTTCCAGCGCCTGCCGGAGGTCGACATTCGTGGCGGCAATCACCCGGACATCGATGTGCCGGGTCTTGTTGCTCCCCAGCCGCTCCAGTTCCCGCTCCTGCAGAACCCGCAGCAGCTTCACCTGGATGGTCGGCGGTACATCGCCGATTTCGTCCAGCATCACCGTCCCCGTGTCGGCCTGCTCAAACTTGCCCGGCTTGTTGACACTGGCCCCCGTGAACGCGCCCTTTTCGTATCCGAAAAGCTCGCTCTCCATCAGGTTTTCCGGCAGCGCCGTGCAGTTGATCTTGACGAACGGACGGTCCCGGCGCGGCGAGTGGTGGTGGATCGCCCTCGCAATCAGATCTTTGCCGACTCCGCTTTCGCCCGCCAGCAGCACCGTGCCCCGAGTCGGAGCCACCCGCGCAATGGTCGCGAACACTTCCTGCATCGCCGGACTCCGGCCGACGATGTTGTCGAACTCGTAGCGGATCCCGAGCTCTTCCCGCAGCTTCTGGTTCTCCGCCCGCAATTTCCGGACTTCCAGCGCCTTCTGGACCACCGTCAGAAGGTGGTCCAGCGAGAATGGTTTGGTCACAAAGTCGGCCGCACCGGCCTTCATCGCTTCCACCGCCGTTTCAACTGAACCGAACGCCGTCATCACAATCACCGGCGTCGCCGAATTCTGCCGCCGCAGCGCCGTCAGCAGGGACAGCCCGTCCATGCCCGGCAAACGCAGGTCGGTCACAACCACGTCGGCCCGATCGGCAATCCTGAGCGCCTCTTCGGCCGAGCCCGCCTGGTCCACCTCAAACCCGGAAGACTGCAGCTGGAGCTGGAGAATCCGCCGAAGCTTGTCTTCGTCCTCCACCACCAAAACCCGCTGTGTCTGCCCCATGTCCACAAGGTTCCCACAGGGCCAGGACCAAAGTCCCGCAGTAGTAAGGACAGCAGACCAGCGGCGTAGGGGAAGGTACGGGAGCCTGGACTTAGTTCTGTCCCTGGTACTAAAGGCCGCAATGGGGTAAAGTAGTGGTACCCCAGTTAATCTGTGTCTGTAAAGTGCCGGAAATACAGTACTTGCTGTGTTATGCCACGGCGCGGAGGCATTTGGAGGAATCGGAGATTGGTGGCATCATCGGTTCGTGAACGCAAACCGAACCGGTCCATTCCTTCTTCTCCTCACCCTTACTTCCGGAGCCGTTTCGGCCACACCTTCACTCGGTGAGGCCTCCGGGTTCAACGTCTTTGCCCTCGGCAACCTGACGCAACTCGGAGGCGACTCCGAAGGCCCTGTAGCAATCGGAGGGTCGGCGAGCCTGGCCAGCCTGGCTGTGAACGCCAGAAACGTCGACGCCCCTTACGGACTTGTCGTTGGCGGAAGCCTGCAGGCAACCGACGGAACCCTCAACGGCAACCTGGCTTACGGCAGGGCAGCGGAGCTCTCCAGCTTCACCGTGAGCGGCAAGGCTTCGCAGTCGTCGCCCATCGACTTCATATCCGCCCGGATCGATCTCGAAGCCAGGTCCGCTTACTGGGCCAGTTCGCTGTCGAGCGCCTGGCTTGGTAAAGTCACCTACTTCGACTGGGGTGGAGTCACTCTGGCAGGAACCGACCGAACCCTCAACGTGTTCAACGTCGATGGTTCAAGGGTGCGCAGCACCCTGCATATCAGCGCCCCCGAAGGCTCCACCGTGCTGGTCAATGTGAGCGGTAAGTCGAATTCCTGGAGCGGCTTCAAAATGCAGACCTCCGGCGTCGACAAAACCCACCTGCTGTTCAACTTCTTCGAATCGACCTCGGTCGCCATCAGCTCTCTGAGCTTTCAGGGAACCCTGTTCGCACCAAAAGCCGATCTGACCCTGGAGTCCGGCAACATCGAAGGCAACACCGTGGCCAACAACGTCACCGCCACCTGGTGGAGCGGCGAGTTTCACAACCAGCCCTTCACCGGCACCATCCCGTTCGAGAGCCTCGAAAGCGGCGGCGCCCCGACCCCCGAACCCGCCACCCTGCTGGTCATCGGCGCCGGACTGATCGCAATCGCAGCGGCCGTAAAAACAAAAAAGGCGGTACAGCCGTAAGACCGTACCGCCAAAGGGAAGAAGCTTTCAGTTAGCTCTTGCTGTCGACCTTCAAATCGTTCGTGACGCTAAACACGCCCGAGACTCCGTTAGCCCGCAGGTTGGCCATGTTGCGGTCGCCTTCATTGGCGACAAACCCTGTCAGCGTCACCTCGCCGTTCTTCACGATGATGTGAATCGGCGGGACGGGACCCCAGTTGTACCGGCTCAGCGGACCGAAGCCGTAGACGGTGCGGTACGTCGCCAGACGGATCTGGTCGTCAAAGGGCGACAGGGGCAGAACCTCAATGTTGTTGACTACTTTGGTGACGCCCTCGATCCGCTTCACAACGTTCTCGGCGTCGCTCTTCAGCGTCGGCCGGGTCACCTGGCCCATCAGGATCACCTGATCACCGTTCACCTGGAACTCCAGGTTGTCAAACACGCCGAAGTACGGCAGCATGACCAGTTCGTGCCGGACGTCCTTCTCCAGCCCGGTGAGTCCCGCTTTGGACTGCGCCGCGCTGACAGCACCCTGAGCAAATGGCGCCAGCACCACAGCGGCGGCCAGCGTCAGGGCGAAATTCTTAAATACGTTCTTCATAACTCCTCCGTTTTCTGCCTTCGCACTGCTTCATTGGCAGCCACCTGTTGAGATGTGCCGGCAAGTCCACAGGGTCCGTAGTTTACAAAGTTTTACAGGTTCCTTACGCTTGTCGGAAATCGCTCATTGTGGTTAACTGAAGCCTGTCCGTGAACCACAACTCACCTGACCGCTTACGTTACTGGTGGTGGCTCCGCCAGGGTCTCGACAGTTCGCTCACAGGTGTCGCGCCAGCTGGCATTCTCGGCCGCGCCGGATGGGCGCGTTCGGTTGGCGGTGCCTCACCCTACCTCACGCTGTTCTCCCGTGGCGGCTGGTCCCGGGAAGCTATCGACGCCGCGGTCGCAGCCCTCGAGATTCATGAGTTGCCGAGCGCGCGCGGCTGTACCTGCGTCGTCCCTGCCGCCGACTACGCCCTCGCACTGCAGGCCGCCGCTCCGTTCGCCGATTCCGAGATGTCCGTGGCGCGCAAGCTCGGAGCCACGGAAGACGAAATCGAGCGTCTCTGCGAACGCGTCCTTAACGTCCTCGAAAGCGGCTCGCTCGATCCGGAAGCAATCCGCTCGGCTGCCGGCGATGCGGTGAAGAACTTCGGACCCGAAGGACAGAAGAAAGGTCTCAGCACGACGATGCCGGTCGCGCTCGGCCGCCTGCAGGTTCGTGGGCAGATCCGCCGTGTTCCGATCAATGGCCGGCTCGATCAGCAGCGCTGCCGCTACGCGCTCTGGAGCCCCGGGCCGATCGGTGAATCGCGGCTGAGTACCGAACAAATCGGGACGGAGCTGGCTCGGCGTTATTTCCGCTGGATCGGCCCAGCGACACTGGCCGAGTTCCAGTGGTTCTCCGGGCTCGGCGTGAAGGCCGCGAAAGCGTCGCTCGCGTCGCTCGATCTGGTACCGCTGGAAGAAAGCAGCAATCGTCTGCTGTTTGCCGAGGATCGCGAGGCGCTCGCTTCGCTGAACGTTCCGACTCAGCCGCGGTACTCTTTGATCGGTTCCCTTGACAGCATCAGTCTGTTGCGCCGGGATTTGCGAGGGCTGCTGGCCGAAGAAGATCTGGACCGTCCGGTGATGGAGGACAATAAGGTTCGGCCTCTCGGCGGCCTGGCGGATTTGCCTTCCAACGCGATACTCGATCGTGGCCGTGTGGTCGGCTTGTGGGAATACGATCCATACGGCGACGGAGCTGTCGCATGGATGTCGTTTCAGAAGCCGGATGCCGCGATGGTGGCCGCAGTCGCGCAGACGGAAGCGTGGATTCGTGCGCAGTTGGGGGATGTGCGGTCCTTCAGTCTGGACAGTCCGAAATCCCGCGCTCCGCGCATCGCGAAGCTGCGGGAAAGGGCCGCCGGGTGAGTTCGTGCGAGGTCCGGGTGCAGCCGGGGGAAAATGAACGGAGTGAGTCCGGACCACGTGACGCTTTCGGAGATGCTCGACGCTTTGGAAAAGTGCGTCGACGTGCTGCTCCTCACCAATCAACGCCTTGCAGAGCGACTACAGGAATCTGAAGATCTCGACGCTATTGAAACAGAAGAAATGAAGAGGAAGAAGTCATCGGAGGGCTCGCCATTCGGCCTGTTGTTCCCGGAGCTGGAAGCGGATCGGACGCCGCAGGACTCGCTGTTCACAGCGCCGCAGGAGGAAAACCAGGAAGTGGCAGCGGATGTGAAGCGGAAGCGTGCCCCGAAACCGAAGAAGGCAGCGGAAGAGGCAGTGGCCTGCACGCCCGAGCCTGCCCCGGCCGCCGAAGTGGTCGCAGGAACCGAGTCCGAGGAACTGGTCGCCGGGGAACCTGACGCCCCGAACGCCGCCGAAGCAGCCGCAGAACCCGAGTCCGTGGAACTGGTTGCCGAGGAACATGAGCCTGTCCTGACAGCCGACGCAGTCGCAGAGGCCGAACCAGAATCAGCGATGCCGGACTGGGTGACCGCAGAAGATGACCTGGAATTAGAACCGGTTTTGGAAGCAGGGGCCGAAGCAGAGCCGGAGCCGCCGCCACCCGAGATGCCAAAGCCGACGCTCCGTCCGGTTCTCGTGCAGCCGCCGGTGTCCAACGGAACTCGCCCCCGACACCCATTCGCCGAGTTGGGCAACGTGCCCGTACGCCCGTCAAATGTCGCCAGCGCGTCACCCCGGCCCGCGTCCGATGTACACTGGTCATTCCCGGTGGAAGAGGAAAGCAACCGGCGGCCCGAAACATTGCGCAGGCATATGGAGAAGGCCGGACTTGCCGGTGACGAACTGGCAGGTGCGCTCGGTGTCCCGGTGGCGGCCCTCAATGGTTGGCTGAGTGGAAACGTGCCCGTCCCGGCCTGGGTTTTACCCTCTGTCCGCGTGCTCGAACTGGTAACTCCTTCGGCCCGGCTGGAGGCAAGAGGTACGTTGTCGACCAACGCCGTTCAAGAAGCAGTACCCGCTCGCAAGACCGTGAGCAGCCAGCCCGGCTACCGGCATCCCTTCTCCCGAATCGAGGAACTGTAAACAAGCTAATGAGACCCGCGAACACGAACAATCCAGGCAAACCGCGCCTTGTCATCGCCCACGGCGAAAAGGGCGGCGTCGGCAAGACGACCGTCGCCCGGGTGATCGCCGAATTTTTACGGGCACGTGAAATCAACTTCCGCGCGTTCGATGCGGAAGGCTCTACCGGGCCGCTGCTCCGCTTCCATCCCGAAGACACGATGCCGATCGACATCTCGGCGGCAGCCAGCGTCGCACCCGTTCTCGATTACCTGATGGAAGGCACCGGCAAACGGCTCGCTCTGGTGGATCTCGGCGCACGTTCCGGGGCCGATCTGAAGAGCTGGCTGTATCGGGGCGGCGCGCTGGAAGAAACGGCAGCCGGTCACCTCGGACTGACTCTGGTGTACGTCGTCGGCGGCGCAGTCGACAGCGTCGGACACCTGAAGGAATGCTACGCCGCGCTCGGGCAGGCTCCCGACTACGTGCTGGTGCGCAACCTGGGCGTGGCGAACCAGTTCGACGTCTATGACCAGTCGATGGTACGGCAGGAGATTCTGAGCAACAGCGGCCGTGAGATCACGATGCCGCCGCTGGATCAACACGTCTATCAGTCCGTGGACCGGTCCAGCCTGCAGTTCAGCGCATTCTCTGAAAATCAGGGCGGCACGTTCAGCTACACGGAGCGCCGCTACACCAAGACCTGGCTGCGCGAGTGCTTCGAAGCGCTCGACGAAGTCGCGCCTTTCCTTCGGTAGACCTTACTTACTGAAACTGGCCGGCCAGCACACGAGCCTGCAGGTCGGCCTCCTTCTGCGCCAGTCCGCGGACGCCCAGAACCCAGGCGCCCTTCGCGAAAACGAACAGCGGCTTGCCACCATCCTCGCCAAAGTAGCCGCCGAATGACGGAACAAAGACCGGGCTCTTCATGCCTTTTCGAAGGTCGGACAGCGCGATAGCCGCCGCGGTGGGCGACGCCAGTTTCGCGGCGAACATGTCGTACGCGACCTTTCCCTTCTTGTAATGCGCCAGCGTTCCGCCGGGCAGAAATGCCTTGCCCAGAATCTGCTTTGGTACTACTTCGGTGTTCACCAGATTCGTTTTCGGAAACTTGCGCGAGTCGTCGGCGCCACTGGCTGCCATCAGGCACACCAGGAAGGCAACTACAGCTTTGAGAGGCATCACCTACTACCTTACGATCTGGATCGGCGCGCTGAGAACCTCTTCGTGGAACTTGTCGCACCCAACGCACAGGTTCTGGTATTCGCGACCCGACGGCAGAACGGTGCGCGACTTCTCGAGGAACCGCTCCACGCTCCAGCCGTGCGTCAGCCCCATGCGTTCCGGCTTGCCCGCGTTGATGGCCTCATATATCGGGTTCCCGACGTGCGCATCGAGGATGTCGTCGAGCCCCGTTGTCAACAGCGATCCTTTCAGCGGCAGACGCGTCTTGATGCAACACGGGAACACGTTGCCCTCCGGGTCGATGGATACTTCCGACCCCTTGTACCGACGCTCCAGGAAGTTGCGTCCACCTGACCAGGCGTTGCAGAAATTATCGGTGAGAGTGGCCGTCGAGAGCTCATTCGCCTGCGCCCTCCCGCGCGGCCAGAGTTTGCCGATCCACGAGCCCGGCGTTGCCCCGAAGAAGTGGAAGTATCGCTGTTCGGGCACACGCTCCGGAGCCGACACCCACTCCAGCAATCCTTCCGCCTGAAACCAGGCCGTGAGCTTCTGCTTGTGGGCTTCGCGAACCGCTTCTTCTTCGTAGCCCTCATGGAATGCGTCAATCCCGGATACCGAGATCACCTCGACACCGTGTTCGAGCATCTCGCCAATCAGTCGCGGCGTGAGCAGATCTCCGGTGGTCTGCACGATAAGCTCGACGCCACCGTTGTGCTCGTACTTCGCGCGGATCTGGCGCAGGGCAGGGTAGAGGATCGATTCCCGAATGGCTGGCAGCATCACCTCGCCTCCGGCAAGAATGATGCGTCCACGACGCTCCGCCATTCCGGCGTCGAGGTCGACGAATGACATTCGCTCCGGCAGGTTCGCGATGATGAGCGGTACGTTGCGCGAAGCCGTTTCCACCTGCCGTTCGAGATCCGCGCCGTAGTAGGGATGGAACCGCTCGTCGTAGCAGTGAGCGCAGGTTCGGTGGCAGGCCCAGGTCAGTACAAAGTAGATCGATTCCATATCAAAACTCCACTGTATCGGCAGCGTGTACCCGGAGGTGGACCGTCTCACCCGGCACAGCGGTGATGTGGGCGCGCACCAGATGACTGATTCCCACTTCCACCGACGCCACCAGGTGTGTCCCAACGTCGCGGACATCCAGAACGCGACCCTCCATGGGAATCCAGCCCTCGGACGGAAAGCCAGTCTCCACTGACTCAGGTCGGCACCAGACGTCTCCGTTCCAGCGCTGCCAGCCGAACAGGCGCGCGACGGCCGGAGTGGCTGGCCGTGTGTAAAGAACGCGGGCTGACCCTGTCTGAACTACGTGGCCGGCGATCATGACCACAATCTCATGAGCCAATTCTGCCGCTTCCTGCTGGTCGTGCGTGACGAACACGGATGTGATGCCGAGAGCGCGCTGCAGACTCCGAATCATTTCCCTCATCTCGGCGCGCAGCGATACGTCGAGCGACGAAAGCGGTTCGTCGAGCAACAGCACCCGAGGGCTCACCACCAGAGCGCGAGCCAGTGCGACTCGCTGTTCCTGTCCGCCGGAGAGCTGATTCACGCGCCGCGGGCCAAAACCGGCGAGGTGCACGCGAGAGAGTGCCTCGGCAACCAGCCGCGCGCGTTCTTCTGCCCTGATGCCGCGCATCCGCAACCCAAACGCGACATTCTCTGAAACGTTCAGATGCGGGAAAAGCAGGGGCTTTTGGAATACCATGGCAGTCCCACGCTTTTCGGCTGGCACAGTATTGACGTCAATGCCGTCGAACTGGATTGTCCCTTCGGCTACCGGGAGCAGACCTGCTATAGTGCGCAGCAATGTTGTTTTGCCACAGCCTGACGGTCCCAGGACTGCCATCATTTGACCCATCGGCACGTGCATGGTCACGTCGCGGATTATCGGCGAATCCGGACTGTAGCCAGCACTGACCCCCAGAACTCGGACGGAGGTCATGCGCGCAGCACCTCAGCCTGCCAGTCGCGTTCGAACTGTATCAGGTAGTCGGCGTGAGGCTCAGGCAGGGCGTGTGCGGCGAGCCAGCTGTCACTCAAAGTGGCAGCCTCGCGTGGCAGCGCCTCCACCTGCGCTCGGCGTGCCGGGTCGAGTCTTGAGACCTCGATCGGAAAAGGGGACTGCACCTCTCGTGAGAGCGCAAGCTGAGCGTCGAACGACAGCATATGATCGATTACCGCTTTGGCATCATCTTTGGCGGCAGCGTTGAACGGAATCGCAAGATAGCTGTAGTTGAACAGCGTGCCCGGCAAGAGCACGAACGTTCGCACGGTGGCAGGGAACTCACCGCGTGCGATTCGGACCGAGGCGAATGCAGGGTTGTAGTTCATCGAAAGGTCGATCTCATTGTTCGCGAACAGCCGGTCGAGTTCACGCGCCGTGGCGGGGTAAGTCTCGCCTCGCCGCCACAGGAAAGGCCGGATATCGAGCAGACGTTTCAGCGCGGCCGGCGCGACATCCTCGTAAAATTCCCTGTCGAAGTCAGCAAAGCGGATCCGTTCTCCGTATGCCAGCAACACATGGCGAATAAAGGCCGATCCGGTGAAGTCGGGTGGCGCCACATAGGTGAAGCGGCCGGGATGCTGCCGCAGCCACGAGAACAGTCCGTCCAGACCGAGCCCCGCAGGCAACGCGGTCCGCGCCGGATCCCAGGCGAACACAAACTGAGCTTTTTGCCACGGCGCCTCAAAGCCGTCCGTGGGCGTACCGAAATCGAGCCTGGTGCTGGCGGGGTACAGAGCAATGTTCGACAGCGACTCGGCAAAGGGTCCCCAAAGTATCCCAGCCTGTCTGGCGGAACGAAAATTCTCGCCGTTCATCCAGACGATGTCGGCGGAACCGCCCTCGGTGCGTCCGGCATGTTTTTCTGTAATCAGTTTGGTGATGAATTCCGCGGTGTCGGCGACGGTAACCAGTCGGAGCCGAATGTTGAAGCGGCGACGAATATCTTCGGCTACCGGCCCACGGAAATGGTGGTTGCGTTCCTCATCGCCGCCCCACATAGCGAATGCGACCTCGCGCTCGCCGGCTGTCCGGCGCGAGCACGCGGTTGCAACCGCCGCCGCGGGAAGGGTTTGAACGAACGTCCGTCGATTCATGGGTGAAACGCCCTCGACGCCCATACGGCTGCACCGATTGCGGGAGTGATGAGCACGATTGCCAGGGCGGCCGCGATGCCTTCGTCCCCTCCGCGCTGGAAGGCTGCGACCTGAAGCGGAACGGTCACCACGCGGCCACCTCCGATCAGCATGGTCGTCAGAAACTGGCTCCACGAGAGCAGGAACGCAAACAGAAAAGCCGCGGCAAGACCCGGGGCAATTACGGGGAGCGTAACCGACCAGAGTACTCGAGCAGGTGTGGCGCCCAGGGTGCGCGCCTGCAACTCCAGCTCCGGATCGAAGCGCGCGAAGCTCCCCGTCAGCACCAGAATGGCGTAGGGCAAGGCGGGCACCAGATGCGCCAGCGCGACGCCTGGCACCGTGTCGGCAAGCCCTAACGCAAGCATCGTGCGATGCAGTCCCATGGTGGAAGCGAGCGGAGGCGTAAGGAGCGGCAGCATCAGGAACGCAAAGAGGGCGGCGCGGCCCTGGAATCGATGCAAAGCAATGGCGCGGGCGGCGGGGAAGGCAAGGACCACGGAGACCGCGGCGACCACTAACCCGATGGACGTGCTGTTCCACAGGGCTGGCGCCACTTCGGAATGATTCGAAAACACGAAGCTCCAGGCCCGGAGTGTGAAGGCTTCAGGCAGCAGACGCGGCCAGCGCCAGCCCTCGGCAACGGACCATAATCCCAGGAGTAGCAACGGGCCAAGGGCGGCGGCGCCTCCCAGCGTGACGGCGATCCACCAGTTCAGGCCGGGCTTAGACTGCCGCATTGCGCCTTCCTGCGAGTGCGGTTCCGGCCGCCGTCACAACGATGGCTACCAGCGCGCCGAGTACGGCAACGGCGAGGGCCTCCGGGCGGTCCGCCAGCTCGCCTTCCATGAACCGCTTCTGCGCGACTACGCCGAGCATCGCCGGGTAAGTGCGCCCCACCAGCCAAGGCACCTCAAAGGCAGAAAAGACAAATGCGAAAACGACCGCGGAACCGGCTCCCAGTGTGGGAGCGACCAGAGGCAATGTCACGTGCAGGAGGGTTTGCAGCCGTGAGGCTCCCAGCAGGCGCGCCGCTTCTTCCAGACCGCGGTCGAGCCGCAGCAAAACGGTAAGGCAGAGCAGGGCGAGGAATGGCGTCTCTTTCACGACATACACCGAGATGATGCCGATCCCCCAGCCGTCGTACAACAACTCCGGGAACGCACCTTGTGAGGGCAGCAGACCGGCGGCCAGCAGGACTCTCGCGATCAGTCCGCTGGGCGCCAGAAGGTGAATCGCCGCGACGGCGAAGGCGAGGTGAGGCACCACAACCACAACCTGCAGCACCATCGCCGAGAGTCGCGGGGCAGTGTGGCGGAAAGCAAGTGCGGCCAGCAGGCCGAGAACGGCTGAGAACAGGGTGGAGACCGCGGCGATCCACACGGTCAGCACCAGCGAGGACTGAAATTCCGAACCGCGGAGCACCGATTCGTAGTTAGACAGAGGCAGGCTGCCGGCCAGCGCCAGAATCAGGCCACCGACAAACAGCAGGGCGATCACAAGTACAGCCGGGGCGGCCAGCCATGCACCTTTCATCGCGAGTCCAGTGTCTCACAGAGAAGCGTCGATTTCTCCCAGGGAACCCAGCGCGGCTGCCACCGCGGGATCAAAACGCCAGGCGCTCTGACGAAGCACCTCCGCGCGGGCCTGTTCGGGCCGCATTCGGTCAGCCGGATCGTCGGCGTTCGTGAGCCGGTCAACGTAGCGCGCGGCAGCGGCGATTCTGATCGTTCAGCCGAAACGCGCCGGGCCAGCCGTACCCCCAGTATCTGGTCGGCGGCATCGTCTGCGGCCAGGAGATCTACAGTCTGGCGATGCTGCTGGTGGAGGCCGGGCTCGGCGACTGGGTTCTGCGACTGCACGCCATTGACTACTCGGACCAGGTGCTGGAATGTGCGCGGGCAGGCCGCTTCCCCGTGAGGACGAAGCAGACGAGGTGGCGCCGACGCTTTCCAAAGGCGGCTGGCTGCTGCTGGGTGCCGCCGAAACGCTGCTGAACATTCAGTGTCCATTTGAGCGTTGCCAGGCCGCCAGCCAAGTGTTCTACCGGCGCACGTAGCGCCAGTTTTCGTCGAACAGGCCCGCGGTAGCTGCTTCTATGACGTCGGGCAGTTCGCCGCTGGCCGCGACCCTGAGGATGCCGAAGTCGCCGTAGCGCGGCATGTTGTAGTCGCCATTGTGCTCGCGATCCGAGAATGTAAAGCCGGTGTTCAGCACCACGTACCGGCCTGGCCCGAGCGGGCTCGGATAGATGAGCGCGGGATAGTGAGACGCGGCAGGGAACGCCTCGCCGCCGATGGCGACGGTGTCCCTGGTCCACTGCACCGGGAGCTTGCCGAGCAGTTTGGCGATCCACGGATTGCTGCCTGGGTCGCCGAACAGAACCACGTTGTATTTACGGAAGTCGGCCTCCGTAAGATCGGTATCGTTAACGATCCGCGGATGAGCCCGCATCCACCGTGTGTAGCGCGTGTCGAAGCGCTCCAGCACCTTGAGCGACTGCTGGTGCACGGCTTCGTTCCACGGCTTTCCGGTGGGTCGAACACAAAGGAACTCGTCGAGGAACGCGTCCTCAATGGGACCCTGCTGCCCGTGAGTCTTCACCAGTCCGGCCGGGCGTTTCGATGCTGCCACCCTCCAGCCCGCGGACGTGCGCTCGAGGGTCAGCGCGGGTGATGCCTTCACCGTCAGCTTCTGACCGTCGATTTCCAACTCCCGGGCTTTGGCCGTTTCCGTGAGAGTGAGCCGTGCGATGTTCGTGGTCGCGATTCGATAACGGGCTCCAGTCTCAAGACGCTCCGCGTCCACGGTCGAACGCTGGTAGTGATGCTGAAGACCGTCCACCTTCACCCAGTAGTTGCTGTCGTAACGCGTGGTCCACGTGATGAAGCGAACGCGGTCCGGTGACACGCGCCCTCGGCCGGTCTGCTCCTTCAGCCATGCGTCGAGCCGCTCCCGCACCAGCGGGCTGGTGCTGTGGCCCGTGTTCTGCGAGATGAGGAACATGGAGCGCGTCCCTTTGGCCTTCAGGTAATCGGGCTCGCCGTCCATGGTGAAGCCCTCCTTCTCCATCTGGGCTCGCGCGGCCAGAGATGACTCCAGTTGCCCGCGATGCTTGGTTCCCGGAGGCAGCGCCGGCACGCAGCAGGTCTGGGTGTCGGTGTCGCCGTCGTGTCCGGCAAGCGGGAGATTGAACGCGTTCATAGACCACTCGGGCATGTTCTCGTAGACACGCAGGGTGGCTCGCTGATAGTCGGTCAGGTCCGGCGTAACGCGCTCCCGCGCGGAGATGGTGCCCGCTCCGATCTCGGCCGCGGCGAACCGGTCGGGGTAATGCAGCGCGATATGCCAGGCGCCCTCGCCGCCCATGGAATACCCGCGCAGCACGATTCGGTTCGGGTCGATTTTGTAGCGCTTTGCGACGGCGGCGATGGTCTCGAAGATATCGGCCTCGGCGGCCCAGTGGTAGCCCGCTCCGTTGCGACGTCCGTAGATGTCCACCTGGATCTGGCCCTGGTCGGCGACGGGCGGCTTCGATACGCCCTTCTTCTCGTAGCCATGCAGGAACTCGGCCTCCGTCAGAGTGTTGGCGCGTCCGTGGAGCCACACGTAGAGCGGTACCGGCCTCGCAGGATCGTACCTCTCGGGCAGCGTCAACGTGTACGGCTGTACGGAACCGTCGATCCGCGAGCGAAAGCCGTGCGCCCGGCGCCGGCCGGCCTGCGCGCTGGTAGCCTGGCTGGCCAGCGAGAGGCCCGATTCCACCACCTGAAAAGCACGGTCCATCCCGGCCTGATTGTTGAATTCGTCGGGGAATTCCAGCAGCATTTGCCCGGCTTTCAGGTAAATCTCCACGTCTTCCGAATTGGGTTTGTTTCTGATTTTCGCCACAGCGGCGGCGAGTTCCTGGACCTTGCCGCGGAACTTCGCGAGGTCCTCCGGTTTCGGCACGAATGGAGGCGCCGTCGCCTGTGGCGCGGGAGTACCGGCCAGCAGCGACTTGCGCATCTTCGCGACGGCGGTGAAGTGTGGATCGACAATGTTGGCGACTTCCATCTGCATGCCCTGCCCGAGGAGCAGGGAAGAGCCGCGCTCATCGAAGCCGTAATCGGCGATCAGCCAGCGCTGCAGTTCCGTCGTCGCGTGCTGCATCGCCTGGAGCAGCGGACGTGCGGAGCCCAGCACACCGATGTGATCCGCTGTTTCAAATCGCGGCCAGCCGACGGATTTCTTTTTGATCAGATCGACGCGAAACTCTACGTCCAGCGAGGTCTCGATGGCATTGCCGAGCACTTCGCCGTCGCCCTGTGCGGCGTGCCCGTCACCGAGGAACAGCAGCGCGCCGGGTTCGCTCACCGGCAGCATGAGCTTCACGCCGGCACCCATGCCGTTGTAATCCATGTTGCCGCCGAAGGTGTCGGGCGTGCTGGTCGCGATGGCTTCCTTCCTCGCCGGAGCGACACCGATGCAGCCGAGCATGGGACGCAGCGGGATTTCGAAGTTGGCGCGCTTCAGACCGGCCGGATCGGGGCGTGCCGTGCCTCGCACCTTGTCGATCTGCCAGATGACGGTGCGGGACTGGCGTTCGCCTTCGGCGCGGAGAAAGGCAGGATCGGCGGTGTAAGGCGCCAGCACGTCGGAGGAGAAGCCTGTGGCGCGATTCGGCTCCAGCTTCTCAATGTAGACCACCAGCGTGTCGCCAGCCTCGGCGCCTTCAATGAAGAACGGCCCGGTTTGTGGGTTCGAGCGCTGCCCGCGCTGCACGCCCTTCTCGTCGAATCCGCGGGCGTCGATCGTCTTCGTGATTACGCGGTCGCCAGGCTTGATTCGCAGCACGGGTTTGTGCGCGAAGGAGAAGGTGTTGTGGTATTCGGTGGGCTCGAAGCGATGGGTTTCGGCGGACGCGGTGAGGGCGACAGCGGTCAGCAGCAGCACGGGGCGAAGCATAGGAGTCATTATGCCGCTGAGTCGAGGAGGAACTCGATTACGGCACGATTGGTGTCCCGCTCGCTGGACGATGTGCACGCGGCTGTCTGGGAGTGCCTGCTGAATGGCGTTGGCGCACGATGGCGGGACCAGCGGATCGTGTTCGCCCCACACCAGCAGTGATGGCGACCAACTGCTTCGCTGTGCGGATTAGTTGAAAACGACCAAAAGCCCTGCTCAGGTCCAGATCGGTCCGGTGGACTTCTTTGTACTGGGTTCGACCTTGTACAGCGAATAGTAACCGTTTCTTTTTTACGGCACTATTAATAGATTGTGATTATCTGGATAGTCTGACGTGGTTTCTAACTGACGGCGGAGAAACATTTATCGCAAAAAAAATGAACGCTGGTTAGTATAATCGTTGCGATTCTTATCGTTTTGGGAGCATACTCGCTACAGAAATTCGTTTCAACAGGAGGAACTCGATGATTGGCAGGTGCTTATGCATCCTTACCGTGCTGATCCTCGCCCCGGCAGGCCTGCGCGCGACCATTGTCGCAGACAAGCCGCCGCTTGTACTCAAAAGTGGAGACTTCACCGGGGGCATGGTTTTCCGCAACGACGTTTGCAATGGAGATGACTGTACCGTCAAGACAGTTCATGCAGACCTGTACACGAGAGATGCTTTGGGGTTTAACCTCACTGTCGTGCTCGTGGGACAAGCCAGCATGGAACGGCGGGACCGTCGCCGGGAATGCCTCTAAAAGTTATTTCTTCACAGGGACATATACCGCCAGCCCGTTCTTCGTCCCTGCTTATTCATTGAGATACACAGTCAATTACCAGTGCGAAGATGGGTCGAACGGAACAGAACAGACGCCCGAACCCGGCACCCATCGCCCTGCTCCTCGGAGGGATTGCAGTCCTGGGCTGCTACCGTAAATACCGACCGATTGTACCAGTCTGACCGAGGTGTAAAGTGGTGCGAGCCCCGCTCCACCGCCCTGCACAAAGTCTTCATCCTCGACAACGCCGAAGCCCCCACTACGGAACCGAAGCCACCATCGAGCGCGAACTACTAATTAGCAGGGCGGGTCCGGCGCGGGCGGAATCGGCGAGCAGCAGTGGCCAGAACGATGGCGAACTCGAGACGCAGGCCTGGGCGAGGGGGATGAGGTTCGACGCGATGGTACGGCGGCGGAGATCGATTGCTGGCGCCGCCAGCACCATACGGTGGACTCGGCCGGGCTCCATGGCGGCGAGCATCGCACAGATCAGGCCTCCGG
>JAWXCM010000207.1:0-23012 GCA_034408745.1 Bryobacteraceae bacterium
CGATGGGGCGGGGGAGGTGGTGGAGGTGGGTGCGGGCGTCACGCGGGTGAAGCCGGGTGATCGCGTCATGGCCGCTTTCATGCAGAAGTGGGTAGACGGGGAGCTGACGGAGGACGGAATGCGTTCGGCGCTGGGGGCCGGAGGCGAGGCGGTGGGCGCGGAGTATGTGGTGCTGGACCAGGAGGGGCTGGTGGTGCTGCCCGTGTACCTGTCGTTTGAAGAGGCTGCGTCGCTGCCGTGCGCGGGTGTCACGGCATGGCACTCGCTGGTGAGCGAGGGGCATGTAAGGGCGGGGGAGACAGTGCTGACGCTCGGCACTGGTGGCGTGTCGATTTTCGCGGTGCAGTTCGCGAAGCTGATGGGTGCTCGGGTGATCGCGACGTCGAGCAAGGCGGACAAGATCGAGCGGCTGCAGGCGATGGGCGCCGACCAGACCATCAACTATGTGGAGCAGCCCGACTGGCATAAGATTGCCCGCGGCGTCGACCACGTGGTGGAGGTTGGGGGGAAGGACACGCTGCCGAAGTCGCTGCGGGCGGTCCGGCCCGGTGGGTCGGTGTATGTGATTGGAGTGCTGAGCGGTCGGGGGGATCTCGATTTCACGCCGGTGTTTATGCGGAATATCCGGCTGCAGGGGATCTTTGTGGGCTCGCGGGTAATGGCCGAGGATATGCTTCGGGCGATGGCGGCGCATGAGTTACGGCCGGTGATCGACCGGGTGTTCGAGCTTGGGGAGGCTCGGGAGGCGCTCCGTTATATGGAGAGCGGGGCGCATTTCGGCAAGATCGTGCTGCGGGACGCGAGTTAGTCGTCCGCGTCACATCTGGTGGGGCTGTCCGGTCATGCTGTGTGGAATGGAACGAACGGACATGCTCGACCAAAACCGGCGATATCTCTTTGGGCTTGCTTACCAGATGGTGGGCAGCGCGGCGGACGCGGAAGATCTGGTGCGGGACTGCTGGCTGCGCTGGCGGGGGCGCCGGATTCGGCAGAGCTGGCTGAATCGCTGACCACGGCGTTTCTGGTGCTGCTGGAGAGCTTGTCGCCGGTGGGCGCGCGGTGTTCCTGCTGTCCGAAGTGTTCGGTTACGACGCGGAGGAGGCGGGGCGCTTCGTCGACAAATCGGCGGCCAACGTGCGCCAGATTCTGCACCGGGCGCGGACGGCGGTCCAGTCGCGCCGGGATTGTGAACAAAGGTGCTCTGGACGGCATTCGCGCGGAGTGGACGTAGATCAACGGCCAGCCTGGCGTGACTGGCCGCGTGTCGGACACGGGCGAGGCACTCAGCACTATTTCCTTCGATATCGAGGACGGACTATTCGAAGCATTTACATCGTTTTTAATCCGGACAAGCTCCGGTTGAAAAAATTTACTCATACTCTCATTGGCTCGGCCGAGAAGGAACGCAGGACGCCGTAATCGGCGTTCCGCATGTGGCCGAGCACACGCGAGATTGCGGATTACCATCACGCACTCCCGCCCGAGGTTTATTACGTTGCAAAGATCGCGGCGTACCGGATGGAGGACTGTGGCTCCTGCCTGCGGATTGTCACGCATATGGCGCGGAAGAACGGCGTGCCGGCAAGCATTGTGCGGGCCGCGCTGGAAGGAGAGGTCCACTTGTTACCGGAGGAACTGCAGGCAGTGTATGGCTTCGCGCAGAAGCAGGGAGAACGGGTCGACGACCCCAGCATTCGCGCGTGGCTGAGGGAAAAGTATGGGGATCAGGGTGTGATCGAGATGGTGATGGGAATCGCGAGTGCGCGGTCATTTCCGGCGTTCAAGCGGGCGCTGGGATTTGCGAAGCGTGCATCGGAGGTCAACGTTGAGGTTTGATTCGTCGTAGAATCTGACGCATGTGCCTTAACTCTCACGTCAAGCAAGCGCACGCGTCGCGGCTGTCGCGCCGCGGACTTCTTTCCACAGTGATTCCCGCGGGCATGTTCGCCGCGGGGGCGGCGGCTCAGCAACCGGCGCAGACCCCCGCGGCCATGATGGAGCGCTTCCGCCAGATGTCGAAAGATGCGGAAGCGAAGGGTCTCGCTCAGGCTTTCAAGGGCTTGACTACAAATGGCACCGTCGAACCGGACCTGTTTGCGGTGAAGAAGACCGGGGTGTCGACGGCTGGCGTGCGGAGTGCGGCGGAGCGGTTTGTGGAGTCTCTGAATCCGGCGCAGCGGTCGCGGGCGATGTTCACGGTGGATGATCCGGAGTGGCGTAAGTGGATGAACCAGCACTTCTACCGACGCCAGGGAGTGGGCTTCGATGAAATGGACGGTCGCCAGCGCGATGCCGCGTTTGCGCTGGTGCGTTCGGGGCTGAGTGCCCGGGGTTTCGATCTGGCGCGCAACATCATGCGTCTGAACGAGACGCTGGCGGAGCTGACCAACGATCACGTTGGCCTCGGCGAGTGGCTGTACTACATCACGATCATGGGCAAGCCCTCGGCGACCGAGCCCTGGGGCTGGCAGCTGGACGGGCATCACTGCATCGTTAACTATTTCGTGCTCGGTGACCAGGTGGTGATGACGCCGCACTTCTTTGGCTCGGAGCCGGTGAAAGCGACCTCGGGGAAATACAAGGGCACGACGATCCTGCAGGAGGAGCAGAATCGGGGACTGGAGATGCTGACAACGCTCGGGGAACCGCTTCGGAAGAAGGCGGTGCTGGAGTTTTCGAAGACGGGTAATAACAACCTGACGGAGGCGTTCAAGGACAACGTGGTGCTCGATTATGCGGGCGCCCGGGTTGCGGATATGGCCGCGGCGGAGAAGAAGCGGCTGGTGGAACTGGTGGACCTGTATGTCGCGAACATGGACGAAGGGCACGCCAGGGTCAAGATGGACGAGGTCCGGAAGCACCTCGACCGGACGGCGTTTGCCTGGATCGGCGCGTCAGACGCGGAGAGCGTGTTTTACTACCGGATCCACAGTCCGGTGATTTTGATCGAGTTTGACCATCAGACTCCGGCGAATCTGCGGAACCTGCCTGGCGCGAAGCGCACTCCTGACCGGGAGCATATCCACTGCGTCGTTCGTACGCCGAATGGGAATGATTATGGGAAGGATCTGCTGCGGCAGCATTACCTGTCACACAAGCACGCTTAGTCAGTCGCGCGTTCGAGCCGTAACTCTTCGAAGATGGCATCGGCATCGAACGGGATCGAAGCACCGGTTGGCAGGGTCAGTTCCGTTTTGTGGAATTGCACCAAAAGTTGCCCCTCTAATCGGTAAGCGGCGTAGCGCTCCGGATCCATGAGCAGGGCATTGGGTACGCCGCGTTCCCGATACTCAACGAAGCGCTTCTGCATGTCGGCATGAGTATCATCGGGCGAGAGGATCTCTATGATTACCCAGGGCACCACTTCGACCAGCTTGTCTGTCGGCGAGAGTCGCGGGCACAACTGGATATCGGGCAATCTGTAGCGCCGGCGATCTTTGACGACCGTCCGGGCCTCGGACAGCACGTTGCAGTTGTACTGTCTACGGACGGCATAGAAGAAAGCTCCAAGTATTATCTGCAGCAACGCATGGGAGACTGTTGGCAATGGACGTTCCACAAGCAGGCCGTCGACATATTCCTTGTCAGGGTGCCAGCTCGAGTTGAGGTACTCGTCCACGGACATCAGTGGAAGGACGGGTGCGCTCGCCATACGTTCAGCTTACTCCTGCCGCGTAGTTAGTCGCGTTCTCGCTCGCTTCGTAGCTGGGCGAAGATCGCGGTTGCATCGAAGGGAAGAACCGTCGCGTCGGGCAGCGGAATTTCGGTAGTTTCAAACTGGAGCGGGGATCCGTTTGTAAATCGGTGTGCGAGGCAGCCCTCCGGGTCCATCATGAATGGGAAATTGTTGGCACCATGCGGTCGACCAGCATCCCGTCGACATACTCTTTGTCCGGGTGCCAGCTCGAGTTGAGGTACTCGTCCACGGACATCGGTGGAAGGACGGGCGCGCTCGCCATACGTTCAGCTTACTCCTGCCGGACGGGTACAAGCACGCGTAGTTAGTCGCGTTCTCGCTCATAGCGAAGCTTCTCAAACAGCGCGTCGATATCGAATGGGATAGTTCCGCCTGGGACTGCGATCTCTGTGGCACTGGTGCGAAGCAGCGACATGCCTTTGAACCTGTGCGCCGTGTAATTCTCCGGGTCCAGCAAGAAGATCTCGGTCACCCCAAAGGCTGCGTAGTCACGGAACCGTTCGAGTGTTTCCGTGATCCGGTCCTCGGGCGAGACAATCTCCATGACAGCAAGCGGGACTACATCGACAATTCTGCCCTTCGGCAGGGGCCGCGGACAGAATAGAACGTCCGGAATTCTGTATCGCGCCCGCTCGACCACCTGAGTCCGGGCTTCCGGTACTGCGACGAACCGGTACGGCTCCTCGAACTGTTCAAACAGACGAATCAGCAGACGTTGCAGCAGGGCATGAGGGAATGTCGGCACAATGCGATCCACCAGCATCCCGTCGACATACTCTTTGTCCGGGTGCCAGCTCGAGTTGAGGTACTCGTCCACAGATACCAGTGGAAGGACGGGTGCGCTCGCCATAGCTTCAGCTTACTCCGGCAGCGCGGTACCCTTCGGCTCGGGGAGCGCGAAACTTGCGAGGAATCCTACCGCGTATACGCCGAGCGCAACGGCGGCAGCCGCATAGGCCAGGCGGGTTGGGGCTGTCGCTCCAGGCATGTTGTTCGCGGCCTGAGCGGTGACCACAGCCATGAAGGTGCCGATCATGCGGCCACCGATATTGGCGGCAAATGCCTCGCCGGTACCGCGCAGGTGAGTCGGATAGACGCGGGGGAGGTAGTTCCCCCAGAAACTGAACTGCGCCACCGTAAAGAACCCTGCGAGGAACACGCCGTACTTCAACAGCTCCAGATTTTCGACTGCGGGAATCGCGAAGACCAGGGGGACCAGGATCAGGCCCGGCACCTGGAATACGCGGAGGAGATTCCGCCGGCTCACGATCCAAACCGCCAGAAACGCCAGCGCGACGCGTCCGGACAGTCCGCCCAACTCCTGCCAGGCCTGGACGGAACTCACAACCTGCTGCTGAGCCGGGCGGGCCAGATTCACAACCTCGGGCAGACCTGGAACGATGCGCGGCAGGTGCTGAATGGCGCCGAACGCCGCGCCGTAGCTGCAGGCGAACATGAGCGTGGTGACGAGTGTCGTCATTCGCAGCTCGGGGCTGAAGAGTTCGGCGACGCTGGGTCGACGGAGTGTTCCGGCTGCCTTTTTGGCGCGCCAGGCTGGAGATTCGGGCAGGAATGGCCGGATGATCATCAGCGGGATGGCCGGGATGACGCCCGAGATCAGGGTGTAGCGCCAGGGGTCGTGCGCGCCGTAGATGGCCGGGAACGACTGCGAGTAAGTTACCGCCAGGTAGTAGGCGCCGGTCACCAGTATTCCGCCGATGGAAGAAAACGCCTGCGTCCACCCGAGCACCTTTTCGCGCCGTTTCGGATCGGGAAACAGTTCGGCGAGCCACGCCACGGCCGCCACGAACTCCACGCAGACCCCGACAAACGTCGTGCAGCGGAAGAACAGGAGCTGCCAGGGAGTGGTCGCCATCCCGGCCGCCAGCGCGGAGAACGCGTAGAGAAAGATGCTCCACGTCAGTACCGAGCGGCGCCCGAACCAGTCCGTGAGATACCCGCCGAGCAGGCCGAAAATTCCACCCGCGACCGCCGGAACGTAGAACAAAAGGCTGACCCAGTCGTTAAACGCGGGGGTCCCGGGTTTGATTCCCGTCATTTCTGTCAGCGCAGGGCCGACAATAAGGGGAAGGACGAGGAGTTCATAGATGTCGAAGGCGAATCCGAGAGCGGCGACTGCGCAGATGGTCCATTCCACTGCGGTCATTCCCTCTCGGGGGCGGACGGTTCCGGTTTCGGCCATGGAAGCTAAGTTTACCCGACGCTAACCTTTCACGTGTATGCCCCGTCGTAACACCCAATGGGAGTTTCGCGTTTGCGCTACTTAGTTCTGTTCGCCGCCATTGTCTTGTCGGCCTTTGCTCAAACCACCAGCAACCTGACTGGCGTGGTCCGCGACGCCTCCGGAGCGGTGGTCTCCGGAGCCGCCGTTAAGGCGAAGCATGTCGATACGGGCCTCACCCGTTCGACCGCCACAGATGGCTCCGGTCGTTTTCTGTTCGGCGTGCTCCCTGCCGGTGCGTGGGAACTGCGGGTGGAGGCCAAAGGATTTCGCCCGCTGATCCGCAAAGGCGTCCAGCTCACTGTGGGTGAGACGGCGAGTCTTGAGGCGTCGCTTGAAGTCGGAAGCCAGGACCAGGAGGTCACAGTTTCGGCGCAGGCGTCGGCGGTGAATGTCTCGACTTCCGAACTCAGTTATCTGGTCAGTTCCAACGCGATTCGCGAGCTCCCACTCAACGGACGTAACTGGACCGACCTCAGCCTGCTGCAGCCGGGCGTGGTTGCATTTCCGCACCGCGACGGCGGATCGGCTCCGGCGCATGGGCTGGGCATGAGCATCAATGGCCAGGACGTGCGCGCCAACACCTACCTATTGGACGGCACGCCGATGAACGACTTTACGAACGGCCCGGCGGGCAGTGTTGCCGGTACCGCGCTCGGCATGGACACCATCCGCGAGTTTCGCGTCGAGACCAATGCCTACAGCGCCGAGTTCGGCCGCACCTACGGCGGCCAGATCAACGTGCTGACGAAGAGCGGGTCCAACGACTTCCACGGTTCGGTGTTCCATTACCTGCGGAACGACAACTTCGATGCGCGCAACTTCTTTGACCCGGCGAAGCGCCCGGAGTTCCGGCGCAACCAGTTCGGCGGCACGGTGGGTGGACCCATCCGGCGCGACCGCACGTTTTTCTTCGCCGGATTCGAAGGCTTGCGGGAACAGCTGGGGCGAACCATTCGCTCGGCCGTCCCGGATGTCGCCACTCGCGCGGGCACGGTCGACCCGGTGATCCGGCCCTACCTGAATGAGATCCCGCTGCCTAACGGCCCGGCGATAGGCGGTGGGCTGGCCACGTACATCTTCCCGTTCAGCCAGAACCTGACGCAGAACTTCGGACAGGGCCGCATCGACCATACGTTCAACGAGAAGCTGCAGGCGTTTGGCCGTTACACCCACGACGTCGCCGACCAGGTGCTGCCGACCGACTTTCCGCAGTTCCCGCGCACGTTTCTCTCGCGCAGCCACTTCTCGACGGCCGAGCTTCGCCAGGTGTATTCGCCGACGTTGCTGAACACCACGCGATTCAGCTTTGCGCGCACGCGGCTGGGGCAGGAAGTGGAGGCGAACACCACGCAAACGCTCTCGCCGTTTATCCCCGGACGCACGATTATGGGGGACATCGACATCGGCGGCATGCCGCGCTTCGGCCCGCAAAGCTCGGTGAACCTCCGCCTGACCCAGAATGTGTTCGGCGTCGAGAACGGGGCCTCCTGGCAGCGTGGCCGGCATCTGCTCAAGTTTGGCGGGCTGGCGGAACGGTACCAGCTCAACATGATCAACCCGACGTTCGGGCTGGGCATCTTTACGTTTAACGATCTGCCTTCGTTTCTGGCGAACCGGCCCGCGCGCTTCATTGGACTGGCTCCGAACGGCGCGCTGGACCGCTACTGGCGCTTCACGCTGATGGGTTTGTATGTGCAGGACGACTTCAAAGTCGGCTCGCGGCTGACGGTCAACGCCGGTATGCGGTGGGAGGCCACCACGATGCCAAGCGACATCTACGGCCGCGATTCGGCGCTCCCGAACCTCAGCGACCCGGCGCCCACCACGGGCCGCCTGTTTAAGGACACCCCGAAGGCGAACTTCTCTCCGCGCGTGGGTTTTGCGTGGGATGTGTTCGGCACCGGGCGCACGGCGATCCGGGCCGGCTACGGTCTGTTTTACAACGTCAACAACCAGCAGCACCTCATTGTGACGGTCACCAATCCGCCCGCCACTCCGCGACTGGTTATCGCCAACCCGACCTTCCCTGTGCCGCCCTTTGAGCGCGGCGTGGGCAACTCCATCCGCCCGATGCAGTGGGACATCCAGAACCCGAAGCTGCATGTGTTCAACTTCAACATTCAGCAGCAGCTGCCGCTGGACGTTGTGGCGACCATCGGTTACGCCGGCACGCGCGGGTCGCACCTGTGGCGTTCCTGGGACGTGAACACGGCGAAGCATCAGGTGCAGCCGGACGGGTCGATTTTCTTCCCGGTGGGTTCCCCCCGCCAGAACACGGCGTACTCGACGGTGGAGGCCAAGACCAGCGATGGCGAGTCCTGGTACAACGCGCTGATCTTCGAGCTGCGTAAGCGTTTCGCCAACGGGCTCAGCCTGCAGTCGTCTTATACGTTCGCGCGGAATATCGACACCACGCAGGGCTCGGTGTTCTTCAGCGACGCGACCAACGCGACCACATCGGCCATGCCGGAATTCCCGGGCTTCCAGTACAACAAGGGGCTCGCCGATTTCCATGCGAAGCACAACTGGGTGATGAACGTGCTGTATGAGCTTCCGTTTGGCAAGTCGCTGACCGGACCGGCGGGAGTGCTGTTCAAGGGCTGGCAGGTGGCTACGATCGTGAATGTGCGGTCGGGCAGTCCGCTGACGCCGTTTGTTCGGGCCAACCGGTCGCGCTCGCAGTGGGCTCCGTCAATCGGTGCGGGGATCGGTAACGACCGTCCGAGCATGGCTGCGGGGCGCACGTATGAGAGCGCTGTCCTGGGCGGCCCGGACCGCTACTTCGACCCGACGGCGTTCCGTCTGCAGCCCGCGGGCTATCTGGGCGACGTGGGGCGCAACACCTTCATCGGGCCGAATCTTCGCACCGTGGATGTGTCGCTGGCGAAGAACTTCCGCTTCGGTGAGCGGATCAACCTGCAGTTTCGCTCCGAGGCATTTAACCTGCTGAACCGTGCCAACTTCGGGCCTCCGAACCTGATCGCTTTTGCCGGTACGGTGGACACTGAACCGGCGACGGCCACGTTTGGACAGATCCGCTCGACGGTCACTTCGGCTCGTCAAATTCAGCTTGGGCTGCGGCTTTCGTTTTGAAAACTGCGCGGCGCGGCTGAAATCGCGCAGCCCGGGTGAGGGCACGTGAGAACATTGAGTAAGTGAGTATTCGAAACATCGCCATTATTGCGCACGTAGACCACGGCAAAACAACGCTGGTGGATGCCATGTTGAGGCAGAGCGGAATCTTCCGGTCCAATGAGGCTGTGGCCGAGCGGGTCATGGATTCCAACGACCTCGAGCGCGAGCGCGGCATTACAATTCTTTCCAAAATTACCGGCGTTCATTATCACGGCGTCAAAATTAACATTGTTGACACACCAGGCCACTCCGATTTCGGTGGCGAGGTGGAACGCGCGCTGAAGGTGGTAGACGGCGTCATGCTGCTGGTGGATGCGAGCGAAGGACCGCTCCCGCAGACACGCTACGTACTGTCGAAGGCTCTGGAAGCGGGGCTTCCGCGCGTTGTCGTTATCAACAAGATCGACCGTCCCGATGCCCGCATTCCGGAAGTGCTGAATGAGGTTTACGACCTTTTCATCGATCTGGACGCTACCGAAGATCAACTCGATTTTCCGGTTATCTACACCAACGGGAAACTCGGCATCGCGAAACTTTCGCTGGAAGAAGAATCGGACGATTTACGTCCGCTATTTGAAACGATTTTGAAGCATATCCCGGAGCCGAAGGGCGATCCGAATGCCATTCTTCAGGTCCTGGTGAATAATCTGGATTACAGCGACTATCTGGGACGGCTCGCCATTGGGCGTGTTTTCCAGGGCACGCTGCGGCATGGCGACGAAGTCAGCATCTGCAAGCTGAACGGCACCATCCAGAAGACACGCATCACGAAGCTGTTCACGTTTGAGGGGCTCAAGCGCGTCGATGAAACCACGGTGGAGCCGGGCTCACTGATTGCTATCGCGGGCGTGGAAGGTATCACTATTGGCGAGACGATCAGCGACGTGGAGACGCCGAAAGCGCTGCCCGCGGTCCGGATCGACGAACCCACCATCGGCATGGTGTTCTCGGTCAACAACTCGCCATTTGCGGGGCGGGAAGGCCAGTACGTCACTTCGCGGAACCTGCGCGAGCGCCTCGAGAAAGAACTGCTGACCAACGTGTCGATCAGCGTGGAGGAAGCGGGTGGTCCCGACGCCTTCAAGGTGATGGGCCGAGGCGAACTGCAGCTGGCGATTCTGATCGAGATGATGCGGCGTGAAGGCTATGAACTCATGGTCGGCAAGCCGGAGATCCTGACGAAGAAGAGCGAGACCGGCAAGACGCTGGAGCCGCAGGAACTGCTGGTCATCGATTGCCCGGAGCAGTATGTCGGCGTGGTGATTGAGAAGCTGGGTTCCCGCAAGGGCAAGATGTCGAGGATGGTCAACAACGGGTCCGGCCGAGTCCGCCTGGAGTTCCACATACCGTCGCGGGGGCTGATCGGACTGCGCAGCGAGATGCTGACCGATACCCGCGGCACAGCTATCATGAACTCGCTGTTCCATGCATGGGTGGAGTGGATGGGTGACATCCCGATGCGCCAAACCGGCGTGTTGATTTCCGACCGCACCGGCAAGGCCACGGCCTACGCGATGTGGAACCTGCAGGAACGCGGCGAACTGTTCATCTCTCCGATGACCGAGGTTTACGAAGGGATGGTGGTGGGTGAGAACTCCCGCGATGCCGATCTCGACGTCAACATCATCAAGGAAAAGAAGCTGACCAACATGCGTGCGTCGAGCGCGGATGAAGCGATCCGCCTGGTCCCGCCCCGGCTTCTCAACCTGGAGCAGGCCATTGAATTCATCGCGGAAGACGAGTGGGTGGAAGTGACACCGCAGTCCATCCGGCTTCGCAAGAAGATCCTTAGAATGAACCAGCGTTAAATCGGGCTGACGGGCCGAGCTCCTTCTCAATCCGAAGGAGCTCGTTCCACTTGGCCATGCGCTCGCTTCGCGAAAAACTTCCCACTTTCAACTGACCCGCATTTGTTGCCACGGCGAGGTGCGCGATGAACGCGTCCTCCGTTTCCCCGCTGCGTGCGCTCACCACCGGCTTCCAGCCCGCTTCCTGCGTCAGCCGAATCGCCTCCAGCGTTTCGGTGACGGTCCCGATCTGATTCAGCTTGATCAGCACTGCGTTCGCGAGGTGCTGTGCGATGCCGTCGCGGATGCGCGCCGGGTTCGTTGTGAATAAATCGTCGCCGATCAGTTGGATGTTGCCGGCGATCTTCGACGCGATCAACTGCCAGCCTTCGATGTCGGAGTCGGCCATGGGGTCTTCCACGGAGATGACGTTCCAGTTGCGGCACCAGCCGTCAATCAGGGTCGCGAACTCGTCGCGCGAGAAGGTACGGTTCTCGAGGTGGAATCGGTAGCGGCCGTCTTCGTACAACTCGGTGGCTGCGATGTCGAGGGAGAGAGCGACGTCGCGGCCGGGCTCGTATCCGGCGGCTCTGATGGCGCGGTGGAGGAAGTCGAAGATCTCGTCGTGATTCGGGAAATCGGGCCAGAAGCCGCCCTCGTCGGCGACGCCGCTCAGCTTGCCCGCCTCGCGGAGCAGCCGGGCGGCGGTGTGATAGACCGTGAAGACGATGCCCATGGCTTCGGCGGCGTTCTTCGCGGACACCGGCATGATCATGAAATCCTGCACGTCGCAGCGGAAGCTGGCATGAGCGCCGCCGCCCATAATCTGGATCTCCGGCATGGGAATCAGATTGCCTGTGCCGAGGTATCGGTAGAGGGGGAGTCGAGCCGCCCGTGCCGACGCGTCAACGCAGGCCAGCGATACCGCGAGGAGGGCGTTCGCTCCGAGGCGGCTTTTGTTGGGCGTGCCGTCGAGTTCGATCAGTATCTTGTCGAGCCCGGCCTGATCCGAAGCGTCATGGCCCTTTAACGCGGCAGCGATCTCGGTTTCGACGTGGCGGACTGCGTGCAGTACGGATCGGCCCAGCAGCACTTTCGGATTGCCGTCTCGGAGCTCCAGCGCTTCGTACGCGCCTCGGGATGCGCCAGAGGGGACCAGGCCTCGGCCAACGGTGCCGTCCTCCAGCTTTACATGGGCTTCTACCGTGGGATTCCCACGGGAATCGAATATTTGCAACGCGAAAATATCAGCAATTTTCATCGAACCACTCGCGAATTATTGTAGCCAGTGAATCGACACCCTCACGAATGCGAGGCGTGGTGAACTGACGCACCCGCTCCCGCTTCCCGGGTGTCAGGTATTCCACGGGCGATTTGCCGTCGACGCGGGCGAGCATGAGCAGAAGCACAAGACGGGCGGTCCGCTGGCGAAGTTGGGGGGACGGTTGGTACGCGTCGAGAAATGCGGTGACCGAGGCTTCGAATCGCGGCTCGGCCAGGTGCAACGCCTTGAGGTGCAGGTGATTGAGAAGGAATGCGAGGTCGAACGCCGGGTCGCCGAACCAGGCCACCTCGCAGTCGAGCACCACGAGGCGATCGCTGGTTACGAGGATGTTCTTGGGGCTGTAATCGCCGTGTACGAGGCACTCAGACGCGGCGCGAAGCCCGGCGGCAGCGGCGTCGAAGGCGAACCGCAGGTCAGGATGGCGCTGGCCGGTGGTCAGCAGGTACGGGTCGATTCGAAGCTGGTGGAAGTTCCCGAGCGTTGCGAAGGCGTGACGCAGATTGGGTTCGTTTTGCGAAGCGGTGTGGATGCGAGCCAGTGTCGACCCAGCCCGTTCGGCGTGGACCGGCTCGCACCGCCCGGCGAGCATGAGCGACTTCCAGTTGTCGAAGCCGGGGCCCAGGTACTCCATGGCGAACCAGCCATCGCCATGCCCGACCACCTGGGGCACCGACCCTGGACACACCCGGGCGGCATACTCCAGGTACGCGCGTTCGTACCGGTTCCGGGACACGTCGGCGAGCCACTCGTCGGCCACGCGCAACTGAGGCAGGGCACGTTTGACGACGACGCGTTCGTCCACCAGCACGATCTCCGAGGAAACGCCGCCTGTGAGCGGGCGCAGCACTGGAGTCGCGGTGTGAATCAGCCCCGCGGCCCGGAGTTCGGGAATCAGGTCGATCATCGAAGAACGGGCTCCACGCCGAGGCCGGGCGCGGTCGGCACCACCCACGCCCCGTCGCGCATCACCAGCGGGCTCGCGAGGTACGCGTTGGCGGTTTCCAGCACGTTGGGGTTGAACTCCAGCAGTTCGCAGCCCGGCGTTGCAGCGGCGAAGTGAATCGCAGCGGCGATCTGCGGTCCCATGGCGATGCTGAGGTGCGGCGCGACGCGCGCACCGGCCGCGGCGGCGCAGGCGGCAATCCGCACCGACTCCGTAATTCCGGACCGGCCCAGATCAGGCTGAACCCAGGCAAGCGCCCGAGCCTCGAAGTACGGACCCAGCTCAAACCGCGTCCGGTAGCTCTCCCCAAGGGCGAGCGGCGTTCGCGTGGAGTGCGCCAGCGCAATGTGATCGGCGGTCAGTTCGGGGAACAGGGGCGCTTCCAGCCATAATGCCCCGCCCCGCTCTTCGAGTGCGGCCGTCAGGGCCTGAGCCTCAGCAAGGTCCAGACGCCACAGCGCGTCGACGGCGATGCGCATCTCCGGCCCTCGATTCTCACGCACGGCATCGAACGTCGCCAGCAGCTCCGACACGGAGCCATGATGGAACAGCTTGCAGGCGGCGAACGGGGCCGTTGCAAGGGCATCCGCCACGCCACTCAGATAGGCCGGAATGGAGGCGCGCGGCGAATCGGACAACAGCGCACTGACTGGTTTGCCCGCCATCTTCCCCGCGAGATCCCAGAGGGCGATGTCGACCCCGCTGATCGCGTCCAGCATGAACCCGCCGGTTTGCCCACGCACGCGCATGGTCCGATACATGGAGTCCCAGAGCGCCTCGATTGCGGCGCGGGAGCCGTCGAACTCGGCGCCCTCGACGACGGGGCGCAGCAGTAAGTCGACGATGGTGCAGGCTACCTCGGGGGCAAGCGGCGCCTGTGCCTCGCCCCATCCGACGAGTCCGGTGTCCGTTTCGAGGCGAATCAGCGCGGTTTCAAAGTGGGTGGAGTACAACGCGGGCACGGTGGTCGACCAGCGGTACATCGCCTGCCCGGCTGCGAGCGTTGTGGGCGATCCGGCGGTGCGCTCGGCGCGATCCCGATCCCGCGGATACCGGATCGGGATTGCCTCAATCCTGCTGATCCGCATCCGTCTTCCGGCGCTGCATCTCGGCGACCATGGTGTCGCGGGCGCGTTCGATGTGGGCGCGTACCGCCGCCACCAGTTCGGCTGTATTGCGCGCTTCGAACGCGCTGACGATACGCTCATGCTCCGCCTGTTCTTCGGCGAGCCGGGTTGTCCATTCGCCGCTGCTGCTGTGGAGCCGCGCTATCTTGATATGCGCGTTCAGTGCTTCGTAGACTTCAACGAGACGCTGGTTGCCGGAGCCCTGGATCAGCACGCGGTGGAACTCCAGGTTGTTCTGCTCGTGAGCCTGCCGGTCCTCGTCCGTCTTCACGGGTTTTCGCAGCAGCTTCAGGAGATCGCGCAGGTGCCGAATCTGCGCCGGTTTTGCCCGCTCCACCGCTTTTTCCGCAGCCAGACATTCGAGTGCGCACCGGACGTCGAAGGTATCCGAGATCTCCGATGAGGTGAGGCTGGCGACGAACGTTCCGCTGCGTGGCTTGATGTCTACCAGACCCTCGGTGGCCAGCTGCTGGATGGCGTGGCGAACGGGCGTGAGGCTGACACCGAGCTTGCGGGCGAGATCGTCCACATTCAGCCGCTCTCCGGGCTTCATCAATGAACCGAGGATCGCCTGGCGGAGCGCCTGATACACCGCGTCGACGGCGCGTTCCCGCTGGATACGCGTAAGTTCCATTGCTATACATCTTAGATGAGCGATGAACTGAACGCGAATATTTCAGATACTCCGTAGTCAGTCAATCCACTACACGGACACAGCACCCACGAAAAACGTGGCGGGAATCGGAACGCGGGCTCGCTTGTGTAGCATGACGCTCTCCCGCTGGTCCGAACGTTGCGAGCACCTGCCGAGTTTCTTTGAGAGTCCCCCAAAAAACTCTCGCATTACAAACTTTCCTGTGCTAGCATTTTTTCCCATGCGACACGTAGCGGTATTACTTATCCTGGCGTTGCCCGCGTTTTGTGCGGATACTGCACTCACGCTGGAGGAGAAAGAGGAATTTCTCAGCACGGCGAAAGTCGCATCCTCCCGCGGGGCGAAAAAGGGGATCGCCATGACGGTGCGGGCCAAACTGAGCGACGGCAACGTCAAACACGACGCGAGCATCCAGCGCATCGAAGAAGAAAAGCCACGATTTGAAACAGACAAAGGAACGGAAATCAATTTCCGGGACAGCTGGCAGTTCAATGTGGCCGCCTACCGTCTTGGCCGCATGCTCGGGCTGCATGACATGATCCCACCCTCCGTTGAGAGACCATTCGAAGGGAGGCGGGGCGCGTGGACATGGTGGATTGAGGACGTGACTATGGACGAGATCGAACGGGTCAAAAAAGGCGAAAACGACCCTGACAGCGACCACTGGGCACGTCAGTACCAGATCATGAAAGTGTTCGATCAGCTCATCTCCAACATGGACCGTAACCAGCAGAACATGCTGTATGACAAGCACTGGAGACTGTGGATGATCGACCATACGCGGGCTTTTCGCGTGCGAACGACGGTTCCGGACCCAAAGGCGCTGCAGCGATGCGATCAAGTTCTGCTGGAGCGAATGAAAGCGCTCAATAAAGACAATCTCACTGACTGTATTGGAAAATACGTGCGACCTCGGGAGATTAAAGGCCTGCTCGCCCGCCGCGATCAGATTCTGGCGACCTTCGAGAAACTCGGCCCGAAGGCCGTGTACGACTACCTGCCGGTCCGGGCAGAACAAGACTACAGGTACATCAGCGCGGTCCCAAAGTCGAGCGGACGCCGTGGTCGATAACGTACGCTGAGCCGTTCTCCAGCACCAGGCAAGCACTTCCACGGCGGCCAAACGGGGCTGACATCCCGATGTCGATAAGCAATACTTTTCCGCCGAAGCGCTGTTCGATTTGACCGTTGGTAGGCGTATGCCCAGTGACAATGTACTTTACGGACTGGGCGGCCAGCACCTGGTCGACATGAGCGGCCAGTTCGTCGCCAGCGGGCTTTGCCAGTCCGCGATACCAGAGCGGACCATCATCGCCAATGATGACGTCGCCCTCCTTGATCGCTGAGAAATCATTCAGTTTTGCCCGGACGGCTTCATTGATCCCGGTGATGCTGGCGGTGGCGAATAGCGGGCTGATTCCCCCGTGGAGAAACAGCGCGTCATTGATGCGCACCACCGTGTTCCGAGTCCGCAGCCACTTCCCATAGCTGCCTTCCGGGCCGAAGGCCATCCGGTGCTCCACCCATCCCAGTGGATGTTCCGCTTCCCACTGCTTCCGGAATTCCCCAGTGGGCTTCGAGGGAAGTGTGCGAATTGTCTGCTCCCAGAGCAGCGTTCGATTTGGCTCGGAATCGGCGGTTCTGAACGCGGCGAACTCTTCCGGCGAAACATACTTCAGGTCGCCGTAAAGGTTCATGGCTTCGTGGTTCCCGATGAGCGTGTGGACCCTCCCGCCAGCCTTCGAGGCCTGCTTCTCCAGCGCCATTAAAAGGTCCATTACTTTGCGCGACTCGGGTCCGCGGTCCAGGATATCCCCGGTCTGCACCAGGTGCGTCTTGCCGCCGCTCCATTTGTCCTTCTTGTCAATCAGGCCGGCAGAACGGAGCAGAGTCTGGAACGCCTCGAAATCGCCGTGAACGTCGCCGGTCGCGACGATTCGCCCGACGCCGGTGAATGTGTCCTGTGGCGGTGCCGCTACTGCAATCGCGGATAAGAAAAGTAAGCCGAATATCAGCATGGCAGGAAGAGAAGCACTGTTGTTCCCTCACCTTCGCGACTTTGGATGCGCATTTCGCCGCCGTGGTCGCGAATAAATTGCCGCGATGTGAACAGGCTCCAGTTTCCTGTAGCCACGCGCCCGTCGGTTACCTGAAAGCCTGGCTGGAAAATGTGCGCCAGCCTGTCCGACGGTATGCCGCGGCCATTATCGGAAATAGAAATTCTCACCCGGCCAGCGTCGACTCCGGTGGAAATGGAAATTCGTCCGACTCCGCCGGTTGCCTGGATGGAGTTGGTGAGTAACACGCTGAATACCGCGATCAACTGCTGTGGACGGCACTGGAATTCGGGCACGGGCTGCAGTTGCATTTCGAGCCGCAACTCGGCATGTTGCTGGATTGCTACGAGGGCGGCCGTCTCCTCGAGAAGCGAGTTTATGCTGGCCATGCGCGTTCCGGCTTCGTCGAGACACGTCAGCCGCTGGATTCTGTTCACCATCATGCGGAGCCGTTCCAGCGACCCCTTTAATGAACGCGCCAGATCCTGTTGCAGCGAGATCAGGCGCTCCTGTTGTTGTGGCGTGGTCGCCGAGAATACGCGCGTCGACAACACCAGCAATGTGTCGATACCGCTGCCCACAGTGCCTACGGGCTGACTGAGCTCGTGCGCCAGCGCGGCTGAGAGTCGAACCATGGTGGTGGAGTTCTCGGCGAGCAGCAGCCTGGCCTGGAGGGATCGAAATTCCTCGGTGGCCTGGAGCACCGACAGATACGATTCGTAGTGCGTGCGGCTCTGTGCGTAGAGGGCTGCGCTGATGGCTGTGGCCGAAGCCACCAGAACGATCAGGAAAATGCGGTGATCGCACTGCCACGCTCCTGCCAGCACCGCTGTGCCAATCGCAAGGGTCTGGAGAGGGAGCAGCGGGAGCGTGGCCACGGCCGCCAGCATCAGCAGGACGGGAGCGACCAGCGCGAAGTCGGTGTCCCCCGAGATGGTCAGCCCCCATCCGGCTGCCAGCCCGGCTGCGGCGGCGCACAGCACTCCGATGGCTCGGTTATGGGCGTATAGCCGGCTCACCCGGACGCTGGTCGCCGAGCCAATTCCTGCCGCCAGGATCACCGCCGCGTGAAACGGGGGTAACAGGCCCAAAAGCCCAGCGAGTCCAATGGCGGTCTCGACGGCAGCCAGATAGCGGAGTCCACGATGAGCAGTGGTCAGGTTCTCCTGGGAGAACCCTTCGCCTTCGTCCAGAGACGGAAGCAGCCAGCGAATGAGAGGTCGGGCGGGAGATGGAATCACTGGCTCACGGATACGGTATTCCCATGGGATAACATAATGGCGCTTCAATAACCTACGCATGACCAGAAGACAATTACTTTTTGCGGGCCTTTCGGCGGTGACGGCGGGTGCCGCGTCGGCTCGCCCTAACGTCGTCATCATTCTTGCGGACGACCTTGGGTACGGGGATACCGGCATGACCGGATGCCCGGACATCCGCACACCCAACATCGATTCCATTGCACGGGCTGGTGTTCGATTTACACAATTTTATGCCAGTGCACCGGAGTGCTCGCCAACACGCACGGCGCTGCTTACGGGTCGATACCCGCATCGCGTGGGAGGGCTGGAGTGCGCCATTGGGGTCGGCAATAACGGGCGCTACGACGAGGCGATCTGGTTGCAGAAGCGTGGTGAACTCGGGCTGCCCGAAACGGAGCTCACGATTGGCAGGCTGATGCGGGGCGCGGGTTACGATACCGCGGCGGTGGGCAAGTGGCACCTTGGGTACCCGGAGAAGTTTTGGCCGAACCGCCACGGGTTCGATTACTGGTTTAGTCTGCTGGGCGGTGGCGCGGATTACTACACCAAAGAGGAATTTAATGAGGGCGTCGGGCAGGTGCACCTGCTGGAAGATGGCCGGCCCGCGCCGTCGAAGCAGTACACCACGGACCTGTTTGCGTCGAAAGCCATCGCATGGCTCAGGACGCGGAGCAAAACGAAGCCATTTTTCCTGTATCTGCCTTTCACCGCTCCACATGTGCCGCTGCAGAATCCCGCTGAGTTCGACGCGGCGACTGGAACCGCCCCGGTTCGCACCAAAGATCGCAAGGCCTATGCCGCGATGGTGGAGCGGATGGATCACTGCATCGGAGACGTGCTCGCGCAGCTGGATGCAATGGGCGTTGCTCAGGACACGCTGGTGATCTTTACCAGCGACAACGGTGGTGAGGCTGCTGCCCGCAACGATCCGTTTCGAGGGAAAAAGAGCTCGGTCTATGAAGGCGGGCTTCGTGTACCCGCGGCAGCCCGGTGGCCCGCGAGAATCCGTGCGGGTCAGGTCACCGACCAGGTCAGCCTGACGATGGATCTGCTGCCAACCGTTCTCGCCGCGGCCGGCATAACGCCGCCGAAGGAGCGCAAGCTGGACGGCATAGATTTGCTTCCCGTTCTCGATGGCCGTGAGAAGTCGCGTTCACGAACCGTGTTCTTTCGCTACAAGCGCGGCGAGAACCGCAGGAAAGCGGTGCGGAAGGGCGACTGGAAATATGCAAACGATTCGGGCAAAGAGGAGCTTTTCGATCTTGCCCGCGATCCGGGTGAGAAGACCGATTTGCTGGCAATGAAGCCGGAGATTGCGAAGGACCTTCGTGCCGAACTGGATCGGTGGGAAGTCGATGTCCGAGCCCCTCGGCTACGCGATTTCCGTCCCTGAGCCGCCGCCGAGCTGTCAGCCCTGTTCGCAGGCGACGCGGGTCTGACGCAGAATTCTGGTAATCAGCCGCTGCGGCCGCTCCGTCATGGCGGTGATGGCTTTGTGTCTAATGCCGGGAAGCCGGAGAATCGCGCACGGGCTGTACATGGCAATCGCGTCGACCGAGCGCGCCAGTGTCACCGATTCATACTCGGCGTACACGGAGTCGCCGGACTTGATCGCCCTCCACTGGCTGTCCGAGCGCCAGAGAACCCCGTGCCCATGGTCGGGAGCCATGAGATCGTTCTTCGAATTGCGGCTGTCGGCGCGCTCCGGATGGCCGCCGTCCGATTCGCGGATTTTGGTGGCATTGTTGGTGACCAGCAGCGTGGGACTCGCGCTGGGGCCTGTCCATCGGAACGCAGATGCCGATTCCACCTCGAATGTGAAATGCATGTCGGGCAGAAAGGGCGCTGGTTTCTCGAGAATGTCGTGGAGCAGCGTTACGACTCGAAGCTGCTTGCCATTGGATGAGACCGGGGTGGCCCGGCATTGGGCGATGTAGGGCGAGTACCAGCGAGTGTACATGTCGTAGCGGAGCAGCGTCCGCTCCAGTGCCTCTGTGGCGGGTACCTTGATCCGGATCGCACCACCCCAGTGGATGATGACGCCTTTTCCCAGCTCCAGTACGCCGTTTGGGCCAGAGGCGTTGACGTTCCAGACGCGCGGCTCGGCGCCAGTCGGCTTAAGCGCGGCCGGTTCGAGCGGCTTCTCCATCTGGGGACGCAGACGGTCGAGGTAAGACTTGTAGTGCGCCGCCGTTTCGGCGTCGAGGGTGGAGGTGCAGGTGGCTGCGGGAATCAAAGTGGCGCCGGCGAGGGCGGAGGCGGAACAGCGAAGCAGAGTACGGCGTGTCAAACCGCTCGCAGGATAGCACGCGTTTTTTCGGTCCTGTGGGTGCAGGGCGGATGCTATCCTGAAAGGAAGTCGGGGCGTAGCGCAGCCTGGTAGCGCACCTGCCTTGGGCGCAGGGGGTCGGGCGTTCGAATCGCCCCGCCCCGACCAAATCTACTCAATGCTTTAGGGCTTGAGCATATCAATCGTAGTCGGGCATCTATCGGGTACATTTGCTCGAACAATAGGCGCAATAACCCAGCCAGTCACCTGCATGCATCCAAAATCGCTTGTTTCGCGACATCCGCTATTCTGAGGCTTTGCGGGTAGTCGCTGCATCAAATCGCAGTTCTCCTGCGGGCCGACTTCAGAGGCTAGCGCGAACGAGCAAACGTGTGAGCATATACTGTTACCTTTGGTATTGCATTGCAACTGTGCGAGAGCATTAGGATAGGGAACTACAATTGCTCACAGAAGATCCTTTGGAACTGGATAGGGCAACTCTTTTGAAGGTGAATGGTGGCGCTCAACATCCCAGAACGCTTTAAGCCAGCGTTGAAGAAAGTGGCATCGCTCTCCGACAACGATGCTGCGGTTCTTCAAGCGGCGTTGGAGCGCTTGCCCGTTGTTCGGAATCCGGAGAAAGCCGCCTCCAGGCTTGCAAGTCATCCGGGAGACCTGACGACCCAAGACGTCGAAAGCATCATAGCGGTTCTTGGCGCGCTAGCCAGCTTGCGTGCCAACTTACCGGTGAGCCCGTCCAAATTTGTAGACGAGCTTTGTGAAGGGCTGCTTGGCTCAAACGTTGTCGAAGAGGATAAAGGAGGCAGCCTGAAACGGCGACTCCTATCTCTTCTTGATACTGAAAGCGTTGTGATAGGAGCTAAGGCGCGGGAGATTCAGCGGGAGCATCAAAACGTTTTCATGGGGGCGCGAGTATACTCGGATCTGCGTCCAGTTTTCTCTGGAGCGGCTCAGTCTATTGCAGGTGCCGTCGTCGTACACAATTTCCGTCTGGCCTATATGTACCAAAATGAGCCGTGCGAGTTGTATGTGGCGATGGACGACGAAGACCTGGACACGTTGCAGAAGGTCATTGCGCGGGCTCAGGCGAAGAGCAAGACAATGACCGATCTAATGAGGCGTGCAGAAATCATCGATTTAGGTCGAGACGACGAGAATTAAGGTAGTGTCTACGAAATATCTGAACTCTGATGCCGATCACGAGAAGCTAAACTCGTGCGTGGATTGGATTCGGGCGTATCCGAAGGACACAGAGCCTGCTTGGGAAGATCCCGCCAACGAGTGGATGCCACACACTAACGCTCCGTATAGCAACGTCCAAGTGCCATTGATACCAGTGTTAGAGGGCGGGATGCCTTGTATCTTGCGGGTTGACCCAGATCAGGCCCACTGGAGTTTCATTAAGCCTCGCGTCGAGAAGGCATCGCCAGAGCGCTTGGCGCTGCGCTTCTTTGGGGGCCTCTTCACTCAGAAGCTTGAGCGCTTTCACGCCACTCAGCCGTCAGCAGAATCTGAAGAAGACCTGTTGGTCGCGGGCCAGAATCTTATTGATCTTCTCGATGAACTTAATGACCTTGCTTACGATGCGGTTGAGGACGACCATGGGCTGATTCGGCCCAGCTACTACAGCATCAAGCACGCGATGCGTTTTTTGCTTCGCCTAGCCCGTAAGTCAGCTCTGTTACGGCCAAACAACATAACTACTGACAACAATGGTGACATTCATATCTCTTGGGGTAAAGGCGATCGAGAGCTTGATTTGATTTGTCCCTACGAAGAGTCTGAACAGCCGTACCTGTACTATTCGAGCGGAGGCCCGAAAGAGTTTGGAGTCGACGCAAACACTGATATAGCCCATATGGCACGTCGCATCCGCTGGGCCGTTCTAGGCGCGTAACGATCAGATGTCGGACAGTCTCGATAGGGAAGGGCCTATTCCTGAAAGTACACGCATTGTTCGAGGTATAAGAGCGAAGTACGCCAAAAACGGGAAGATTGACAAGGCTGCCTTCCTGCCGCGTACGAATGGCAAAGACGACAACGGATTGTCGCTGTCTGAGCCGAAAAATGATAATGCCGAGCAGCTCAGAGTTCGGATGCGGCGCGAACCCGACGACCGCTTCTGCATTCTTACAGCCGCGGAGGTAAGCAGTGTTGCAAGGCTGTAGCGGAACTCGAAATTTTCGCTGCGCCTCGCCCGTGGGACCCCTTTCATGCCCTGATGGTCGGTCTTCCGACCGGCAAAGACCCAGAGTCTAAGGCACTGGCGAACAGACTTGCTGAGCTTTTGGCGGCCAATTCGAGCGAATATCCTCCGCCAGAAGATGATCGCAGTGAATGAGTTTTATAGTGGACCCAGGAATTCAGACCAGACAATAAGCTAAGATTCGGACGGAGTCATTGACAAGGAGCGGTTGATGGCAACGACAAGAAAGACCTATAGTCCAAAGTTCAAAGCGCGGGTTGCCCTGGATGCCCTGCGAGGTGAGAAAACACTGAGCCAGTTGGGCTCTCAGTTCAAAGTACATC
>JAWXCM010000208.1:0-51156 GCA_034408745.1 Bryobacteraceae bacterium
AATCGCTTGATGCCGGGCGACAATCAACGCATCCGATTCCATTCGCCAAGTCTATACTTCGGCGTAAAATAGTTCAAGTAATTATTTTACGCTTCCTAAGTCGGCGCCGACCATTGCCGGTGACGTCGTGTATTTCAGCGGCTGGACTCCCGGGAACGACGCGGGGCAGCAGGTGGAACTGCCCACCTTTGCTGAGGTGGTCGCGTCCGCCGACACCAATCACGACGGGAAGCTCTCTCCGATGGAACTTCCAAAGCCCTGGCAGCCTACGGGAACGTGGCGTGCGGTCGACCTGGATCGCGATGGTTTTCTGAACGAAAGGGAGTGGATGTTCTTCCGCTCTCGGCGCGCCTCTCGCAATGGAGTAATGGCGGTGAAGCTGGGAGGCAGCGGCGACGTAACGGAGACGCACGTGCTCTGGCGATTTGAAAAGTCCCTCCCCGATGTGCCGGCGCCCCTCGTCTACAAAGACGTGGTTTTCCTTGTGCGAAGCGGCGGAATCGCGACTACTCTGAACGCTCAGACAGGCAAGGTGCTGAAGCAGGCGCGTTTGACGGGCGCGCTGGAAGACTACTACTCGTCACCCATCGGCGTCGACGGGAAAGTGTACATTGCCAGCGAGCATGGGAAGGTCGTCGTGCTGCGTGCTGCCGGCGACTGGGAAATTCTGGCGATCAATGAGTTCGACTCGGACATATACGCGACTCCGGCAATCAGCGAAGGCGAGATGTATATTCGGACCCGGAACGCGCTCTATGCGGTTCGTGCGGCGGCGTCAAACTGACAGGATTTCACGCAGGCGTCGCCCGACGATTTTGTGCTCCTCTCCGCGCATCATCCAAACCGAGATGAGCAGTTTCCCTTCGCCTGGGCGCTGCACGTGAATGGGCGGGTCTCCGGCAAGGAGCTTTTCGACCGCCTGTTGCGACGTCAGCCCGCGAGCCGTCTCGTCCCACTCCACTGTGACGTGAGGCACCTCGTTCGCGATGACCGGAATGTGCCGATCGGTCCTTACGCCGCTGACGGACTTCAGTGCGGTGCGAATCGATTCGACGCGTCCTTCCAACTCGCTGTACTCCGCTGCGTGATCTGCCTTCAGGTATCGTTCGACAGCAGCCAGCACGCCGCAGAGTTCTTCCTTGCCGACCTTCATGCCGCGCCCGATTCCGCCGTAGGGCGACATGGCGGAATAGGAGGTCTCAATCAAGTCCTTGCGTCCCAGTAGCAGCCCCGTTGTCTGCGGTCCGCGCAAAGCTTTACCGCCCGAGAAGATCACAAGGTCGAACCCTTGCTTCGTGTACTTCCACAGGTTCTCTTTCGGCGTCGCATCCGATGCCGCGTCATTCATCGTCGGAATGCCGCGTTGCTTGCCGAATTTGACGAACTCCTCGGCACCGATCTCGCCATTCGGGTCTGCCTTGTTGAGGAAGAACATCATCCCGGTCCGCTCCGTGATGCTGGCTTCGAGTTCCTTCCGGGTCTGAACCGTGACGATCTTTGCGCCGCAGAGCTCCATCTGATGCTCGTAGCCCGAGCGGTGCGACTTCTGCTGAATTACCTCGAACCGAATGCCCTCGCGGTTCGGAAGTTGCCGCAGTTTCGCGGGATCGCCTTGCGACAGGCAGGCAGCGGTGCCGACCGAAATCGCAGATGCCGCTCCGCAGGTAACCATCGCGGCGGGAGCCTGCACCAGTTCGGCGATGCGCGCCCCCACTTTGCGTTCCAGTTCCGGAAGCGGGATGAAATAGCGGGAAGCTTCCTCCATAGCGCGGATGACCTCGGGTGGCATGATGGAGCCGCCGAGCACCGTCACCACTCCGACGCCGTTGATTACTGGTTTTACGCCAAGGCTCCCGTACAGGCCTGAAGGCGAGGAGGCGGTTAGGTTGGTAACAGCGGCTGCGGCGGCGGGTGCCAGCATTGTGGACTGAAGGAGGCTGCGGCGAGTGGGTCCCATGATTGGTCCATTATAGAGACGATCGGGTAAGATGGTGCGCTATGCACCTGTCGAGCCTGCTGCTGTGTGCGAGCGCTTTGTATGCTCAGACTTCTTACGACCTGCTGCTGAAAGGCGGACATGTCATCGATCCGAAGAACAAGATCAACGCCGTACGCGATGTTGCAATCCGTGACGGACGGATCGCAGCCGTGGCACCCAACATCCCCGCCGCGCAGGGCCGGAAGGTGGTTGATGTCGCGGGCCTGTATCTCACGCCGGGGCTGATTGATCTTCATGCTCATGTGTTCGCGGGCACGGCAGGACCGATGCTGGCAGGCGGGCACACCAGCATTTTCCCCGACGCGTTCGCCCTGAAATCGGGTGTTACTACGGTCGTGGACGCGGGCTCGTCCGGGCGGCGGAATTTTGAGGAGTTCAAGCGGACAGTGGTCGACCGCGCCCGCACTCGCGTGTTCGTGTTTCTGAACATCGGAGGTTCTGGGATGACAGGTGAGGCGCAGGAGCAGAACGTGGACGACATGGACGCGAAAGCTGCCGCAGAACTTGCCATGGCTCACCGCGACACAATCGTCGGCATTAAAGTGGCTCACTATCGCGGGCCCGACTGGCGGCCTGTAGAGCGCGGCGTTGAGGCTGGGACGCTGGCGAATATTCCAGTCATGATCGACTTCGGCGAGTTCCGTACGGAGCGGCCGTTTCAGGAACTGGTGCTCAAGAAACTCCGGCCCGGTGACATCTATACGCATGCATACTACGCGCCCGTACCGATGCTCGACGACAACGGTAAGGTGTTCCCCTACCTGTTTGAGGCTCGGAAGCGAGGTGTGTTGTTCGATGTGGGTCACGGCGGCGCGGCGTTCGAGTTTCGTCAGGCGGTTCCCGCTGTCCGGCAGGGCTTTGTTCCGGACACGATCTCCACGGACGTGCATTCCGGCAGCATTAACTCCGGAATGAAGGACCAGTTGAACGTCATGTCGAAGTTTCTGAACATGGGAATGCCGCTGGAAGACGTCATCCTGCGTTCGACATGGAACGCGGCGCGTGTGATTCGTCGCGAGCAGCTCGGACACTTGTCTGTGGGCGCGATTGCGGACATTGCCGTGTTGGGGGTGGAGAAGGGCAAGTTCGCATTTGTCGATTCCTTCGGCGCTCGAATGGACGGTACCCAGAAGCTGTTTGCCGAACTCACGGTCGCTTCAGGCAAGGTTGTGTGGGATCTGAATGGCCGCACGCGGGATCACTGGGACCGGCTCGGCAAGTATCAGGGGTTGGGCGAGCCGTACTGGGACGACAGCCGGGGCGCCGCGAGGCCGATGCCTGCCCCGGCATCGAAGTAGTGGGGAGAAGATCTGGTGATGAACTCATGTTTGTTTCTCTTGTTAGTCCTCCTGCCGGGGACCGCTCAGGCGCAACAGTACGATCTGCTGCTTAAGAACGGGCATGTTATCGACCCGAAGAATCGCATTAATTCCGTGAAGGATGTTGCGATTCTGAACGGGAAGATCGCGGCCGTTGCGGATGCGATCGATGCGTCGAAGTCGCTGAAGACGGTCGATGTGTCGGGTATGTATGTCGCGCCGGGCTTCATCGATATACACGCTCATTTCTCGGGTAGTCCGGGCGCCGCCATCTTCCCCGACAGCCACACATTACGGTCGGGAGTTACTACCGCAGTGGATGCTGGCGGGACGGGCTGGCGTAATTTCCCGGAGTTCCGGAAGAAGGCCATGGACACGGCACTCGTTCGGGTACTTGCGTGGATCAACATCGTTGGCCGAGGGATGGATGGTCGCGCGGGTGAGCAAAACGCGAAGGACATGGATCCGAGGTCGACGGCGGCCATGGTGAACAGCAACCGGGATCGAATTGTCGGCATCAAGACCGCTCATTACGACGGTCCGGAATGGGTGGCGGTGGAGCGGGCGGTGGAGGCTGGCAAGATCGCAAACGTTCCGGTGATGGTGGATTTCGGGACGTTTCGAAAAGAGCGACCATTCCAGGAACTGGTTCTGCGGAAGCTGCGGCCGGGAGATATCTATACGCATTTGTATTTGAACAGCGTTCCCATGCTGGATGAAAAGGGACGCGTTCTCCCTTATCTTTTCGAGGCCCGGAAACGGGGCGTTTTGTTCGATGCGGGACATGGTCAGGGCAGCTTTCTGTTTCGGCAGGCCGTTCCCGCGGTCCAGCAGGGTTTCATCGCGGACACGATCTCGACCGATCTGCATATCGGCAGCATCAATGCGGGAATGAAGGACATGTCGGTGGTGATGTCGAAGTTCCTGATCATGGGCGTGCCGCTGGAAGAAGTGATCGCGAGGTCGACGTGGGCACCGGCACGGGCGATCCACCATGAAGAGCTCGGCCATTTGTCAGTGAATGCAGTCGCTGACGTTGCGGTGTTCCGCGTGGAGAAAGGCGACTTTGGCTTTGTCGATTCTTATAAGGCTGGTATGCGCGGCACGCAACGAATCGTGTGCGAATTGACGCTGCGAGACGGACGGGTTGCGTGGGAACTGAACGGCATCACTCGAGAGTCGTGGGACAAGCTGGGGAAGTACGACTCACAGGGCGATTCGCGTTGGGATGCCACGTCGGAGGACGGCAGGAACAGCAGGCTTCCTGGGGCGGTGCCTACCGCGCCGGCGAAGTAAAGCTACTGCAGGCCCCACAACTTCTCGCGCACATTCTTAAATGTGAATCGTGCGGGATTTACCGCGGTGGAGCCGGGCGAATCGACGACGATGATCTTCGCTGAGATGGGCTCGTATGCCGCTCGCGGAGCTACTGTGCCTTTGGCAACCAGGATCTTCTGCCGCTCGGGGTAAATGCCGAGGCTGACGATCTGGTGCATGCTGTAAGGAACCATGCGGCGCGTGGTGAGTACAAGCAGATTCTTGTCGTCGCGCGTACCGCCCTCGACTTCGATGACAGCGGTTGGGCCCATGCTGAAGTAGCGTCCTCCGCCGTGGCGAATCTCGGTTTCGATGAAGTCGCCATCATGCAGGGATTTAACCTTGCCGCTGATTACGACAGGCTTCCCGTGCAGGTTGTCTGTCTTGCCGCCGACGGGCATGTTGAATGTTCCGCCGATACCGGCTTTCACCGCAGCTTCAACCGCTGGAGGATCCGCGATGGTCATCACCCATCCGATTGCTCTTTGCGCGATCAGTTCGTGCAGGATGAAGGTGCTGTCTGCCGACGAACCGCCGCCGACGTTATCTCCGGTGTCGAACAACGCGACGGGAAACTTCGTCTCTGCCATCGCCTCCCTTACGGCGGCCGCGGGGTCGGGGATCTTAAGAACAATCTCGCTGCGGTTCGCCCACAGCAAGTCGCCGAAGCGTTTCGCTTCCTTCTCTGCGAGGGCGCGATCGCCGTCGGTGACGACCACAACACTTGGCCCCATCCAGGGGACGTCGGAGTATTGGTATCCACCCATGACGGTGGCGGCGAGGATCTTCGGGTTGCTTTGTTCCAGATCCATCGTCGCTCTTGTGATGCGCAGCAGCGGCTCGGCGTACGTGTTCTGGAAGATAATGTTGTACACCATCGGAGGCTTCACGATCACCTGCACGGGCTTGATCTCACCGCGCAGTGTACGTCCCATGATCGAGGCGGCGCGACGGCCGCGCAGCCGAGTGTCGAGGTGTGGATTCTGCTGATAGCCCACCAGTGCCGTCGAGAGCTTCACCAGTTCGGGAGAGGGATTCCCGTGGAAATCGTGAGTGACTACGACTGGAATCGCTGTGCCGAAAGCGGCCCGTACACGGCGCACGATCTCTTCATCCGCCTGGGGAAATCCGTCGGCAACCATGGCGCCGTGAAGCGCCAGCAGAATGCCGTCGAGTTTCGGTGCCGCCTTCAGGCTCGCGATCATCCGCTGCGTGACGGTCTCGAAGGTGTCCCTGGTGAGCGGGCCTTTCGGCGTCGCTGATGCGATGTAGCCTGCATACACGTCGAAGCGCTCACTGTCGGCACCGTCGAGATAACCCGAGATCTCAGTGTTGCCTTTCCTGAGCGACGCGAGCAGATCCGCGCCCGACAGCGTCGTAGTTCCGCGCATGCCTTCGAAGTCGGCCACAACCGTCTTCGCGGGATTGAAGGAGTTCGATTCGTGCATGACGCCTGCTATTCCCACGACATATTTCTGTGGTTGAGCTGAGGCGAAAGACGAGATGACAAGGACAAGTCCGGTGATTATCAGAGCGCGCATGCAGGTCTTCCTTAGTCTAGTTGTTTGCCGTCCGGTCCCCAGCCAGTGCTGCAGAAATGCGAAGCGCTGGTAGTTTGATAACGGACCTTCGCCAGTTGTGGTGTATCCAGCTTCTTATATCCCCGCAGGCGCGATTCAAGCGCGAAGTCGAGGATTCCGCTTGTGAGAAGCGTGCGTTCGACGGGATAGGGCGGTTTGCCGGTTTCGAACATCTTCTCGATGTTCTTCACAAGACAGCCGAAGTGATGATGCGGCCGGCTGTTCTGCAGATTCATCAGCGTGGAGACCGGTGCCGACTGGCCCTCCACATCGAGAGCGACGGTGAAGTCTTCCACCATCCCGGTCATCAGGAACGCCGCAGCCCTCAGTCCGTCGTTGTAGTCGATGATGAAGACGGCTGGCTCCTTCACAAGGTCGCGGGGAAGTCCCTTTTTGCGGGTGTTGCTGCGAGACAGCGCGGTATCGAACAGCTTCTTCACCCAGCCGTTTTCATCAATGAATTTCCAGCATGCCTCATTCTGCAGGCACTGGACGGAACGAACGCCAGTTTCCCCGCCTTTTCGGCGCTCCACCATGGATTGCAGCGCTTCCAGAACATGAAACCCATAGATGTCGAGACCGCTGTAGGAGATCGCTACGGCGTGATTCTGTCTGGCGCCGAACGGAGCGTCGACGGCTGGAATACGCCATGCGACTGGCGCGGACGATCCTGCGAGCATCGGAAATCGCAACTCCCGCGAGATGTCCACCATGCGGCTGGCCTGGCGGAAGTTCCACGAGAGGTGTTTGTCGTTAAAGACAGGAACGGATCGGCCGGTCTGGCGAAAAACGTCCGTGATTTTCAGGAACATCTCGAAGCGCGGATACAGTTTCTGTTCTTTATCGTTGGTTGGGTATTCTCCGTGTTCGCCGATCAGAAGAACGCCGTCGACCGCGAGTGTGTCTCCAGACAGGGTAAGCGCGTCGGCGACCGTACGGAAGATCGGCACGTTGAACTTCCTGGCGCGGTCTCGGCTCATGTCCTGCCGCGGCACTTGCTCCGTGAACATGGATACGATCTTCGATCGCGGATAGGGTGGACGCCCGTCCTGATTGAACCCTTCCAGATACTTCCCTACGATCACGTCGGCGTGAGAGAGTGGCCGATACTCCGTGACGATCGCTGCAATCTTTTTCGGCGGAACTGCGCTCTGATTCATCGCGAGCGCGCTGGTGGCGGAGGTAGCAAGAAATGTTCGACGATCCATGAATGTTCTCTTCGATTACGTCAGTCCGAAAAGGCCGGGGCGCGCCTTGTTGTAATGGAATCTCGCTGGGTTGACCGCGGTTGCGCCGGGTGAGTCGACAAGCACGATCTTCCTGGCAATCGGCTCGTATGCCGCCCGTGGCGCGATGGTGCCTTTCACAACCAGAATCTTTTGGCGTTCGGGATAAATGCCGCAGCTTACGATCTGGTGAATGGAGTTTGGGTGCGACCGAAGCGTGGTCAACAGGACAAGGTTCTGAAGGTCCGCGGTTGAGCCGTCCACTTCGATAACCGCGCTGTGGCCGAGATCGTGAAACTGAGATCCGCCATGCCGTACTTCGGGTTCCATGTATCGGCCCGCGTGCAGCGAGCGGACAATCCCGTGAATACGCACAGGGTCGCCGTGAAGGCGATCGCGCTTTCCACCGACGTGCATTTCGAAACGTCCGTCAAGGCCGGCGCGAATCGCTTCGCGCACGGCATCGGGGTCGCTGATGGTTACCACCCAGCCCACCGCGCGCTGTCGGAGGAGCTCCTCGAGGAGGAACGTACTGTCGCCAGCGGAGCCGCCAAGAACGTTGTCGCCGGTGTCGAACAGCGCGACCGGAAAGTCCCGTTCACGCATTGCGTCCGCGACAGCCTTGGCCGGATCGGGAAGGTCCACGCGGGTATTATGCCGCCGGTCCCACAGTGCGTCGGAGAGTCGCTGCGCCTCGGCGCGCGCGAGCTCAGGATCGCCATCCGTTACGACGACGGACGACGGTCCGACGTATGGCACATCCGCATACTGATACCCGCCGGCTACACTCGCGGCGAGGATTCCTGGCTGCTCTTCAAGGCGCATGCTCTGGCGTGTCACAGACAGCAGCGGCTCCGCGTAAGTATTCTGATGGACGATGTTCCAGATCATCGGCGGCCTGGCGATCGCCTGTGTCGGCCGGATCTCCCGACGCAGGGTACGCGCGAGGATCGATGCGGCGCGTTCGCCACGCTGTCTGGTGTCGAGGTGTGGATTCTGCTGATAGGTCAGCAGCGCCGTGCTGTGGGTCAGGGTTTCCGGCGCAATATTGGCGTGGAAGTCATGTGAGACGACGAGTGGCATGTCCGGACCGATTCGTTCACGAATGCGCCGGACGATTTCGTTATCTGCCTGTGGGATATGCTCAGCCACCATCGCGCCATGGAGCGCCAGATACACGCCATCAAAGTGCCCGGCGGCAGCCAGATTCTCGAGAAGGCAGGCGACGAGTTGCTCGTATGCGGCTTCCTGGACAGGTCCGCCCGGAGTCGCTGTCGCGGCCAGAATGGGAATCGGAGTAAGGTTCTCTGCTTTGGCTGCGGCGAGGAACCCCGCGACTTCCGTGTGGGCCTTCGACCACTCGGACAAATCGCGTGCCTGAACCCGGAAGTCACTCAGTGGTGTGAGCACAGGATTGAACGAGTTGGACTCGTGCATCAGGGTCGCTACCGCCACTGTTGGCATAGGTGCTACCGTACCACGGCTGTGTCAGTGGTATGCTTTACCTCCATGAAGCGCCAATTGACTCGCCGAAGACTGATCGGTAGTAGCGGCGCGCTGGCTGCAATGCCTGCAGGTCTCGCAGCAGCGTCTGTCCCACAGCGCGATTTCCTGAAAGAACTCGGAGTTCGTCCCATCATCAACGGAGCCGGCGTGTACACTTTCTCCACCGCGTCACTGATGCGGCCGGAGGTCGTTGAGGCGATACGTTCCGTGAGCACAAGGTTCGTCCGCCTGGATGAGTTGCACGATGCGGTGGGCCAACGGATTGCGAAGATGCTTGGTACACCTGCGGCGATGGTGCCGTCGGGCGCCGCGGCAGGCCTCACGCTGGGCACCGCGGCTGTCCTCACCGGGGAGGATCCGGACCGCATCCGCCGCATTCCCGACCTCACTGGCATGAAGACGGAGGTGATCGTCCAGAAAACGCACCGGTTTCCCTACGACCATATGGTTCGGAATTGCGGCGTGCGGCTGATCGAGGTTGAGACGCGGGAAGAGCTCGAGCGTGCGATCAATTCGAAGACGGCGATGCTGCTGTTTTTGAACAAGGCGGCCGGAGCTGGTAAGGTCGGCATGGAGGAGTTTGTCGCGATTGGCAGACGCCACAACCTGCCGACGATGAACGATTGCGCGGCCGATGTGCCTCCGGTCGAGAATTTGCTGAAGCCGATTCGACTCGGCTTCGACATGGTTGTTGTCTCCGGCGGTAAGGCGATTCGGGGTCCGCAGTCGGCTGGAATTCTCGCTGGCCGGGCCGATCTGATTCGCGCCGCCCGTAAGAATACGTCACCGAATTCCGACACGATTGGGCGCTCATGCAAGGTGAATAAAGAAGAAATGGTCGGCATGATGGTCGCGCTTGAGTCCTTTCTCAGGGAGGATTATGCGAGCATTTACCGAGGCTGGGAGCGTACGGCCGAATCGATCCGCACCGCAATGACGAAGCTGCCCGGAGTACAGGCTGAGATCTTCGTTCCCGAAATCGCGAATCAGTGCCCGCATGTGCGCGCCCGGTGGGATTCGTCGAAGTATCCGGTCTCGACCGCTGCGCTGATGCAGAAGCTTCGCGATGGCGAGCCGTCGATTGAGCTGGTGCCAGCTCCCTGGGTAGCTGACACTATTGAGATCGCGAGTTGGATGCTGCAGCCCGGCGAAACAGATATCGTTATCCGTCGTATTCGAGAAATTCTCACAGGAGGAGCCTGACCCCGCATGAAATTCTGGCGAAGAAACTTTTGGATGGCGCTCGGCGCACTGGCTGTCCCGGCCGCGAGTGCCCAAACCAGTTCCAGCAACAAAAAGAAGACTGTATTTCATCGAGGGGATAAGCCGACCGCCACGCCCCTGTACTCGGAAATCATCTCGCACGGTGACCTGATATTCATCAGCGGTCATGGCACGAACAAGGTCAAAGGAATCCGTGAGCAGACTGAGTTCGTGCTGAACGAGATCGAGGCCTGTCTGAAGACGGCGGGTTCATCAATGAAGAACGCGCTGAAGTGCAATGTGTATCTTTCGAGCCTTGACGACTACAAGGCAATGAACGAAGCATATCTCGGCAGATTCGGTGCCGAGCCGCCAGTGAGAACCACCGTAGCCGTCGCCGGGATTCCTCTGGACGGGGCTCTGGTAGAGATCGAGGTGATCGCGCACAGGTAATGGGTTCTCATTCTGAATCTCTCATCTTACGGGCGGCAGACCGCGAGCGGTCCGTACGGGAAAAGACGCGCGGGTCGCTTCAGCGCTTCGAGCGTTCCGCCCGCACACTGGCGGGCGGAGTATCCAGCGGGCTGCGAAGGAGTGCTCGCCCGTACCCGCTGTTCTTCGATCGCGGGAAGGGAAGTCGGGTATGGGACGTCGACGGCAATTCGTACATTGATTTCGGTCTCGCCTGGGGACCGCTGATTCTCGGACATGCGCCGGACTGCATTGCGGACGCGATCAGTGCGCAGGTACGAAAAGGGCTCACGTTTGGCGCGCAGCACGACCTGGAGTTTGAAGTATCTGAACTGCTGAACGAGATCATTCCGTGCGCGGACCTCGTTGCATTTGCGAACAGCGGTACGGAGATCGTGCTGCTGGCACTGAGGCTCGCCCGCGCGGTCACAGGGCGCATGAAGTACCTGAAGTTCGAGGGCCACTATCACGGCTGGGGAGACCAGGCTCTGGTCAGCTACCACCCCAATGTCGGTGAGGGTGAAGCCGGTGGGCAGCGTCAGCCCGTACCGGTGGCGAAGGGACAACTTCCTCACGACCACGTCGTTGTCGCGGCATGGAACAGCCGTGAGGAGGTGGACCGGGCATTCGCAGACCATCATGGCCAAATCTCCGCGATCTTCTGCGAGCCCCTTCTGGCGAACAGCGGATGTATTCCGGCGGAGCCTGGTTTCCTGGAATTTCTGCGCGAGACTGCCACGCGGCATAGCGCGCTGCTTATCTTCGATGAGGTCATCACGGGCCTGCGGCTGGAGCTTGGCGGCGGGCAGACGCGCTATGGCGTCATTCCGGACCTTGCGACGTTTGCGAAAGCCGTTGGTGCCGGGCTGCCGCTTAGCGTGCTCGCGGGCAGGCGGCAGTACATGCAGCCAATTGCATCGGGAGAGGTGGTGCACGCCGGATCGTTGAACGGCAATCCGGTGGTCCTCTCCGGAGCGAGGGCTGCGCTTCAGGAGCTGCGAAGTGGCGCGGATACGATTTATCCACGCATGAGAAAGCTCGGCGAGATGCTCGCATCGGGTCTGGTGAAACACCTGCGCGCGTCAGGGCTTCCGGCTGTGAGTACCGGTGATGGTCCGGTGTTTACGATTCACCTGCAACAGGAAGCGCCCGTGACGTACCGCGATACGCTTGCCGCGGACCGGCAGACGTGGTCTGACTTCGTTCTCGCACTGCTGGATGAGAGTGTTCTGGTGTTGCCGGATGGTCGATGGTACATCTCGGCGGCGCATTCGGAAGAGGATATCGACGAGGCTTTGCAGGCTGCGGAGCGGGCGGCGAGATCGGTCGGTAAGTAGGACGAGGCCGGAATGTTAGTCCGGCCCCGTCCGGCAATTACCAGAGCAGCTTGAGGCCGAACTGGATGTTTCGCATGGGTGCGATCAGGCTGGTGATTGCTCCCGGGCCGCTGGTAATTCCAGCTTGCGACGGGAATGTAATGGCGCCGCCGGCAGCGCGTTGCGGAAGGAAGCCTCCCCCGGTATTCAGACCGCGGTTCGGAACGTTGAACTGCGGAGTGTTGAACACGTTGAAGAATTCGCTGCGGAACTGAAGCTTTGCACGCTCAGTGATCTTGAAGTTCTTGAACAACGAAGCGTCCACGTTCTTGAAGCCCGGTCCTTCCAGGATGCCGGTACCCGAATTGCCATAGTGGCAGCGTTCCTGGAGTGCGGAACTCGAACAGCTAACCAGCTGGAAAGCGTCCGGATTGAACCACTGATTTACGGTCGGATTGTCCAGTTTGCCGCTGCCGATACGGTCGGGCCTGACCGGGGCATTACCCGTATTGATGATGTTGCCCTGCGTGACAGTAAAGGGCAGTCCCGAGCGAAGCGTTATGATGCCGTTCGCCTGCCAGCCGGCGAACACAGCGCCCGCGATGCCGGACGACAGCATCTTCGGCGCCGGCAGATCGTAGATGAAGCTGGAGACGGCAACGTGCGAAGCATCGAAGCCGACACGGCCTTTCTCTGATGCGCGGTCGAACTTGTTTTGATAGGTATTTGAGTTGATGCCGTCGCCTTCATTGCGTCCATAACCCTGCATGAGGGTCTTCGACCAGGTGTAAGCGAAGGTGAGCACAACGCCGTGTGAGTAGCGTTTGCGGAGGCTGACCTGAAGTCCGTCGTACCAGGAATTGCCACCGCTGTCGAGGAAGCGGATTCGCGACAACGGCCGGGTGACGCCCTTGTCGACGATGAACGGATAGGGCCGACGGCTTTGGATGGTGTCCGTTGCACCGGATGGAATGAACGGGTCGGGATTATTCAGCTCGATCGTGTTGTCGAGGTGTGTCGTCTTACTGCCGACATAGCCGACCGATATCGTAGCGTCCCAGGGCAGCCGCCGCTGGATGTCGAAGCTCCACTGGGCGACGTACGGCTGGAAGTTGTCCAGAGTAAGAACATTGGCGTTCGTCAACGACGTCGGACTTGGTGTTCCAAATGGATTGCTGAAATTGTAGACCGGCGCACCAGGAACAAACACCCCGTTTGATATCGTATTCGCGAAACTCGAGCTGCCTGACAGCGGCGGGTTCAGGTTCAGGATCGAGTAATTATTCAACTGGTGCACGTTATAGTAGATCCCGAACGCGGAGCGGATCACCCAGGAATCCGTGAGCCGGTATGCGAGGCCGATGCGAGGCATGAACTGTTTCTTCGAAGCCTTGTAGAACTGGTACACGGTTCGAATATCGGCTGGGACGTACTCGGGCGGCCTATTCCTGCCGTTCCGCCATTCGGCGCTGCGCCACAATCCCTGCACGTCGGTCGCAGGGCTGTTGTACTCCCACCGCAACCCCAGGTTGAGGGTCAGCCGGCGGAAGGGCTTCCAGTCGTCATTGATATAGAGAGCGCTCCGATGCTGGAGGATGTCCGTAAGAGGCAACCCTTCCGGAGAATCCGTGGATGTTGGCGCGCCGAGCAGAAATGCCGCGACCGAACTTCCCGAGACGTTCCCGGCGAAATTGAATCCTCCGCGAGGTACATTGGCTGCGCCCCGGAACAGCGTAACTCTGCGGTAATCGAAGCCGGCTTTGATCGTGTGGGCGCCAGTGGTTATCGCCACGTTGTCGTTGATCTGGTACACGCGGTTTCGATCAAAACCATTGCCGCCGTCACGCTCGGCCGGGCTGAAGAATCCCTGGATATTCATCGCCGGGATACCGACCTCGCGCGACGTCAGGGGCCGGTTTCCGTCGGTCAGTACGTTGAAGCCACGGATTCCGATACCTTCGAGCGTGAAATTCGTATTCGCGCGTGGATTGAAGCTGTCGTCGCGCGACTCCGAGATTCCAAAACGAGCCTCATTGACGATCGTCGGTGAAAACAGGTGGAGCCACTGCGTGGCAAGGTTGTTGTTTCGACCTTCCACAAGATAGCTAAAGGCGGGATTGTTCGTAATACTGAAATACTTCGGAATATTGCTTGCGTACCGCGCAAACACCTTGTCATTCGCGCTAAAGGAATGGTCGATCTTAACAAAGTACTGATTGTCGTCAATCGAGTTTGTTCCCGGATTGCGGAAGTTGATGCCGGTTATCGGATCAGACAGGTCGTTCTGGGCGCGAGGGAAAAATTCCAGCAAAGCCTTTGCGGTCGGTGAGATCCGGCTTGACGGGATGATGTTCCCGGGAAACGGTGTCGGACTGGCGGGATCCGACGACGGATCGAAGAGCTGGATGGCGGGGAGCGCGGCTCCGGCTGCACTGCGTCGATTCAGGAGTGCGCTGAAGTCGCCGTTACGGAAAGCATCGCTCGGCACAAGTGCCGTAGCGATGGCACCAGGTTCGCGACGGCGCCGGCCTTCGTAGTTGAAGTTGAAGAACGTTTTGTTTCTTCCGTTATACAGTTTCGGAATCATGACCGGCCCGCCGACCACAAACCCAAACTGATTCTGACGAAGCGACGTTTTCTTCACCCGCGGCTGCCCTGCGGGCGTGAAGTAGTTTTGGAAAAAGTTTTCCGCGTCCAACTTGTCATTGCGAAGGAAGTTATACGCCGAGCCATGGAGGTCATTTGTGCCCGACCGCATCACCATCACAAGCTGCGCGCCTGAGTTGAACCCGTACTCGGCGGAGTAGCTGCCCGAGATCACTCGAACCTCTTCCATGGCCTCCGGCGAAGGGGAGAACGGCACCGTGTTCACGCGAGCCTCGGTGGCGACAACGCCATCAAGGGTTGCGTGCTGGCTCACCTCGCGCTGCCCGTTTGCAATGATGGCGATTGTCTGTCCGGGGATCGGCACACCACCACCGCCTCCCGACTGGCCATCGTAGCCATGCCGCGACCCGAACGATACGCCCGGATTTAGCACAGCGAAATTGCCGACATTTCGGCCGTTCATCGGAAGTTCAACCAGCCGTCTTTGCTCCACAGTGCCACCGATCGAGGCCTCGTCGGTCTGGAGGTTGGCAGCCTCCGCGGTGACGGTCACGCGCTCCGACTGTGAGCCCACCTGAAGGTGGAAATCAACGCGAAACTTATCGTTTACCTGAAGCGTGATTCCTTTCCGGGTTTCACCCTTGAAGCCTGGCTGATCGACACTTACCTGATACTCGCCGATGTCGAGCAAAGGAAATGCGTAATCGCCTGTGTCTGTAGTTACCGTGTTTGAAGCAACACGCGTGTTGACGTTGGTAGCCGTGACCTTTGCTCCGGCAATGGAAGCACTGGAAGCATCGGTGACTGTGCCAAGAATCGAAGTAGATGTGGTCTGAGCGAGAGCAATGCTCACTGATACGACATACGCGATACCGAGCAGGTAAGAGCGTTTCATACGGAAGACCTCCTGATGACAGCGCAAGATTCGGTCACATCGTGTCATGGATGGATTAGACGGAGTATACAACGATCTGGCATTCCCGTTTCGGGTTGGTTACAAGTCCAGGCCCGCGAGGCTTCTTCCTGGCCCGACTGGTGTCTACAGCTTCCTGACCAGAAGCATCTTCACGCTGCTAACCTTCCGGCCGTCCACCATCGTCGCGTCCGACGTCTCCGCCCACCTGCCCTGTTCGTCGACCTTCATCACGTCCAGCACAGTTACAGGACCCGAGGTGAAGCCCCACTCAAACGATTTGTCGCCGACCTTCAGCACCGCCTCGACAACATGGCCGTCATTCCAGGCCCGGATGGTGTATTTACCGCTGGCTGGATCGAAACTCACGACGGCGAGCGCGTTGAAAACCACCTTCCCCGCCTCGTCACGTCCGGTGCCCTCGATCAGCATGAGGATTCCGCCCAGCTTGTACTGGATCTCTTCCGTCTGCTGGATCTGAATTTCCTTACCCGCCTGAGAGACTGTTGTGGGACCGGACCAGGTTCCGGCAAGGAAACGGAGCTTTTCCATACCCGCCTTCTGTGCTGGCGCCGGATCGGGCCGCCCCTGGGCGACTGCGGCCGATATGGTCAGAATGGCAAGCGCAAAAGCATAGCTAAAGATTCGCATCCGACCACTGTAGCCGGATACCGACGGCGAGTATTGGACAAAAATGACACGCGCTCAGCCGATCACCCGCAGGTGCTCGATGCGCCGCAGATATTCGTGGACCAGCCGGGGTGGCCATCCGTAGATGTCTCGAAATTCGCGGGACAGGTGCGCCTGATCCGCGAAACCAGCGTCGGCTGACAGCCCCGCCCACTGCGGATCTTCCGACACAACCGCCCGGAGGCAGGTGGAACGCATCCGGCGGACCCGGGCGAACTCCTTCGGGGTCAGCCCCGACGCCTCGTGGAATCGGCGCAGAGCCTGGCGGTAGCTGAGGTTGAGCCCCTCGGTCAGGTCCGACACCGGCGCCATACCTTCAGACTCGATGATCCTGCGAGTCAGTTTCGCAACCACCGGATCAGGACCGTGCCAGCCAACCTTCCGGGCCCACCCAGGCAGCAAGGCATCGAGCCCCGAAAGTCCCGAGGTCTGCATCACGCTGGCGAAATCGGTGTCCGGGAACGGGCGCAGTTGATCGCGAATCGAACGTACGTCGATCCCCAGCAGCGGCCCCGCGGCGCCAGGGAGAAATCGAACGCCGGTATACTCGCAGCCCGCTTCGACCATGACGCGCAGTGCTGCCAGCCGCGGCCCCATCAGGACGGCCCTGCTCGCAGGTAGCCAGCATAAGTTGACGGCACCATCCGGTGGGACGGTGTGTAGCATCGAAGCGGGCTGGTGCGACGCCGGCAGCGCGAAGCGCCAGTAGGAAACCGCGTTCGTCAGTTGCGGGGCAGGGGCAAACTCCTCGTAGACCACAGCCCGTTCACGTCGTTTCCAGCACCGTCGCACTCGAGTCGCGGTTCGGGTCCAGGAAAGCGAGTCCCGCGCTCGAGTCGCCGAACCGGCGGGCGCCGGCTTCCCGGATCGCCGAGTCCGGTACCACTGAGAGTGGCGTATATCGTGGATGGTGCGATTCTTTGTACGGATCGTTGCGGGCTGCGTTGTAGCAGCAGATCATCGACCACCGCGGATTCTCCGACTTATTCTGGTCCGAGCGGTGGAGCAGGTTAGCGTCGAAGAAAACAGTGTCGCCCGGCTCCATCTCCACATACACCAGTGGAAGCCTTTTGAGTATCTCATCCACGCGTTCGAGGTTAGCTCCCGCCTGATCGCCAGTAAGTACGTGGTCGATGCGGCCGAGTTTGTGCGAGCCCTCAATCACCTGCAGGCAGCCGTTCTCCCGCGTGGCCGGGTCGATGGCGATGAAGGCGCTGGTCAGCAGCGGGAACAGTACCCCGTTCTGATACCAGTAACCGTAATCCTGATGCCAGGCCCACGCGCCGCCCACTCTGGCATCCTTCATGATCATCTTCGAGTGGTAGTGGTACACCTCGCCGCCCAGCAGCGATTCGGCCGACTTTACCATCGACTCGCACCGCGCGACCATCCCGTAGATCGTGTCTCCAGGGTGGTTCCACAACGAGAGCCGGACACTGCCGCCCTCGCCGTCGCCGCGAGCGAACGAGTGCTTGTCGAGTTCCCGGTCTTCCCGGGCAGCCGTGCGCAGCATCGTGATGTCAGCGGGATCGAAGAAGCCGCGCGCCAGGTAAAAGCCCCGCTCGTGATACTCGGCGACAGCGGCTGCAGGCAGAGGTTGATAGGACATGTCGATAACTCCTTATAGCGCCTTCCCGGCGATCAGACGCGACAACACGGGCAGTGGAAGAGCGCCCTCGCGGAGCGCCCGCTCGTGGAACTCCTTAAGGTTCACCATACCGCTGTGGGCTTCACGATAGCGCTCGCGGACGCGGTGCCAGTCCCGCCACCCGACATAGTAAGTCGGTAACTGGACGGAAGACAGCTTCGCGCGCCGCAGTTTCCCCTGCGCCTCTTCGTTCTCCTGAAATGCGCCCTCCAGCATCAGGTCCATCGCCTGGCTGTCCGTCATGCCTTTGGTATGCAGCCGGACGTCGAGGACCGTGTTGGCGAACACCCGGAGCTGCTGCTTGAGGAACGTCAGCCGCAGGCCGGGATCGTTGTTGAGGTACCCCGAATCGAGCATTGCCTCGGTCGCATATACGGCCCATCCCTCTACATAAGGTCCGTTGCCGAATACAGAGCGCAGGATGCGTCGAAGCGGAGGCTGAACGTCGTTGGCGTACTCCAGTTGCACATAGTGCCCGGGCATCGCCTCATGGATGGTGAGTAGTTTCAGGCCGAACGTGTTGTACTCCCGCAGCTTCGATTCCACCCGTGCCGCCGGCCACGTTGCCGGGATCGGAGTCAGCCAGTAGAACGCGCCGAGGTGCGGTTCAAAAGCCGGTGCGGAGTTGAACCCGCCCACCGAGTAGATGCCCCGCATGAACTCCGGCGTCTCGATCACCTGTAAGTTGTCGCGAGGCGGCAGAGTAAGCAGATCCTTGTCTTTGACAAACGCTCTTACTTCCGCAAGGTCGCGTCTGGCCGCCTCAAAGTAAGTCTCCCGCGTAGCGTGATTCGCAGCCACCTTACTAAGTGCGCCCGCGATCACCTCGTGCTCATCGCCGCTGGTCTCTGCGCCCGGCATGGTTCGGGCCAGCGCCAGCATCTGCCGCCGCGTATCCCGCATGTCCTGTTCCGCGGCCGCCAGCACGTGGTCGGGAGTTGCATCCGTCGCGAGCGCATACCGGAATTTGGCGGCGTACTTCTCCGCGCCGAGCCTCCAGTCCGACCGCCGCTGGCTCAGGTCCTCCCGAAGCCACGTACTGAACCCGCGCAGCGCCTCGACCGCGGGTTTCGCCGCCGCATCGTAGTCCGCCGCTCCCACCTCCGAACTGCAAGCCTCGCGCAGCGTCGATTCCACCAGCCCGATATTCCCGTCGTTCTCGTCCTGAGCCACCTCATTCCAGATCTCAGGGGAATCGGTCAGATTGCGTCGAGCCTGGGCCAGCAGCGCGGAAACGCCCCGCATCCGGCTGACGATGTGGCGGCACCGCTCGGCCTTCGGCGCGTACTCCAGAACCGAGGGAGCGTACAAACCGTTGCCGATCAGTTCGACATAAATCGTGGGGTTGTGACGGTACGACTGCACGGTGTTGATTTCATGCAGCGAAAGTGCGATCTGGTCCTGGATGATGTCGAAGTCGGCGCGATCCTCGGCAGACAGCGTCTGCAGATCCGCGGCGCGCAGCAGGCGAAGCCGAATGTCGTTCAGCCAGTTGCGCTGCTGTTCGATGGCATTCGGGCTGAAGTCGTCGAGGATGGCGTCCAGCCGCAGCTCCCCGTGCTTGTGCAGCCCCACCTGCGTTGCCGAAACTGGCGACCAGGCAAGCGTTGTGTAAACGAACTCCTCCGCCAAACTGACGAACGGCTGACGGGAGCGGTCCGCGGAACAACCACACAGCATCGCGGCGAAAAGAATGAGAGCGCTGTATCGCATCGCTACCGTTGCCATCATAGAACACCTCCGGCGTGGGGTAGGATACCATCGTTAGATTCACTGAGCACGGGGTTGGGAAGGCCCGAAATTGCCGTTGCACCGCATCTTTATATGCCTGTACATACTGGGTTCCGTGTTCCCGATGTGGGCACAGGAATACAGCTTCAGGTACTACGGGAGCGATGAAGGACTGACCAATCTCGCCGTCAAAACCATATTCCAGGACAGGACCGGATTTCTGTGGGTCAGCACCGAGAACGGGCTGTTCCGCTTCGACGGGCAGCGCTTTCGACGCTATGGCGCTGAGGACGGAATGCCAAGGTCGCTGGCCTGCAGCATCGCCGAAACACGTGACGGCATACTGCTGGTGGGCAGCCAGACGGGCATTTTCCGGCTCGACAAAGAACGCTTCGTCAGGATAGATATTCCCGGCACTCGTGGAGTCCACCCGATCGGTGGACTGGTGGTGGACGCATCCGGCAATATCTGGGCGGGCACGGAATCGGGCCTGTACCGCGCCCGGCCTGACGCCCCGCAAAACGGCTGGCAATTCCAGAAGGTCGAGACTCCTGGCGAGGGCTACGTCACCGGGCTTTTCGCGGACGGCGAGACACTCTGGTTCCGCTGTGGTCGGGGAGTCTGCCGGCTTACAGGGGGTGCGCTGAAAACATACGGACCGGGCGAAGGTCTGAAGGAAAATGCCTGGGGCAGCGTCCGCGTCGACAAAGAGGGCAACACCTGGGCCCGCTCGCGCGACGCGCTGGCGGTTCTGCGCAAAGGAACCAGCCGGTTCGAGCTCGTCTCCGGGGTTCCCGTCACCGGTTACTCCGCGCTCGGCATGGACCACAAGGGCCGCCTGCTGCTGCCGACGCAGGAGGGCTTATCCGTCGGCGAAGGCGGGCGCTTTCGACTGATTGGGAGAAGCGCCGGTCTGTTGCCGCCTGCGTACTCGGTGTTTGAGGATCGCGAGCATTCCATCTGGATTGGGCTTGCCGGGCGGGGCCTGGTGCGCTGGCGCGGCTACGATGCATGGGAGTCCTGGGGTTCGCGCAGCGGGCTCGGCAACGAGGTGGTCTACAACATCGTGCCGCTGGGCCAGGGCGACATCCTGGCTGGAACCGAAGGCGGCCTGTACCGGGGCCGTCTGCGTGACGGCGTCTGGACCTGGGAGTTGGTGCGGTCCGTTCCAAAGGTTCCCGTGCATGCCGTGGTGCGCCGAGGGCGCGAGATCTGGATTGGAGCCGACACGCTGGGGATCGCGAGGGTGGATCTGGCTGCGTCGAAAACGCACTGGGTGGCCACACCATCGAGCCCTGGAACAACCCAGTTATACTCGCTGGCCGTTGCCGACGACGGGCGGCTGTGGGCCGGAACCAGTCAGGGGCTGTTCGTGTCCGATCTCGCAGTATCCCGCTTTGACCACGTGGCGTCGACAAAGCTGGCCACCTGGAGCGTGGTTCGCACCACGCGGGGCATGGTGGCGGGCAGTATCGACGGTCTGCTCATCTGGACCAACGGCGCTCCGCGGAAACTGGGCAAGTCCGACGGCCTCGCCGAAGACGCGGTGCTCTCGGCCACTGAGGCGCCGAATGGCGACATTTGGGTAGGCTATCGTTTCTCCGGCCTGGTAACACGGCTTGCGTTTTCCGATCCCGGCGCCGCTCCCCGCGTGACGCACTTCGGTCCGGGTGAGGGCATTCTGAGCGGCATCACCTATTCCCTGCGGTTCGACAGCAAGGGCGTGTTGTGGGCAGGGACGGACAACGGGCTGCTGCGATACGACGGTAAGGAATGGACCCAGTTCACCACCGCTGACGGCCTCGTATGGGACGACTGCGACCTGGGCGCACTCGCGTTCGATGACTCCGGCAGCGTCTGGGTGGGCACCAGCGCCGGGATGTCGCGATTCCGTCCCGATGCGAGCCCGTTGCTTTCCGCCGCCCCGGCAGTGGTGCTGACGTCGGTGCAACTCGGTACGTCGCCGCAGGCAAGGAATTCCGGGGCTCGTGTCGACCCCGACGAGAACCACCTGGTTGCGCGCTACTCGGCACTCAGCACCGCGTACGAACGTCGCGTGATCTACCGGTATCGACTGCTCCCTTTGTTCGCCGACTGGCGCGAGACCACTCTTCGCGAACTACAGTTCCCGCGTCTCCCCGCGGGCAAGTTCACGCTGGAGTTGCAGGCAAGGGTAGCCCGTAACGAATGGGGCGCTCCGGTTCAGTTCGAGTTTGAAGTCGGCGAACTCTGGTGGCACAGCACGTGGTTCCTCACCGCTTCCATACTCCTGCCGGTTGCGATCTTCCTGTATCTGACCGCGAGGCAGCGCCGCGTGGATGAGGAGATGCGGCATCAGCTGGAAGTCGCGGTAGCGGAGCGCACCATGGAGTTGGAGCGCGAGAAAGCCCGGGCCGAATCCGAGCGTGCGCGGGCCGAACAGGCCAGCCGTCTGAAAGGCGAGTTTCTGGCCAATATGAGTCATGAAATTCGCACCCCCATGAATGGCATTCTGGGCACATGCAGTGTGATGCTTGCCTCGAAAATGGAGCCCCAGCAGCGCGAATATGTGGAAATTGTCGTCTCTTCCGGCCGGTCGATGATCGGCCTGATAAATGATATTCTCGACTTTTCGCGCATTGAAGCGGGAAAGGCCGACATCGTGGAGGCGCCCTTTCCAGTTGCCGCTCCGGTGCGCGATACCTGTCGTACTCTGGCTGCGACGGCGCAGGAAAAAGGCCTGAATCTAACCTGGAATATTCACCCTGACGTTCCGAAAGTTGTCCGTGGCGATGCCGGAAGGATCGGCCATATTCTGATGAATCTGGTCGGAAACGCGATTAAATTCACGCCTGAGGGAGACGTGCGGGTTGATGTCCGGGCGGCCCCGGAGCAGGACGGCGAGGTCCTGTTGTTTGAAGTCACCGACACGGGCGTGGGCATCGGACGGGAGTACCACAGCCTGATTTTCGAGGCATTCCAGCAGGGTGACGGGTCCACTTCGCGGCGCTTCGGCGGGACGGGGCTTGGGCTGGCGATCTCGGCGCGACTGGCGGCACTGATGGGCGGGCGTATCGATGTCGAGAGCCAGGTGGGATGCGGCAGCCGATTCACCTGCGTTCTGCCTCTGAAGCGCACTGACCAGTCCGTGGAGTTCCCTGAGCCTGAGGCGGCCCTGTCTAACGAGGACACTTCCGAGAGTCTGCTGGTGCTGCTTGCGGAGGACAACCGTGTGAACCAGCTCGTCGCGGTCTCGCTGCTGACCCGGCGAGGGCACCGCGTGGTGGTGGCGCAGAACGGCCTGGAAGTCTTGGAACGCACCGTGTCAGCGCGCTTCGACGTCATCCTGATGGACGTACAGATGCCTGAGATGGATGGGTTTGAGGCTACGCGCGAATTGCGGCGCCGCGAACTGGAGAACGGCGGACACGTGCCGGTGATCGCGGTAACGGCGCATGCGGACCGCGAGCATCATGAGATGTGCCTGGATTCGGGGATGGACTTTGTGCTGACGAAGCCGTTTGAGCCGGAGCGCCTGTTCGCCGCGGTGGAGGTCTGGCCAAGACGCAGGCCCTCAGGAATCATCCGGTCGGACGTCGCATCAGCCTGATCGGTCCCGCTTAACCGCACTGGCCACCGCCGTGCCAGGCCGCGGTGTCAGACTACTCGCGTCGCAACGCGACGACGGGGTCGACAGTGGCTGCGCGCCAGGCTGGCACCCACGCCGACAGCACGCCGCAGAGCAACAGCGCAATCACTGCGAAGCCAAATGCGGGCGCGTCGAATGGCTGGACCCCGTAGAGCAGAGAAGCGATGAAACGCCCTCCGGCGAGCGCCAGCAACGCTCCTGAGCCTGCGCCCAGCGCACTCAGCACGAAGCCTTCCCGCAGTACCATCGCGAGGACCTGACCCGGTTGTGCACCGACCGCTATTCGAATTCCGATCTCATGTGTTCGGGTGCTGACGGCGTGCAGCATGGCGCCGTAGAGCCCGATCATTGCCAGCAGCACTGACATCGCACTGACCGCGGTAAGCACGCTGGCCCCGAGCTTCTGAGCCAAATAAGCGGCTCCGATGAAGTCGACAAAGCGGGCCGTGCTGGTGACGGCCAGATTCGGGTCGGCTGACTGGATTGCACTGCGCAGGGCCGTTTCAAAACGCTCGGGCGGGCCTTCGGTGCGGGTGATCACTCCGAAGCCCATGCCGGGCCGGTAGAACTGGTCCAGTGGGACGTAGAAATACGGCAATGGCGATTCGGACAGCGTGCGAATGCGGCTGTCCCGCGCTACTCCAACTACCGTCAGCTCACGGCCCCAGCCCCGAAATTTGCGGCCAATGGCGGGCTGAGAATCGAAGAACTGACGCACGAATGTCTCATTCACCACGGCGACGCCCGGCGCCTCCGCACGGTCGCGGGCATCGAAGCCGCGGCCGTCCTTCAGCCGAATTTCCATAGTCTCGAAATACCCGGGCGAGACCACGTTGCGCCAGATGCGCATGTTGTCCCCTGGCTTCGGGACATACCCGCTGACCTCGACCGGTTCCCAGCTTCCGCCGCTGAAGCCCAGTGGGATATCTTCGGCGAGCGCGGCCCGGCGAACGCCCGGCGTGCCGTTCAACTGCGTCTGAAGACGGATCAGAGCGGCACGGCCCTGCTCGCGCGTGTAGCCGCTCTGCGTCAGGTCGAGCCCTGCGAGAAGGATGCCGTCGGGACGGAAACCTGGATTCGCCTGCTGCGAGTTGCGAAAGCTCTGCACGAACAGAGCGCAGCCGATCAGCGCAACGGTGGCGAGACTGATCTCCGCCATTACCAGACCGTTGCGGAGTCGACGAGTGCGCACCGATGCGGAGTTGGATCGCCCCCCTTCAGCGAGCCCGGTGATGTGCCCGCGCAGCAGTGGCCAGGCGGGAGCGATGGCACAGAACAGCGTCACCAGCAAGGCCAGCGCGCCGGTAAACAGGCCGCCGAGAAGGCTGAACCCACGGTCCAGCCGGACCAGAGGCAGGTCGACTGGCGGCAGCAGGAAGTTGATGGCTCCGGCGAACCAGAGGGAAGCAAAGATACCGAGCGCACCGCCGGCGAGCGTCAGCAGCACGGCTTCGGCGATGAGCTGCCGGAGGAGATGCCAGCGGCCGGCACCGAGGCTCAGCCTTACGGCGAACTCGCGCTGCCGGTCAATGGTGCGGGCTACCAGCAGATTGCCGACATTGGCGCAGACCAGCAGCATGACGGCGAGGCCGATTACGAAAAGGACCTGCAGCAGATTCTTCAACACGCTTTGGACGCCTTCCGGCGCGTCGGCAATGGTGCTGGCGCGGAAGCGCAGCGTGCGGTTGCTGGCCGGGAAGGCGGAATCGAGCTGCCCGCCAATTGTCGACAGCTCGGCGTTAGCCTGCTCCAGAGTGACACCAGGCGCCAGCCGCGCGAAGGCGGACAGGGGACGCGAGCCTCTCTGGGCCAGCCAGTTGCCTGAGCGGTTCAGAACCGGCGACATGGTCAGCGGAACGTACACATCGAACCGGAGCCCAGGGATTGGGCCCTCGAATTCCGCGGGCACAATACCGACAATCGTGAAGGTCTGGCGGTTGAGTTGAATTGTGCGGCCCAGTGTCGACGGATCGGCTTTATAGTGATTGCGCCAGAAGGTTTCCCCGAGCACGGCAACAGGAGCGCCGCCCGGCCGGTCGGCCTGCTCTTCGGCGTTGAAGGTTCGGCCAGCTATGGGGCGCACGCCCATCACGTCGAAAAAGTTGCCTGTGACGGTCTCCGCCCACACGCGGGTCTGGCTGGTGCCCTCTCCCACGTAGAGGGACTGCATGCGAAACGCGGTCAGGCCGGTGAACGACCGCGCGGTCTGCCCGATGTCGCGGAGATCGGGCCAGGAGGAATCGATGCGCTCGCCACTTCCCGCCAGGGTCTTGACGGACAGCAGTTCCGCGGGTCGGCTGGCGCCGGGGAGGGGCGAGATGAGGACGCTTTCGATCCAGGAGAACACCGCAGCGTTCACACCCATCCCCAGTGCGATGGAAATAATGGCGACGGCGGCCAGCTTTGAGTGTTTGCGCAGACTCCTCGAAGCCAGGCCCAGTTCGCGCAGGAAGTCCGTCATGAGGTGGGAGAGGTGCAATCCTTGCACCACGTGTAAGTGTCTGTAAAGCCGTCGACCGGCCCAAGCAAGGCTGTCCGCTTTCGGGACATGCTGTGACAGCGCCGGACAGTGTGAATGGCTGCTACTCCTGGGGAACCAGGCGCAGCATGGACAGGTTCACGGTCAGCATGCGCTCGTCGCCGGGCGACTGCCAGACGGGACTGGCGGTGATCTCAATGCTGTAGTCCTCGGCATCGGGCACCGGTGCCTCCAGGATGAACAGCCCGACACGGTCCAGCGTCCATTCGCCCGCCATCGCTCCGTTCACACGCAGTTGAACTTGCGGACGTCCGGCGACAAATATCAATTCCTGCGCGAAGCCCCGGATCCGCAGTTTCAACGGACCCTGCAGGACGCGGCTCATCGTTGCCGTGGCTCGACGTCCGATCCAGCGGTACTTGTTGCCGAACGGTCCTTCGAGCGCGTACCAGCCCTCACCGAGGTGCGGCTCGTGGCCTGGCAGGGAAAAGTCGATCACGTCGGCGCGGTTGCCAGGATAGAGCTCGCGGCGCTCGGCGGAAGGGAGCAGGTTGAACACCTGGCCCTCATTTTCGGCACGATAGCCGCAGGATGCGCAGATCAGGACGGAGTCGGCGTCCTCCAGATGCAGGTCGCCGTGGCAGTCGGGGCAACGCAGGAGCGTCTCGAAGCGTTCCATGGAGGGCAGCACCGGCTCGCCCGCCTTACGGCACACCGCGGCGATGGTCCCGCCCAGCAGCTTCGCGGCGCGCCACACCGATCCGTACGGGTCCAGCTTCACCGCCAGTTTCTTCACCCACCGCTCGCCCCACCCGCGCTCCGGTACGAAGAGGGCGTACTCCTGGGCAGCGAAGTGGCGACGCACCAGCGCGTCCCAGTGGTTGAGCGTCAATGTGTGGTTTTGGCGGATGCCGAAGCTCTCCTCCTGGTGGGCGCCGATGACGTCGCGGACCAGGTAGCCGAGCAGTCCCCACTGGTGAAGTTTGCGTTCCCAACCCTTCATCTCGCGTTCGTAAGGCGCACGATAAAGACGCAGGGACAGCATCCGCCGCATCGGCTCTTCGGAGAACAGAAACACTCCGCCCGGCGCCAGGACGCGGGTGATCTCGGTGAAGATGGCGTCCAGGTCCATGAACTGGCTCAGCGTCTGGTGCGTCATGGCGAACCGGATGGAGCCGTCTTTAAACGGCAAGTGTGCGCCATCGCCGGCGACTCGCACCGGCGCCTGCTTCAGGTCCCAGGCGTCCTGCAGGGATACTCCGTGGCGCAGCGCGTCGGCGGAGATGTCGAGCGCGAAGCCGTTTGCGCTGTATTCATTACACAGCAGATAGCTGGTGTGACCCGCATTCGCGCCAATCTCGAGAAACGGCGTCATCGGTCCGATGAACTCCAGGTGACTGCGGATAATGCCGTTGCGTCGATTGTTTTCCTCCAGGTATGCCGCCATGGCGCGCTCGGGCTCGCCGAGCGAGGCGAAGTTGTGGAACTCCACCTGGGCGCGTTTGACGGAAAATGCCTGCTGGGTCACAGGAACATCTCGAGCTTCATGCATCGTAAATCAGACAGGAGCAGATCCGGTGAGTGCGTGGCAAGCTGCGCCCGTGGTACGACACCGGTGGCCACCGCAATGGAACGGACTCCATTCAGCTTAGCAGCGCGGATGTCATTGGGATGGTCGCCTACCAGGCTTACCGTAGTCTCGCGGCGCAGCCATCCGGCTCGGCGAGCCTGGTATATCGCGATCTCGACCAGGCCCGCGCGGGTGGCGGCCTGCTCGGCGAAAGCTCCGAATCGGAAGAACCGGAGCAGGCCACAGTGCTCCATCTTGCGCCAGCCGATGGCGGTGAGATTGCCCGTGACCAGCCCCATCGGTATGCGTGAGCCGTGCAGCTTGCGCAGCGCGCCCCGGACTCCCGGGCAGACGCGGCGGCGGAGGTTCGGCCGGGCCTGGCGGTAGATATCCTGCGCCAGCCGTACGATGCTTCGCATGGCGGTATCGATGTGAGCGTCGGAGGCGCCGGCGTTGCGCAGCATGAGGCGAATCAGATCCCGGTCGAGCTGGCCCGTGGTGTCGACGCGATCAAGGGTGGTCTCAAGTCCGGTGACCTCGCGCACCGCGTCGATCAGTGCGAGCTTGTGGTGGGGCCCGGCACGGCGAATCAGAGTGCCGTCGATGTCAAACAAAACCAGTGCGTCGGCGGCTGCCATCTGTCTTGATGATACAAAAGCGGACTACCGGTCTGGCAGCTCGAGCGTTCTGATCGGCGAATCTCCGATGTACACTCAGAGGCATGATTCGCGAGATTTCGGGTGGAAAATCGCTGCAACTGCTAAAGGGCGACATCACGAAAGTCCCCGTGGACGCCATCGTGAACGCAGCGAATAAGGAGCTTGCCGGAGGCGGTGGTGTCGACGGCGCCATTCATGCGGCGGGCGGACCTTCCCTGATGCAGGAGCTCGATTCCATTCGTGCGTCGAGGGGCGGTTGTCCCGTCGGCAGCGCCGTGGTCACCGCGGCAGGTACCCTGCCCGCGCGCTTTGTATTTCACGCAGTCGGGCCGATCTGGCAGGGTGGCACGCATGGAGAGCCGGAGTTGCTGGCGTCGGCGTATCGCGCCTGTCTGAAGCTGGCTGACGAGAAGGCCGTCGATTATCTCAGCTTTCCCTCCATCAGCACGGGCGCGTTCGGCTATCCCGTGGATCAGGCATCTTCAATCGCGATCCACGAAGTAATTCAACACCTGAGCCGGCCCGATTCGCGAGTACGCAAAGTGCTGTTTGTGCTGTTCGATGACCGCACTATGAAAGCCTGGTCAGAATCTCTGCGAATTCTGGTACCTGCATGAAGTCCACACGTTACAATGAGTCGATGCAGGTTATGCAGGCCGGGTCCCACAAACTCCTGTTGCTGGAGCTGGATCCCGAGTTTGTCACAAATATCGTAAAACAGGCCGGGTTTGAATACCGGATCGCCGATGCCCAGCGGCAACTTACGCTGGAGCTTCTGGCTACCGAACGTCAGGCACCGCTGCTTCTGTTTGATGCCGCCGACCCGGGCAACCTCGGCTGGTTTTCGCGTTGCCAGTTCTATGTGGACGGGCGCACAGGTGGAGTTTTGCAGACTCCGATATCGGTGGCCAATCAACGGGACCGCGCCGGTCACGTGATTCCCAATGCGCTTCGTGTGCAGATCGCCAAAGAGATTCCCGCCAGCTTCCGTATGCCCGGCAAACAGGCCATTACGGAGCAGATGGTCTATGCCGTTTTATACAACTTCCTCAACGCTCTGATGAGCGTCGGAGTGGGAGTGTGCGGCGGGACGGTGATACGCCCTCTGGCTGGTCGCACAGAAAGCTTCGGCACCCGAAACTAGGCATGCCCCGTGCCCGGCTTTGCGCATTTCGAGTGCTGGAACGCGTCCATGAGGGCGGGTATGCGTCGGACTTGCTGTTGCGCGAAGCAGCCCATCTGGACCGGCGCGACGCGGGCCTTGCCTCAGAGATCGTGTTCGGCTGTCTGCGCAGGCAGGCGCAGCTGGACTGGCTGATCGACACCCAGCTAAACAAACGCAAGCTCGATCCGGAAGTGCGCATTGCGATGCGAATCGGTGCGTACCAGCTTCTGCACCTCGACCGCGTGCCCGCTCACGCCGCTGTGAGCGAGAGTGTCCAGCTGGTGAAGAAAGCCCGTAAGACGTCGGCGTCGGGGCTGGTAAATGCGGTGCTGCGCAAGCTGGTGCAAGGCAATGCCGATCCGTGGCCTTCGCGCAGCATCCAGCTGTCCATGCCGGAGTGGCTGCTGGACCGGTGGGACGCGCAGTTCGGTACTGAGGTGGCGGACGCCATCGCGAAAGACTTCCTGAAACAGCCGGCCACATGGGTTCGAAATCCTCCAGACAACGTGAAGGGGGTGGAGCTGGAGCCGTCCCCGGACGTCTCCGGTGCGTGGCGCCTGGTGCGCGGCGATGCCGGAGGTCTGCGCATTCAGGACATCGGATCGCAGTCGATTGTGCCGCTGCTGGACCTCCGGCCTGGTCTGACATTTCTCGATCTGTGTTCGGCTCCTGGCAACAAGACCGCGCAGGCCATGGAAGCCGGGGTCACGGCGGTTGCCTGCGATCTGCATCTGCACCGGCTCAAACATTCGGTCGTCAGCGAGTGCCCGCAAGTGGTGCTGGATGCCCGGGCTCCGCTGCCGTTTCGGAGTTATTTCGACCGTATCCTGGTCGACGCGCCCTGCACGGGTACCGGCACTTTGGGACGCAATCCCGAGATTCGCTGGCGGCTTCGCCCGGAGGATGTGGTGGACCTGCAGTCCAGGCAGGTTGCGATTCTCACGCAGGCGCTGGCGCTGCTCAAACCGCATGACGGTGTGCTGGTGTATTCCACCTGCTCGCTGGAGCGCGAAGAGAATGAGGACGTGGTGGCCGCGGTGCTTGCCTCGGACCCGGAAGTGACTCTGGTGAAGTCGATGCGCAGGACGCCTGGAGTCGATCCTGGGGATGGGTTCTACGCCGCCGTGCTGATGCGTTTGCCCCACCACCAGGCCGAACCTGCGCAGACCGCGAACGTGGCCAGCACGCCGGGCACACCGAACCTCGAAGTACCCGCGGCTGCCGCGATCATTGCGCCCAACTGATACAGGCCTGTCGGCCCGAGCCTGCCTGCCGCGAAGTGCCATCGCTTTTGCTCCAGCGGTCTTTGCGCCGCTGTGGAATGACCCACAGCAAGCGCCGCCGCAGCCGCCGCGAGGCAGGGAAGAAGGTCGAAGCCGAGGATCAGAATCGTCGTGACCACCAGCCATGCGGTGTCGCGCGCCAGCAGCAGATCGAAGCCGGATATGGGCAGAAGCTGCCGCCGGGTGTGCGTCGCTTCCGGGTCGAAGCCGCCGCCGGCCTGCGCGAGTGTGCTGAGCAGGATCACCACCAGGACGCCCATCACGAGGCGCGCTGCCGGGTCGGGATGCGGCGTCAGATGCAGGTATGCCATGCCGCCGAGGGCCAGCAGCGCCGCCAGGTACACGTCGAGCGCCTGTACGAATTCGCGCAAATGATTCTGGATAAGGCCACCCAGTCTTCCCGGGAATCGGGGGATGCGTGGAAAACGCACGCTGCCGGCCGGGATCAGGCGCTGCACTGCTTCGGCTGCCAGCACGGCCGGAGGCGTCAGTAACCCGGCCACCAGCAGGGCCGACCCGACAGCCGCATGGCGCGACAGCATCGCAAACAACACAGCCAGCACCAGCAGCGGATTGAGCAGCAGGTTGACCGCGGTCACCACCGTTCGCTGCGCCCGCGACAGAGGCCACAGCTCGAGCCTCGCTTTGGGAATCCGCCGCTCCAGTTCCAGCGCGAGCGGCACCGTGTACAACAGGCCGACGAAGAGATAAAACACGGCCGTACTGCTGGGACGGTCGAGTGGTTCCTCCGCCATCAGCAGCACGATGACCGCGAACAGGTTGTTGCCGGTTATGGATCCCACGCTGCGCAGACTGCGCCAGGCGCTTCGGATCAGCGCGCCTGTGATTGCGGTGAGTGCAGCCATTCCAGGTCTCGAAACGCGGGAGATTCCACCAGATGGAAGTACAGTCGCTCGGCGGTCTCCGGCAACTCCTGGACCGTCGAGTTCCACACCAGACTGCCCTGCCGGATCAGCATCACGCGGTCGGAGATGCGGTCCACCATCGACAGAATGTGCGAGGTCAGGAGGATAGTGATGCCCCGGCTACTTACTGCGCGCAGTAACATGCCGATGGTCTCGGCGGACACCGGATCGATGCCCTCGAACGGTTCGTCGAGGATCAGCACCGAAGGGTTGTGCAGCAGCGCCATGGCCAGTGCGGTCTTCTTGCGCATACCGTGCGAGCCCTGACGGGCCAGTGTCCGGCGCTTGTCGTCGAGCCCGAAAAAGTGGAGTAACTCGTCGCTTCTCTGGCGTGTCTGCAACTTACTAAGTCCGTAGATGGGGCCAGACAGGAACAGTTGTTCCTCGAGGCTCAGTTCGGGCAGAAGAGCCAGATTCTCCGGCACCACGCCGATAGCCCGGCGCAGAGGTCCGGGCTGCTTCCACGGGTCGAAGCCGGCGATACTCACCGAGCCCGCGTCTGGTACGGTAAGTCCGCACAGCATGCGAATCAGTGTCGACTTGCCCGCGCCGTTCGGTCCCAGAATCGCACATACTTCGCCACGACGAATCTCCAGCGACACGTCGTTTACAGCGGTGAGGGCACCGTAGCGTTTGGCGAGACTGAGGCAGCGAATCAAAAGGTGCGTGCGTAGTGGAAGCGGGGCGCACCCGCCAGCATACATCAGCCTTGCGCGCCCACTTAGACAGGAGGAGTCGGCTTCTCCGCGCCTGCCAGGCCTTGATCCGCCTTAGCGGGATCGTAGTTCGGATTCACCGCCGGCATCGCGGCGTTCACATCCGATCGCCATTTTTTTAATAATTCGTGCAGTTCCGCGGCTCGCTTCGGTTCTTTGTCGATCAGGTTGCGCGTCTCGCTGAGATCTTCCTTCAGGTTGAACAACTCCAGCCGTCCGTCTTCGTAAAACTCGATCAGCTTCCAGTCGCCCCGCCGAACCGCACCGGCGGGCGGTCCACCCTGATTGCTGTAATGCGGGTAGTGCCAGTAGAGAGCGTCTCGTCTGGGAGGAGCGCCGCCCCGCAGCAGCCCCGCGTAGCTGAGCCCGTCCACCTTCGCGGTCACCCTGGCGCCGCAGATCTCTGCGATGGTCGGCAGCAGGTCAATGGAGCAGACCTGTGCATCGTGCACCGTGCCAGGTTTGGTGACACCGGGCCAGCAGACCACCAGTGGCTCGCGAATACCGCCCTCGTACACGTGACCCTTGCCAGCGCGCAGCGGCGAGTTGTCGGTGATCAGCCGTTTGTTTGCGCCTTCATGCCGCAGGCCGCCGTTGTCCGACGTCACGATCAGCACTGTTTCCTTCGCAATACCCAGTTCGTCGAGCTTCTTCCTCAGGTGCCCCAGGGACTGATCGAAGTGCTCCACCATCGCGGCGTAGACCGGGTTCGGCCAGTCCCCCTTGCCGGCGAATTTCGTTTTGTATTTGTCGATCAGGCCGGGCTTCGCGCTCAGCGGCAGATGGGTGAGGTAGTGCGGCAGGTAGACGAAGAATGGCTGCTTTGCTTTCGCCGACTCCTCGATAAACTTCTCCGCGGCCGCGGTCAGCGTGTCGCCGATGTAGTCGTCTTTGGTGGTCTGTTCGAGGCCCGGTCCGGGGAATGGCCCGAAGAAGCTGCCGATGCCTCCCCGCTGATCGCCGCCCACGTTGCGGTCGAAGCCCTGGTGGTCGGGCGTGAAGTCGCCACCTCCCAGGTGCCACTTGCCGACGCTCGCGGTACGGTAACCCTGCGGCCTCAACACCTCGGCGATGGTGGTCTCCGCCAGCGGCAACTGCTGCTCAAACTCCAGCCGCAGCAGCTTCGATGCGGGCCACTGCTTGCGGCCCGGGATCCAGTCGGTGAGGTGGAGCCGGGCTGGGTACTTGCCAGTCATGATGCTGGCGCGGGTCGGCGAACACACAGGGCACGCCGCGTAAGCCTGAGTGAATCGCGCGCCTTCACGAGCCAGGCGGTCGAGCTCCGGCGTCTCGTAGTGCTGGCTCCCATAAACGCCAAAGTCACGCCAGCCGAGGTCGTCGAGCAGGATCAGGATCACATTTGGCTTCGTTTTGTTCTGCGCGGCCAGCGGCGCGGCGGCCATTGCGGCCAAAAAATGTCTGCGATTCATGTTTCTTTTCTTCAGAAAATCAGCTTCAGGCCAAGGTGGATATAGCGCGGGTTTCCGCTGGTTGCCGTGATTCTGCCGAACAGCGTGTTGGTGGGGTCCGTGTTCGGCGACGCCATGTTCGACCGGTTCAGCGCGTTCAGCGCCTCGCCCCGGAACTGCAGGGTGGTCAGCTCTCGAATTTTCCAGTTCTTCACGATGGACAGGTCCCAAACTTCCTGATCCGGGTTGCGAACCGCGGCAAAGCGCGTCGACACCATGCGGTAGTTCTGCGCCAGTTGTTCCTGCGGATTGCGGTTGAAGATGGAGGTGTTGAACCAGCGGTCGAAGGTCTGCTCCACGTTGCCGAGCCCGCGAATGTCGCCGGTCAGGAGCACGTTGCCGAGGTTCAGCGGAGCGCCGGTGTTGCGCTGCCAGACGGCCTGCAACTGCCATCCGCCGATCACATGATCCACGATGCCCGGGGCGCCGGCGAAGAGCGCACGTCCCCTGCCGAACGGGAGCTCCCAGATGCCGGTCAGGGTGGCGCGGTGGCTGCGGTCAAGGTCGGAGATCACCTCTTCCAGCGCGGTGTCGCCCGCGTTCAGAAAGCCCGAAGCTTCCATGAACTTCGACCACGTGTAGTTGAACTGCGCCGTGAAGCCTTTGGAGAAGCGGCGCTCGGCGCGCATCTGCATGGAGTGGAACCATGAGTAGCCGATCGGGTCGTCGCCGTTGACTCCGGTGTACTGCGGGAACGGGCGGAGCAATTGCGTGCGCGCTACGGTGCGGCCCGCGATGTCGGTGCCGGGAAGCGGGAAGAACGGGTTGTTCACCTGCACGGTCAGGCGGTCGATGGTGGCCTGGTCGCGGCTGCCCGTCCGGCTCAGATACTGCACCGGTACGGCATTGTACGGGCGGTTGACGACAAGTTTCGTGCCCCGGTTTCCGATGTAGCCGACGTCGAGCAGCACCGCTCCCGGAAGCTCCTGCTGGACGCCCAGGCTGAAGCGCTGCATGTAGCCGTTACGCGGCGTGGAGTTGAAGAAGCTCACGGAGCGGCCGATGTCGGTGCTGAGTCCGCCCGCGGCGCCTGCAGGCTGCGCGATACCGCCGGGGAACGGATTGGAGAGGCTCGCCGTGTAAGTCACGCCGTTGTCGAGCGACGGCACCAGGCCATTGCGAAGCGAGTAGCCGCTCTGGTTCACGGTGGAACGGTCCGCGCCCAGCGGCACGTAGTAGATGCCATAGCCGGTGCGGATCACGGTCGCCTTCAGCGGATTCCAGGTGATGCCGATTCGCGGCGCGAAGTTGTTGCGGTCGCTCTCCCAGAGCGATCGGGACTGGCCGTTCACGCCGGCGAACAGCAGTCCACCTTTCACTTGGAACTGGCTGACCGGGATTTCGGGGATCGGGCTGGCGGCGTAGGCCGCCTTCGCCTGTGCCTCAATCGGGCTCGCCACGGTGGAATCGAAGCCGCGAACGCTGCGGTTGAACCGCTCGGTAATGGGCGAATCGTAGTCATAGCGCAGGCCAACGTTCACCGACACTTTCGGGCTGATGCGCCAGTCGTCCTGGATGAAGAAAGCGAGCGTGGTCGACTGTTCGGCGGAGGAGGCGTTCACGTTCAGGCTGCCGTCGGTAGGTATGCCGAGGAGGTAGGACGCAAAGCCCTGGCCTATCGGCGCGACGGGGGAGTTGTCGAGCGGGCCGCGGGTGTACGTGTTGCCGAAAACAATCTGCGGCGAGCCGAGATTGAAGTTGTAATTGTGTTCGCGATAGATGCGAAATTCGCCGCCGAACCGTATAGTGTGATTGCTGCGCGTCCACGTGACGTCGTCGGCGAACACGTGATTGTTCGTCACGCCGGCATTGGGGAAATTGGTTCCCAGCGTCTGGATGCCAGCCGTCTGGATCTGCGGAAATACACGAGCCTGCTCCGGGATGGAGGCCATCAGGGAGGACGCAAAACCAGCTCCGGTCATGTCGAAGCCCTGCGAGAGCGGCGAGGTGGTCTGGTCGAAGCGGGTGAAGCCGTAGCGGAAGTTATTCAGCAGCGACGCGCTGAACACATAGACATCGTCGAAGCCTGTGCCGTAGTTCCAGCGGAAGCGGTCCTGGCCGGTCGCGGTGTTGTCGAAGATTTGCCCGGAGGTGAAAATCTGCCACGTCTGGTTGTACCGCAGAAAAACCCGGTGTTTGTCGCTGAAATTGTGGTCGACTTTCCCGGTATTCGAATGGAATTCATTGTACGACTGCGGGAGGCGTGTGAAGTTGTTCCGCCCGTCGGCAGTTCCGTTGGTGTTGGGGAGCGGCCAGTAGTTCATCAGCGCGACAGCTGTCTTGTCCAGGCGGTTGGCCGGGATGATGTTGCCGGGAAATGGCTGGCGGCTGAAGCGGCCACCGGCGGCGGGCTGAATGGTGGCCGGATCGTAGATCTGATATGACGGGCCTAGTGCCAGCAACTCGCTGAAGTCGCCCTGCCGCTGTTTCGGCGTGGGGACGGTGTAGAAGCTGTTCCCGCGCTCGATGCCCGGACGCGTGAGCATTTCAAAGCCGTACACGAAGAAGGTCTTGTTCTTACCGTTGTAGAGCTTTGGCAGCACCACTGGACCGCTGACGCTGGCGCCGAAGCGGTTCAGCACATTGCGCGGGTTCGCGGCCTGACGTTTGGCCTCGGTGACCGGACCGGTGGACGGGTTGTACAGCGCCTGTCGCTGGAACAAATCCATCGCCGTCAGCACCTGATTATTGTGGAATTCATACAGCGTGGCGCGAAATTTATTCGTGCCCGACCGCAGGACCACGTTGATGCTTCCGCCCGGAGAACGTCCTACGCTGGCGTCATAGGTGGCGGTCTGCACTTTGAACTCGGCCACCATTTCGGCGGGCGGCGCGTAGGCCGCGTTGGTGCCCCACATGCTCGGTGTACCGTCGACAGTGAACTCGGTGTTGCCGCTGCGGACGCCGTTTACCGAGATGTTGGAGAGGACCTCAACCGCCGGCCCGAGGCTCGGGTGATTGGGCACGCCGAGGTTGACCACGCCGGGCGCCACGCGTGCCAGTGACAGCGCATTTCCGCCCGGCAGCGGCAGGTCGAGGAGCCGTTTGGTGTCGAACACCTGGCCCACGTTCGCGGTGCCGGTCTCCAAAAGGCTCGCCTGGCCGGAGACGGTGACAGATTCGCCGGTGGCGCCGATCTCCAGTGGAATGTCGACGGTGAGACGGTCCGAAACGCGGACTTTGAGGTCGGAGCGGCGATACTGCTTGAAGCCCGGTGCGGCTACTTCCAGGTTGTAGACGGCGGGAGCCAGATAGGGCAGCTCGTAACTGCCAGCTTCATTTGTGATCGCCGAGAGGCGAACCTGAGTGTCTGCATTGGTAGCCGTAACGGTGATGTTGGGAACGGCGGCGCCGCTCGGGTCGATGACACGCCCTGAGATTCGACCGCGCACGTCCTGGCCAGAGCAAAGAGATCCCAGTGCCAGCAGGGTAAGCGCTAATCGAGACTGCATGGCACAAAGTTTATCTCAACGGAGATAATACAGTTCGTGCCCCAACTGATCTCAGAACCTACGCGCATTGAAGCTGCCGGGAACAAGCCTAAACTCATAGACGAGTTCATAGGAGCCGTCAACACGTCGGAGTCGCGCCTGAGCGTCGCGCGCATGCGCTCCCCGGGCGGCTGGGTGGAACCCGGTCAGCGCCCTGAGTTTGACGAGTTCACGGTTGTGCTTATGGGGATGCTGCGGGTGGAGCATGAGGGAGGCGCCATCGACGTCCATGCCGGGCAGGGCGTTCACACCCGCCCCGGTGAATGGATTCGGTATTCGACACCGCTGGATGAAGGCGCCGAGTATATCGCCATCTGCCTCCCGGCGTTCAGCCCGAACACCGTGCATCGCGACGAATAGCTGAAAGGTGAACAGGCGCGGGAGGTCTCAGATTGACCGGTACACCAACTTCACCGGGACCGCCCCGCGCCGGGGAGATCTGAAATTTCGTTAGTTGTAGTACGCGGCGTTTTTCGCTGTATACTCGACCAGCTCGGGCGGCAGGTCCGCTTCCACGTAGATCGAGTTCGTCGGGCAGACCGGGATGCAGGCGCCGCAGTCGATACAGGTTGCCGGATCGATGTAGAGCTGCTCGGTGGTCTCAAACTGCCCTTCGTCGTTCTTTGGATGGATGCAGTCTACCGGACATGCATCAATGCAGAGTTCGTCTTTGGTGCAGGTGTTGGTGATGACGTAGGCCATTGTTTCTCCTTGGTGCTTGCATGGAACAAATGCACGTCGTATGCCAACCAGTAAGGTAAATGAAAACAGCGGCTTAGCTCGTGAGCACGAGGAATGTGGGGCTAATGCCCCAGTTTCGCCGCGTCATCTGACCCCGAACATCGGAAGCTCGGTTGCTGCTTTCTCCAACACCGAATAAGGAATGTCTGTAGAAAAATGCAACACATTCTCCGCCTTTGTCAGATGCATCCCGTCGAACACGGATAAGATTTCCTTCTGCTTGTCCTGCGTGTTAAGGCGGCCGAGCCCCAGCAAGCCGCGAATCGCGCCGCCCAGACGTTCGGCCGCCTGCGGGTCCGTCGCCTCCAGATCCACTTTGGCGGAGAACTGATAACTGACGTCGAGGCCGCCTGAAGCGAAGGTCAGCGACTTCGACATACGCGCCAGGCCAGTCAGCATCCCCGCGTCGACGCCGCCCATGTCCGGCAATACGCCGCCAGCCTGCGCCGCAAACCAGGCCTGATTTGAGGACGAAATCTTCTGGATCCGCTGCTGTAGCGCCGCCGGGACGCCCGTGACGTTCTCGCGATTGTCCACCAGCCGCCGCAGTGCGGGAGTCGGCCCGGCGGCCGCGGTCGACGGATTCAGAAACAGGACCGCCGCCTTCTCGTCGCCGATCATCGTGAAGCCCTTGTACGACATCCTCTGGGCGTTCTGCAGATCGAGCTTCGGCTCCATGCCCATGTCGGAGAACTTGCCGCGGATTAGTACCACGGCTTCTTTGGCACTGGACGCAAGCAGAATCTCCCACAGGTCTTTCTCTGGGTCCAGACCGGTGCGTTTGCGAAAGTCGGCGATCATGGGAACGCGGCCCTTTTGCACGTACTCGCGCCAAAACGGAGTCTGCGCCAGTTTCTGAACCCGCACGCCGGCCAGCAGGATGGTGTCGGGTGGAACCAGCGTGGCCAGCGCCGGGTCGACAAATACATTGGGGCTGGACTCTTTTTTGCAGCCCGACAGAAATAAAGCGATTAGTAACAACAGCGAAACGGATCGCATTTTAAACTGAGATGATCTCATGCGTATCGATGCCCACCAGCATTACTGGGATTTGTCCAGTTTTGACTATCCCTGGATGCCGCCAGAGCCAACTCCTTTGAGGCGCAACTTCCTGCCCGCTGACTTTGCCCCGATTCTCGAACGGAACCACTTCGACGGCTCGGTTGTGGTTCAGGCCACCACCGACCCGCGCGAAGCGGACTGGCTGCTGCGGCTGGCGTCGGAAAACCCAGTGGTGCTCGGCGTTGTGGCATGGGTGGATCTGAAGGATCCGCGGCTCGGTGAGACCCTCGACCGCCTGCAACGCCATCCGAAATTCGCTGGTGTTCGACATCCCGTTCACGATGAAGACGATGTTCGCTGGCTTTTGCATAACAGCGTAATTGCCGGTCTCCGGGAACTGGCCCGGCGCGGCATCCCATACGACCTCCTGCTGCGCCCTCGGCATTTGCCGCTGCTGCCAGAGCTCGTGGAAGCCGTGCCCGGTCTGCCAATGGTCATCGACCACATGGCCAAACCCGACATCGCTCACGGTGTCATGGAGCCCTGGGCTCGCGGCATGGAGTGTGCCGCGCAGATCCCGCACATGCACGTGAAGATCTCCGGCCTTATCACCGAGGCGGATCACGAGCACTGGAACGCTGGCCAGCTCCGGCCCTATGTGCAGCATGTGTGGTCGAAGTTCGGGTCCGGGCGCTGCCTGTTTGGCTCGGACTGGCCTGTATGCCTGCTGGCCGGGATCTGGAAAGAAGTGCTCGCCGCTGCCACACAGGCGGTCGGCGCGGTGCCCGCCAACCTTCGAGCCGGGTTTATGGGCGAAAATGCGGCGCGGTTTTATGGATTGAAATTGCCACGCTAAGCGCCCACGCGGTGTGCCACGGAGATGGCGTGCTTCAGCCGGTCCCAGTTGGTGTCGGCCTCGACTGTGCAGTCCGCACCCAGCATAAATGGACGCGGCGCGCTCTTCACCACGCGGCGGATTTCCGCCTCCACCTGCGCCGGAGTGCCCGTGCCGACAACGCCGTGACGGTCGAGGCCGCCCATGAAGGGCCGCCTGAACTGCTCCGTGATTTCCTGCCCGGACAACTCGCGTCCCGCCAGCTTCACGTTGCAGTTGACCACGTGGCCCGGGTAGTCGGCGACCGCGTCGTAGTTGGCGTAGGGTGCCACGTAATCGCACACGTGCAGAATATTAAACTGGCAGCTGCGCGAGATCTCTTTCATCGACACCAGGTCGTACGGCTTCACGTACTTCGTGAAAATGGCAGGGTTGCTGAAGCGCTTTGCTTCGGAGCCCTGTGTCGACGCGTAGAACCCGTCGACGCCTTCCTTTATGCAGGCTCTGACGAACAGCATCTGACTCTCAGTCAGGATCTCCAGGCCCTTCTTCACTGCCTCGGGATTCTCTTCCAGGTGCTGCAGCAGCACAGGCGCGGTGGCACAGTGGCCGGCGCACATGAACGGCGAATACAGCGTCATCAGGATGAGCGAGTTCTTCTTCTCGGCTTTCACCAACTCCCGAACCGTCTGCAGCAGAGGCTCGTAGAAGTCGAGCCCGGCCAGCTTCAATTTCGACCAGTCCGCCGGCTTCCTGAGAAAATCCTGCCGCGAATAGGTTTGTTCGAACTGGATTTTCAGGAAATCCATGTCGGTATGACGGTAGAATTCCAGGTGCCGTCTGGCGGCTGCGGAGCCAGCCTTGTAGTCGTTGCCGAAGTGGAGGAAAAATGCCGCGGGCGTGTAGTTGGGGGCGCCTTGCCCGGCCAGCCACGCCAGCATGCGGTCGCGCTTACTGGCAGGCGCCGCAGCGGCAAACGAAGCCTGCCCCAGGGCGGCGGCGGAAGACAGACGGAGGAAGGTGCGACGCTTCATGTCATTTCTCAGGGCTTGATGCCAGGCTCCAGTTCCGCTGCTGGCCCGGCATGTGCGCCGAGCGTGATCTCCACGTCCGTGGCCATCTCCGGATCGCCGATCTCGCGTTCCATGCGGCGCAGCGCAACGCTCACCACGTCGCGATGGTGCAGCCGCGAGCCAAATTTCTCCGACAACTGCAGCCACAATTCGTGGACCCGGTCCACGTCTTCGGGCCACAGACGGGGCGGGTGCGGGCCCAGGTTGACGTAGGTGGAAGGTTGGCCGGGCGATATGATTTCGAGCGAGAACGGGGGCCGCGGATCGGGCAGGTTCTCCCAGGCTTTGCCGATGCGGTGCGCCAGTTCTTCCTGCGCCATCCGCGCCGAAACGCCGGTCACCAGCTTCGAGGCGGCCAGACGCGCCGCGGTTTGCACCATGGCGTCGAACGCGTCCACGGCCGGGACTACCAGCAGGTCGACTGACTTGCCTTCCTTTTCGGCCAGCGTCACCACGCGGGTAAACAGATTCTGCTCGTAGTCGGTGAAAAGCTGGTTCTCGCCGAGGCCATACTCGGCCGCGCCGGTGCTGACATTGCGGACCGTCATCACGATGATGTCGTGCCGCCGCAGGTTGGTGCGTTCAAGGATGCTCTTCAGGTGATGCAGCCGCGATCCGTCGCGCACTGCCACCAGCACACTGCCTGGCCGTGCACCCAGTTCTTCCGCCGTGATGGAGGGCCGCACCGCCAGGTTGAACTGCTCCATCTGCGATTCTTCACGCGACCGCCGGTGGGAATTGATGCGCTGGGAGATGGTGAAGACGATGAAGATGCCGATGGTGAAGCCGACGCCGTACACGGTCGCAATCTGCTTGGTGAACAGGTTCGCGATCGCGACGAAAAACAGGACCAGCGTCGTCGAAATCAAACCGATCGGCCACTCGCGTCCGCCGAGATGCAGGTTGAACGGGAACTTGTATTCCTGATCGCCTCGTTTGAACCGCAGCGCCAGTACGCCAAGCGACTTCATGAAGAAGCTCCACACAACGCCGAAAGCATAGGCTTCACCCAGCAGATACATGTCGCCGCGGCTGGCCACAATCGTGACGATCTGCAGCAGCGCGATGGCGTTGATGATGCGAAATGTGGTGCCGAACTTGATGTGCGGCAGGCGGAACCAGTCCAGCAGCACGCCGTCTTCCGCCAGCCGGTTCAGCACGCCATTCGACCCGATGATGGAGGTGTTCACCGCACCGGAGAGGATCAGCGTACCCACCAGCACCACGAAGCCCTGAAACGCAAGGCGCAGACTCTCCGGCCCCACCAGATGCATCGCGAGCCCGGCCAGCAGGTTGTCGATGTACCGGCCTCGAGCCGCGTCGGGAATGATGGTGTCGGCCAGCAACGTTGTAACGCCGGTGCACACCACGGCGAAGACGCACACGATAGTGGAGGTGATCTGAAGGTTCTTCAGCTTGGGGTAAGCGATCTCGCGATACACCTGCGCCAGAGTCTCAAAGCCGCTCATAGCCAGCAGGGAGTGGCCAAATGCAATGATTATCGCCACGACCGGAATCGTGGGCCAGAAGGTACCCTCCAGCCAGCCAAGGCCGTCCTTACTGAAGTGGAGATTGGGCGCGGTGGGAGGCGGTGGAATCTGTGCCGGGCCCTGGATCAGCAGAGTGATCACGGACCAGCCGATCATGATGAGCACCATCGCCGTGGTGATCTGCATAATGCGCAGAGCGCTGGTGGACGATTCATGAATGCCGCGGATATTCGCACGCCAGAAGAACAAAGTGGCCGCCACGCCGAATGCCGCCGCGAACAGGTCGGGCGGCATATGGAAAGGTACGCCCAGCGCCACGGACAAGTCGTTGATCAGGTGGCCCAGATAGTGGCCCGCGGTCACGGAGCTGATCGGGCCCGTCAGGATGTAATCGAAGATCAGTGCCGATACGGAGAAACGGGCCAGAAACGGGCCCATCGCGTCACGTACAACGACGTACACGCCGCCGCGCACGAACATGCTGCAGCTTTCCAGATACACGGACCGCACGGCGAAGCTGAACAGCATGACGCCCAGGATGAACCACGGTGCGCTGCGGCCAATTGCCTGCTCGGCGATACCTCCGGCGTAGAATGCGGATGAGGCAAGATCGGAAAGAACAATCGCCGCGGCCCTCCAGAAAGAAATGAAGGACAGCATAACGGTGCTGGCGACAACCACTGTGGTCGCGCCGGAACGAGGCTGTGGATTCACCCTTGAAACTCCAGATGCCGAGCCCAACTCATGTTCATAATCTCAGAACCCCAGTGTACCTTTGTCTAATTGTTGCGCTGAATGCGTCTGCATGGGGGCAGTACCAGCCGCCTCGTATTCTGGCGGAGGTACAGATCCCAACTCTCACGGAGAGCAGTGGCGTCGCAGCGTCGCGCACCCACCCCGGCGTGCTGTGGACGCATAACGATTCCGGCACCGGACCGTTGTTGTTCGCGGTCGACCGGGCGGGGAAGCTGGTCAGCCGGTGGCAGGTGCCGGGTGTTCGAGCCTTCGACTGGGAGGACATCGCGGCCGGACCAGGTGGGCTGTACATCGGTGACATCGGCGACAACAACCGCAGGCGCGCCAGTATCGTTGTGTATCGCATTCCTGAGCCGAATCCACGAGCGTCGAAGCCCGGCCGCACGTCGGTCGCGACAGCGTTTCGATTCACGTATCCGGACGGTGCTCATGACGCGGAAGCCCTGATGGTGCATCCAAAGACGGGCGACATGTACATCGTCAGCAAGGCCCACTTCGGCGACCCGGAGACCGCGGTATATCGCGCACGGGCGCCGCTCCGGTCCGGTACCGTGCTGCGGAAGGTAGCTGTGTTGCGGATTGCGCGGGGGCTGCTGGGATCGATTGCGGGGATCACCGGAGGCGACATTTCTCCCGACGGGTCCCGTGTTGTCCTGTGCGATTACTTCGCCGCGTGGGAAGCTCCGTTCGATCCGGAGTGGAAGTCGGAATGGCGGAGCATCGAAATCGGGGCGCGTGAACAGGGCGAAGCAATCTGCTACCGGCATGACGGGCGCGCCCTGCTGGTTACCAGCGAGGGCGCGTCGTTTCCTCTCATCGAGATCGAATTACGCTGACGGAATCTCCAGCAGCCAGTTGGTGATGCGGTCCATGTCCTTCGGTGTGAATTTGTATGGCGGCATGGTGGTGCCTGGCGAGAGCTTTTGCGGGTTGGCAAAATGATCCACGATCCAGTTGCGGTCCCGCCGCTCGGCAAGTCCGTTCAGGGCCGGGCCCAGTTTCTGTCCCACGCTGTTGACCATGTGACATGCGCCGCACTGGTTCTTCTGATAGATCTGAGCGGCATCACTGGCGTAGGCCGGGATCGACTCCAGCAGGGCTACGTTCTTCGGCGACAGCTTTAACACGAAGGAGGCGAGGCTGTTTAGCTCGGCCGTTGTCATATTGATGGGCGGCATGGTGCTGCCTGGGACCTTCGCCATGGGATTGCGGAAGTGCGCGATCAGCTCGGCTGCTGTTTTGGTCTGGCCTTTGGCCAGCAGATCGGGTCCGAACTGAGTGGAACCCTTCCCGTGGCACTGCATGCAGTTCTCCTTCTTATAAAGACCTGCTCCGGCGAGCTCCACCGGGGTGAGAAACTGCCACGGCTCGGGACCCGAGATGGTGGTCACATCAACGGCTTTCGTCGGAGGCGTGGAGCGGACAGCGGCCACTGTCAGGCCGGTCCAGCCAAGCGCTGCGACAGCGACAATGCCCATTGCGAAGCCGCGCTGGCGCGCTCGTTTCGCAGGACTGCGATCAAGCCACGGCGCAAGAATCAGCGCCACAATCGCTATGTTTGGCAGAATTACGCTGCCCACGATTTCGGCCGGGCCTTCAAAGAACTTGAGCGTCTGGAACAAGAAAAGGAAGTACCAGTCGGGGCGTGGAATGTAGCTGTTATCGGTGGGGTCGGCCAGCCGTTCCAGTGGGACACGGACGGTGGCGGCGAGTGTGAACAGGATGGCGAAGACGATGAAGATCGCGACAGTGTCTTTGAAAACCTGTTCGGGGTAGAACTTCTTCTTCGGTAAGTTGTCTCCGGGCGCCGGAGCGACTCCGTGCCTGCGAACGAGAAACACGTGGAAGGCGATCAGTAACAAAGTGGCTGGCGGCAGCACCAGCACGTGAATCGCGTAGAAGCGCGCGAAGGTGGCGACGCCGATTCCGTTCTCGGCGGCCAGCAGCCGTGTCACCCATTCGCCTGCGCCGGGGATCGAGGCGCCGATTTGTGTAGCGACGACTGTCCCCCAGTAAGCTCGGTTGTCCCACGGAAGTAAGTAGCCGGTCAGTCCGTAGAGCATGGTAAGCAGGAGCAAAAACACTCCCACCACCCAGGTTCCCTCACGAGGCTTCTTGTACGAGCCCCAGATGAAGACCTGGACCATGTGGAGCACCACCACAATGATCATTACGCTGGCTCCCCAGTGATGGAGACCGCGCATCATGGCGCCGCCGGTGAGTTCGGTCATGATGTACCGGACGCTGTTCCATGCCTCGCCCGGGGTGGGGGCGTAGTTCATGGACAGCAGGATGCCGGTGACCATCTGAATCAGAAAGCTGAAAAGGGCAACGCTGCCAAATACCTGGTGCCATCCGGAGGACGCCGGAATGTCCTCCATTAGAAAGTCTTCGACGAGGCCTGGGAGTCCAGTGCGGTCCTCCAGCCAGTTGAGGACCGGGTGGCCGTAGCTGCGCGTCATGCGTCTCTCCGAACCTCGCCCAGCAACAGCTTAGAGCCCTCAAGCTTCACTTCATAACGGTCGAGAGAACGCGGAGCCGGGCCGCTGAGCACTTTTCCATCCATGCTGAATGCGGAGGTGTGGCAGGGGCAGGCGAACTCTTTTTTGTCTTCGGCCCAGTGGTAGGCGCAGCCCAGATGGGTGCACTGCGGAGCGAGCGCGATGACCTCAGTGGGGCTGGTACGAATCACCCACGCGCTGGCCCGTTCATTACTGGTTTTCCAGCCATCCACACGCGTGCGGCGAAACACCACTTCTTCGGGAGTGTTCAGGGGAACCTGGCCGATATCGCCGGCTTCCACCCAGCCCGCTTTCCTGCGGGACTTCGGGGTCGCGAACAGGTAGGCGACGGCGGGAATCGCCATCGCTCCACTCATGACGGCTCCCATGGCGGCGATGACGATCTGCTGAAAGGAACGGCGGTCTGTCATTACTCGATTAGTATATTCGGCTGAGGATTTGACTTCTGTAAAAGAGCTGTGAAGGATTCACACTAACCTGCCCGGAGGATCGGGAGACCCTCCGGGGAACGGAGTAAGTTACTGAGCTTCGGCTACTACGTTGAGAGTAACTTCCGCGGTAACTTCGCGATGCAGTCTGACGGGGATTTTGTATTCGCCCGTCTGACGGATGTGCTCTTCGAGAACGACCTTTTTACGGTCGATCTGATAGCCCTGCTTTTCGAGCAACTCGGCGACATCCTTCGAAGTTACGGAACCGAACAGGTGTCCGTCTTCGCCGGCTCGCTGGCTGATGGTGAGGGTGACGGCCGAGAGCATCTTTGCCAGATCCTCGGACTCGTTTTTGAGTTTTGCTTCCTTACGCAGCCACGCGTCGCGCTCCTGAGCCACGATCTTCCGGTTGGAGTCGTTAGCCAGGACTGCGAGTTTGCGGGGGATGAGGAAATTGCGTGCGAAGCCAGGGGCCACTTTGACCACATCGCCGCGGTGCCCGAGCTTTTCGATATCTTCTCTGAGGATTATTTCCATATCTGCTCGATGACCTCCTGATTAAACCGGAGAAGCGAAGGGCAGGAGCGCGATGTTGCGCGCCTGCTTAATTGCTTCTGAAAGACGCCGCTGGTGGGGCGTGCAGACACCGGAGATGCGGCGGGGCGTGATCTTGCCACGCTCAGAGATGAACGCGCTGAGCATCCGGGTGTCTTTGTAGTTGATGTCGTCGATTTTCTCGACGCAGAAGCGGCAAAGCTTCTTGCGACGGAAGTACTGCTTCTTGCCCGCGATGGCCTTATCGCCACCGGTGGGCTTCATCGAATTCGAGATCGGGCGTCCGCCTTTTTGTTCGGCCATGTTCCATTACTCCTTCGGGCTCTCGGCAGCGGTTTCGGGGGACGGGGCGGTGGCAACGATGTCGGCCACTTCCGGGGTTGCATCCGTGGCGACGGCGACGGCGACGGCGTCGGCGTCAGAGGCCGGGGCTGCAGGCATAGCCGGTGCGGGAGCGCCGGGCATGGGAGCGCCGGGGCCCGCGGGCATCATGGGCCGGCCTTCTTCGCCAGGCATGAGAGGCAGAGCGGGAGCGACGGCGGGCTTGCGGGCGGCGCGCTTTTCGCGTTCCTTGCGGCGCTTTTCGAGCCACTTAAGCTTCTCGTCGATACGGACGGTGAGGTACTTCAGTACCGAGTCCGTGACGCGCAACCGGCGTTCGAGTTCCCTGATCGTTGAGGCGGGGCAGGTCATCGTCAGCAGGACGTAGTAGCCCTCGGCCTTTTTCTCGATGCGGTAGGCGAGTTTGCGAACTCCCCAGCGCTCTTCCTTGTCGATGGTACCGCCGGCCGCTGTAACAACACCCCGAATCTGCTCAATTACAGGAGCGACTTCTTCATCGGTGATATCGGGCCGGAGGATAAACAATTCTTCGTAGATCCGGTTCATTATTCCTCTTGCTTAACGCCCTGGGCGCGACGATTGAACCTCGTCATGGCCTTTTCGACGCCTTCGGCGATGATGGATTCGACTGCCTGCGACGCGAAGTCCAGCAGTTCATCCAGTTCTTCCAGCTGTGCTTTCCGGATTGGGGAGAGCACGAAATCCGCGCCATTCTTCACGGGATGGCCCGGGTTGATCCCCAGACGAATCCGGAGGAAATCCTGAGTTCCGAGGCTTTTGATCACTGACTCGACGCCATGGTGACCGCCTGCGGAGCCTTTAGGCCGGAGGCGAACTCCGGTCCAGAGCAAATCCAACTCGTCGTACAGGAGAAGCACCCGTTTTGGGGGCACCTCGTATTTCTCAGCCAGCGGCTTTACGGAGCCGCCGCTAAGATTCATGAACGTCTGGGGCTTGACGAGCACCACGTCGGCTCCCGAGATACGGCCGCTGCCCACAAGGGCTCTGGCTTCCGGGCGAGTGACGCGGATGCCGCCGTTGCGAACCGCCAGCCGGTCGATGGCGAGGAACCCCAGGTTGTGCCACGTGAGTTCGTACTGCGGGCCTGGATTTCCAAGACCCACCACCAGCCATTGATCGGGAGAAGATTCCGCAGCGTCCACGAATGCTTACTTCTTCTTCTTGTCGTCCTTTTTGTCGTCCTTCTTGTCGGCCGCGGCTTCTTCCTTCTTGCCCTTCTTAATGACTTCCGGCTCAGCCACGGCACCCTCGACGACTTCGGCGGGAGCGGTACGAAGACCGACGACGTGGGAGATGACGGCATCGCCCGGGGTGAGCAGTTTCATGCTGCCCGGCATCGGGATTTCGCTGGCGCGGATGGACTGGCCGATGTTGAGCTCGGCCACGTTGACCGAGAAGCTTTCCGGGATTTCGTCTGGCAGACACTCGATTTCGATTTCACGCGTGACCACTTCATGGACGCCGCCCTGGATTTTGACGCCGGCAGGTTCGCCCACGGTGTGCACCGGGATCTTCACGGCCATGCGAATGTTGGGGTCGATGCGCTTGAGATCGACATGGAGCAGTTTGCCTTTGATGGGGTCATGCTGCCAGTCGACGATCATGACGGGGCTGAGTGTGCCGGCGACGCTGATGTTGAAGATGGTGTTGTGGCCGGAGGAGCTACGGAGAATGCCGGTAACTTCCTTTGGGCTCACAGAAACCGCGACCGGGTCAGATCCGGTGCCGTAGACCACCGCGGGCGCCAAACCGCGGACGCGGAGGCGGCGAGCTTCATTTTTGCCGCGTGTTTCGCGGGGTTCAGCCGTAATGGTGATGTCTTTTCTCATCGTACTAACTCCTGAACCACTCTCCGGCTGTGGGCCGGGCGGTGGGAATGCCTGGTTCGAGGGAACCTCAGTTAAACAAACAACGTGCTGATTGATCCACCCTCATGAATGGACTGGATGGCACGCGCCAGCAGCGGCGCGACCGACAGCACGCGAATCTTTTCGCACTTCTTTGCCTCATCCTTCAGCGGGATCGAGTTAGTCACCACGACCTCACGCAACTGCGATTCGATGAATCGCGGGATGGCCGGCCCGGAAAATACCGGGTGAGTGGCGCAGGCGTAAACGGCCTCGGCACCGGAGGCGAGGAGCGCTTCGCAACCCTTGACGAGGGTTCCGCCGGTGTCGATCAAATCGTCGACCATGATGCAGGATTTGCCTCTGACCTCGCCGATGATGTTCATAACTTCGGCGACATTGGCCTGCTCACGCCGTTTATCGATAATGGCAAGCGGCGCGTTGAGGCGCTTGGCGAAGGCACGGGCGCGTTCCACGCCCCCGGCATCGGGTGAGACCACGATCAGGTTCGGCGAGGCGAGAGCACGGAAGTGCTCAATCATAACCGGCGCTGCGAACAGGTGGTCGACAGGGATATCGAAGAAGCCCTGAATCTGAGCGGCGTGCAGGTCGAGCGAAAGCACGCGGTCGGCTCCGGCGCGCTCGAGAAGACTGGCGACGAGCTTGGCGGAGATCGGAACGCGGGGCCGGTCTTTGCGGTCCTGGCGCGCGTAGCCGTAGTAGGGCAGCACCGCGGTGATGCGTCCGGCGGAAGCGCGCTTGAGGGCGTCGATCATCAGCAGGAGCTCAAACAGGTGCTGCTCGACCGGATTGCAGGTCGGCTGGATGGCGAAGGCGTCGGCTCCGCGGACGTTTTCCAGGATTTGCAGCTGGATTTCGCCGTCGGAGAAGCGCTTCAGCGAGATTTCTCCAGTCTCGACGCCCAGGGCCTGACACACGTCAGCCGCGAGCGCAGGATTGGCGCTGCCGCTAAATACTTTTATTCGATCCCACTTCATCAAAGCGCACGTTCCCCGGTGTGGGTTAGATTCCTTGTTATGGTTTCGGTGGGAGCGCCGCTGAGCGTGGAGTACTTGCCCTGCGACTATGACCGGATTATCCTGCTTACCGACGCTGAAAAGCGTCGCGGTTCCGGCACCACCGTTTCCGAAAAAACTACTATTGCTGTTTGCTGCTGCGGTCATCAGGGGCAGAATGGGCGCACGAGTACGCTTTACTACCTGCCTGAAACATCCAGTGTACGTTACGGATGTGTTGATGGTCAATTCCGGCTGGTGTCGCGGAGGTCGGTGTAGGACCGAAATTTCTAAAACGAAGCCACCGTTTGTTGATTGTAAAGCACTTGCGGGATGATCGTTGGCTTCGTTTTCATTTGCTCGCTCTCCTTAAAGTTGCCGGGCTGGGCCGGAAATGGAAAAGGCCGGCTCCGTGGTGGGGGCTCGGCCTTTTACTGGTTCCAGTGTAGCAGGTGGGGGCAAACGGGGAATGGCTAAGCTGTTGATTCCACTTAAAAAATGTGCTTAAAACGCAGTTGAGAAGGTGAGAGCGGAGTGTCAGCGACCCGATTTGAGACCGGCTCGAACAAATCGTCGGAGGTGCTGAGAACAGGGGCATTCGAATGGACGGCGAGGGAAGCGACCACACAATCGCCGATATTCAGGCCGGGGTGGCGCTATTCTTTTTCCGTAGCTCTGAAAGATTCGCGAGGCGATTGGCGGGAAGCGCTCATCGAAGGGAACGATAAGGACCTTGAGGTCTTCAAGGAGGAGCTTCCGGAGTTCCCTGACGGCTTCGGTGCTTCGAGTTCTGCCGTACCAGACGATCTCTGCTTCCAGCAGGGTGAAAACAGACATGACGCGAAACTCTGCGTTCAGGATGGCCTCGAACAGCGCCCGCCAGCCCTCCTCCCTCTTCAGAATCGAGATCACCGCCGAGGAGTCAATTACCAATGTGCGGTCGGCCCAGACTCCTGGTAGATCAGTTCTTCCCAGTTCTGGTCATCGACTACGGAAACGAGTGGAGGCTGTCCAGTGTTGCTCTCGCTTGCCGGGCGTCAACGCCACCCGCCAAACGGAGCCGGGCGGCTTCGGCTCGCAGTGCCGCGACCACGACGCGGGTCAGGCTCTTTCCGGTGTGGTTCGCTATTGCGGTGGCGAGTTGGTATGCCTCAGCGTCTTTGATGTTTAGCGGGGTCAATACCGTTCCTCCTTTCCTCCATTTTACTACATGGTCAGGGGCTTCCGGCTGGTGTCGCGGTGGCTGGCGTGGGGCGGAAATTTCCAAAACGAAGCCACCGTTCGTTGATTGTAAAGCACTTGCAGGTTCGTCGTTGGCTTCGTTTTCATTTGGTTCTTTCTCCTTCAGGTGCCGGGCTGGGCCGGAAATGGGAAAGGCCGGCTCCCTGGTGGGGGCTCGGCCTATTACTGGTTCCAGTGTAGCAGGTAAGGGCAAGCGTAGGATCGCTAAGCCGTTGATTTGAATGTGGAATATTGGGTGAAACGTGTAGGGCAAGTCTAGCTACTTTCCGGCTCAAAATTCACAGGCTAACTGATTTGGTTTCATAGGGTCTGGACGGCGGGTCGTGCGTAGTCGTACGCAGATCGCTTGCCCGTGCCGGCGGCATGGTGGA
>JAWXCM010000209.1:0-23123 GCA_034408745.1 Bryobacteraceae bacterium
CCTCCCTGAATCGCACCGAGGACTCCGAGCGGGTTTGAGGCCGAAGGCAGGAGCTGCTTCATTTTCATTTCGGCCATGCGCGCTGCGTCGGGTGCGAACTTTGGATTTTCCAGTGTGCCGGTGACGAGGGCCGGGATCACGAGCTCGCCCTGTGAGTTGGCGAGCGCTGTGTTGAGATATCCGCCGATGCCCGTGCCTCCCACTCTGCGGCTCATCTCGCGGTCGAGAACGGCGGTCACTTTCAGGTTGAGGGTCTGGTCGACGAGACTGACGAGACCCGTCATGCCGAGAGTCGCGCCGTCGATCTGCATGCGCAGGTTTTCGGTTCTCGCCAAACCGTCGACGACATTCAGATCTCCGTCGAGCTGCACGATGTCGGTGAATGGTTTTGCCGCGTCGCCATAGCCTGCGAATCGACCAATGGCGGAGAGCTGGTTCAGGATGTTTGTGCCCTTTAGCTGCCCTTTTGTGAGCTTCATGGTCAGTGCGCCATTCAGGCTGCGAGCCATCTCCGCGGGTGTTGCGGCGAGGCTGATCCTGGCGTCGGCTCCGGCGAGCAGGAGGCCGGTGATGACCTGCTTCACGGAGGTAGTGGCACTGAGCAGCTTGTTCGCGTCGACGCCCTCGAACTTTGTTCGCAGCTCGACCGTGGGCACCTTTGGGCGGGTGTCCACTACGATGCCGCCGGACTCGCGGCCACCGAAGAGCTCCGCGGTCAGGGGATCGAGGCGCAGTACTCCGTTGTCGAGAGTGGCCTCTGTGCGGACGTTGTCGAGCACGAGTCCCTGGGTCAGCAGATGTCCGACGCGGATGTTGCCTCGAGCCCGGAGTCTGGAGGGCGAGGCGGAGGCAGCGGGTTGCGTCGAGGTGGTGGCCTTCTGCCACTCTGCGCCGTCGATCCTGTCGACATCGAGGTCGAAGGTAGCCTCCTGAGCGGTGCCTGCGAGGCCCGTCGCCTGCAGCCAGCCCTTGAGGTTCGAACCGGCGAAAGCTGCATCGACGTTCTGGAGCCGGACGGTGTTGCGGTCGAAGGAGAAGTCGGAGGCACGGACTTTGAGCGGTGCCTGTATGGCTGCGCCGCGGAGTTCGGCGTCGCGCAATGAGCCCTGTCCACCGAGGGCGAGCGAGGTAAGCGGGCCCCGCGCGGTGAGGTCGAGGGACACGATGCCGGAGCCTTCGAAGCCGCGAACCGAATTGCCTGTTATACGTGCCAGGGAGAGCAGCTCTTCGAGGCTGGTTGCCGCGAGTCTGGCCTGCAGATCGAGGGTCGAGTGCTTCGTATTTAGTGTGCCGGCGCCGGTGGCCGTGAGTTTGCCCGCGGTGAGGGTCAGCTTGTTCGCGCGTATCTGGTCCGCGGTGATTGCGAGCGCGAAGTCGAGGGCCGCTGGCAAGTTGAGAGGCTTGCCGTTGAGGGATGCTTTCTGCAGTTCGATGCGACCGGATGCAGAGTCTGGTTTCACGTCGATTGCGCCGGAGAGAGAGCCGTCGGCGGGCGTCGCGCCGGTGTTACCGGTTGCGCTGAGCAAGCCTGCGAGGGAGAGGTCCTTCATCGTCAGGCGGCCTTCCCGCGGGTTCATCTTTGCCTCAAGGCGCAGCGCGTCGGTGCCTGATCCGGGAACCTGCAGCGATGCCACTATGCTGGTCCGCAGGCCGGGCGCAAGGTCGCGCAGAGTGACGTTGACGTGATTGTAGACAGTGCGCTTAAAGCCGTCGTTGATGGCGATGGCGCCGTCTTCGACGCGCACTTCCGTCAGGTTTACCGTGGGTCCGGCGGTGCTGGATTTTGCTTTCGTGAGGTCGGCGAAATTCCATTCGCTTGTTGCGGACTTTACGAGTTCGATTTCCGGTTTCCGGAGGACAACGGAGTCGACCTGAATCTCACGTCGAAGCAGGGCGGCGAGGCTGGTGCGGACTTCGAGGGACTGCATTCGGATGAATGCGCGTGAACCGGCGGGGAGGTCGGGGCGCTCCGCGATGCTGCTGCCGTCGACGCGAATGGCCAGTGGAAACAGGCTGAGGCTGAGCTTGCCGAGTGTGACGGGGCGCCTGAGTTGTTTTTGCAGTTCCGCCTGGATGGTGGGTCGGAAGACGTTGACATCGACGAGCAACAATATGGCCACGGCGGAACAAATCACCAACAACAAAAGCCCGCCGGTCACGAGCAGCAGTTTCCTTTTCATGGATCGTTTCAGGGTACTACCTCAGCGGTGCGCGGCGCAGCGATATGATGATGCGCTGTGTCTCAGTAGAGTTGCGGCCTACATTGCGCATACCGACAGTAAGGGCGGATGAAGCTGGACGAGACGGTCGGCGACGCCACCACCCGGACACTTGCGGATGGTGGTGGCGTCGGTCGGCAAGTAGCTGTGCTTAGAGCGTCTTGATGCGCCAGTTCCTGTATTCGACCTTCATGGGCGGGCCCACATGGACTTGTACTCCGATGAGGCCGGATGCGGTTCGGCCTTCGGCATCGTCATCCACGACAACGGTCATCAACTGCCCGTTGACGATGTGAGTGAGCGTGTTGCCGCGGGCGAGGATGTGGACGTCGTTCCAGTCCTCAACCTTGATCTTTGTTCCGAGTTCTTTGGTGTCGCCGAAGGTGCTGAGAACGGACGGAACGGCGGTTCCGGTGATGCGTGACATCTGGCCCCGCACGCCGAGGAAGAGCCGTCCCTTTTCCTCGTAGTTATTCCCCGTATAGCGATTCTGTCCGTCGATATCGCACTGATAACCACGCATCGCGAAATTGTTTGCCGGGGTGACTTTGTCGGGCACCACGGTGCTGCGGAAATTGATGCCGCTGTTTCCCGCGCCGGTGATTCGGTAAGTAACTTTGAGTTCGAAGTCGCCTGGTGAGCCGCCCTTCCAGACGATGAAAGTGTTGCTTTTGATGACCGTCTCCGGGGTAATCTCGCCCACCATGCAGCCGTCGGCAACACGCCAGTATTTGGGGTCGCCCTCCCAGCCGGTGAGCGACTTGCCGTCGAACATGGAGCGGAAGCCCGGCTCCTCGCCGGTCAGCGGCTGCGGCCGGTCACTCTGCTTTGGGACATGTTTCTGTGCCCAGGTAAGCGCGGGAAGGGCGGACGCCAGCGCTGCGATTGCGGTTCTGCGGTCCATAACAGATCTCCTCTCTTTCAGCCAAACAGAATATGGTTCACGGTCGCGTAAAAAGGCCCGAATACATTCCAGAAAAAACGCGAAATTACGAGTAAAGTGATGGGGAAAAACATGCCGATTTTCGAGCGGAAGTTGAGGAGCGAGGCTGCTTTGCTCCCGGGGACGAACAGCAGGAGGGCGCTGAAGCCGTCCATCGGCGGGATGGGAAGCAGGTTCCACGTCATCAGCAGAAGGTTCTCAAAAAGCAGCGCCGTCAGCACGATGGTGATTGCCTCTGAGAACGCGGTGCCGGAGTCGTCGCCCAGCACTCCCCGTGTGTTCAAATACCCCGCGAAGATGCCGACCTTCAGGAGAATCGCGGCGATGGCGGCGAGCAGCAGGTTGGCGGCGGGTCCGGCGAGCGCCATCCATCCAGCCCGTCTGGGGTGTCGCAGTGCCCAGAGCGGGTCGTAGGGCGCTGACGCGAAGCCGATGATTCCGTAGCCGCCGGACTGCATCGCGGCAAACATCGAAATGAGTGGCAGCAGGCCGAGCCCGAATGGTTCCTGACGGATGTGAGGCACGGGGCTAAGCGTCACCTGGCCGTTCCAGTATGCCGTCTTGTCCCCTCCCCACATGCCCACCACCGCGTGGGCGGCTTCATGGCAGACGACGGAAAAAAGAAAGACGACGTAGTTTATGAGCGCGATGGCGAAGACTTCGGATTGCATTGGGGACTACGGTCATTATCGGGCAAAGCTGGAGTGTGTTGCGTCTGTGGTGTTTCATGGTGTCACGGTTACATCTGGCGCAGTCTGATCCGGACCGAGGCTACGGTTACGCGTAGGTAAATCACACAGTCACGAATCGGCTGTCGGATGGACAAAGGAAACCATGACGTTCAACCATCTTTTCATAGCGATCGTTTTATTCGGAGTGCTCGGCATTCCTTCCTCAGCACAACTCATAGATCAAACCAAGGCTCCGAATGCCGCCAAAGAAGGCATTGCCAAATCATTTACTCAGCAGGTGGGGGCGGGACGCGGGAATGTGATGACGCCCGATTCTTCGGCGTTTATTATTGCTCGCGATCCGTACCGAGCGATTCGGCGCGGCCGACAAATCTTTCAGCGCAAGTTCAACCGGCAGGACGGCGATGGGCCGTATGTGCGGGACGGCAGCGGCGATATCGCGAATAACATTGGGATTGGCGCAGGTTCGGCAGACAGCTGTGCGGCCTGCCATGGACGGCCTCGCGGTTCGGCCGGAGTGGGCGGCGATGTGGTGACGCGGCCCGACAGCCGGGATGCGCCGCATCTTTTCGGGCTCGGGCTGAAGGAGATGCTGGCAGATGAGATCACGGCCGAACTGAGGGCCAGGCGCGACAAGGCTGTGGCCGATGCACGGGCCACGAAAGAACCGGTGACAGCTCCGCTGACTTCGAAGGGGATCTCTTATGGGCTGGTTGTCGCGATGCCGGATGGCAAGGTGGACCTTTCGCAGGTGGAAGGTGTCAGCACGGATCTGCGGGTTCGGCCCTTCTTCGCGCATGGCGGCACGGTGTCCATTCGTGAGTTCGTCAACGGCGCGCTGAATAACGAGATGGGCCTGCAGGCGATCGATCCGGAGGTGACCGCGGCGTCGGCGGGACAAAGCGTGTTGACTCCCGCCGGCATGTTTCTGGACGGGAAGATGGACACCATTGAGGTTCCTCCCGATCCCGATCCGAGCCGCGTGGCGGCGGGGCAACCTCCTCGTAATTCGGTAAATACGGCGATTGTCGATTATCTGGAATTTTATCTGCTCAATTATTTCAAGCCAGGCCTTTATGAGCAGACAGAACGTGTGGTTGCGGGTCGGGGGCACTTCATGCGGGCCGGCTGTGGCGGCTGTCATATCCCCGACTTGCGGATCGACCGCGACCGCCGGGTGGCCGATGTGGAGACTGTCTACGACCCCCGCAATGGGATTTTGAACAGCCTGTTCGCCACCGCGACACCTCTGGTCCGAAACGTGGAGGATGGCAGCGGGTTCCCGCCATTGCGCAATCCGCTCCTGCAGCCGTTCCTGGTTCGCAACATCTTCACCGACTTCAAACGGCACGACCTGGGACCCGGTTTCCATGAGCGCAATTACGACGGCTCTATGGAAAACATGCTGATGACTACGCCGTTGTGGGGCGTCGGGTCGACTAGTCCGTATGGGCACGACGGGAGGAGCATCAACCTCAACGAAGCGATCCTGCGGCATGGCGGTGAGGCGCAGACGTCGAGGGACCTCTATGCGGCGATGCCGTCAGCGGCGCGCAGCGATCTTCAGGAGTTTCTGAATTCGCTGGTGCTGTTTCCGCCTGACGATACGGCCTCCAATCTCGATGCCGGGGATCGGACCGCTACCGGGTTCCCGCAGTTGCGGCATGGGGCGCTGAAACTGACGGTGCTGTTCAACGACCCTCGGGATATAGAGTAACCGGGGTCCACGGCTCGAGGCGGATGGTGCGCGGGCCGAGCTTCGCCTCGACCCGCCGGTCCGCTTCGAGGGCGGTATTGCGGCCGGACTGTAGCTGCACGCCTTCGATGTAGTCGAGCAGTCGCACGCGCGGGAGTGCTGTCGGTTTCCACGGGCGCGCCGTGAGGTGGTAGCCGGTGGTCCACACAGGTCCGCCGCTGGGCTGTGCCCACAAGGACGCGCCCAGTAACAACAGAGCGATGATCCGCATCTGGTGACCTACTGAAAATACGGCGAGCCGTCGGCGTGGAAATTGGTTCCGCGACGCCACGGGCTCGGGGGCATTTTTGCGAATGCTTCTTCGTTCAGTTCGACGCCCCAGCCAGGCTTATTGGGGATGTCGACGTAGCCGTCCTTGTGGACCATCAGCGGTTCTTTGAGAACGTCCTTCCATGGACCCGAATCGGGCGCGTGATATTCGAGCACGTGGAAGTTCGGCGTGGACGCGGCGAAGTGCACGTTGATGGCAGTGGCGAGCGGGCTCATGGGATTGTGCGGGGCCATGAGCATGTACTGTGCTTCGGCCATGGCCGCGATCTTCTTCATAGTCAGCATGCCGCCGCAGACGCAGATGTCGGGTTGGAGGAAGTCGAGGGCCTGTCGCTCAATGAGCTGCTTGAATTCGTAGATACCGTAGTTGGATTCGCCGCTGGCGAGCGGGATATTAACGTGGTCGGCCACCTTCTTCATGGCGTCGTAATTCTCAGGGCGCACCGACTCTTCCATCCACATTGGGTTGTAGGGCTCGATGGCTTTGGCGAGGCGGATGGCGCGTTCAGCTTCGAAGAACTTGGCGTGCACGTCGACACCGATGTCGATGTCTGGCCCTACGGCTTCGCGCACTGCTTTCACATGCTCGGCCGAAACGCGGATCGCTTTGTTGTAGGCCATGTCGCCGGGAGCCTGAATGCCCATCTTCAGCGCCGTGTAGCCATACTTTTCGACCATGGCGCGGGCGTTGTCGCCCTGCTGCTGCGGGGTGGATCCGCCGACGCTCTGATACACGCGGACCTTGTTGCGAATGCGACCGCCGAGCAGCGCCCATACGGGCACGCCGGCCGATTTACCGGCGATGTCCCAAAGCGCGTGCTCGATGCCACTGATCGCTGCGTTCACTACCAGGCCGCCGGGGAATCGCGTGGTGTTGTACATCACGTCGAACAGGTACTGGACGTTGCGGGGATCGTTGCCAATGAGCCAGGACTTAAAGTCTTCGATTACCTTGACGGTGGCTTCGTCCGGACCGGCGGAGTAGGCCTCGCCGATGCCATAGATGCCCTGGTCGGTGAGCACCTTCACGTAGACCCAGTTGCGTCCGCCCGCGCCGACGAGGAATGTTTTGATGTCAGTGATTTTCATGGCGGGCGTGTTGCCGATTTTGCCGCCATCGAGAGGTTTCAAGCCGCCGGTTATGGGACCGCGTACCATCTGCGCGGCCAGCGGAGTTGTCGCCGCCAGCCACGCGCCCATCTGCAGGAACTTTCTTCTGTTCATGAATCGGTCAGTATATACGGACCGAGGGTCACTGTGCTGTGCCGAAGAGTCTCAGGGTCAGGCCCTCGACGCTACCGAAGGAGCCATTCTTCTCCGTGTCGATCACCCTGACCTTCCAGCTGCCGGTGCTGGTTTCGCCCCAGTGCCTGACGGATGTGAACTTGTATTTGAGGAAATCCTCTCCTTCATCGTTGGGACGAGGGGCCGCGATACTAATCATCCCGGAAGGCGACTGAATGAGGAACGCGAGATCGCCGCGATTTCCGTGGGGCACATCGACGACGAGTTCCACGCTTTCCACGCGCAGTTTGGCGCCGTCGAAATCGAAGGTGCCGGTCAGGCCATCAAGGTCGCCGTCAGGAATCCGCACAGGAGCGTCGCTGCGTATGGCTACGGACTGGGAGAGGAGCGGACCCAGGTTCTTCCAGTCGGCCGCGGCGGCCAGTGCCGCTGAGATGTTCAGCAGTCCCGCACCGAAACTGTGGCTGAATGTGAATCCACCACCGTTGGTTGTGAATTCATCGCCTCCAGTGAGAGCGTCACGGCGGGCGGTCTTCATAAGAATCTCTTTGACGTCGCGGTATCCGAGTTTCGGATTGCGTTCCAGCATCAGCGCGGCGGCGCCTGAGACCTGGGGCGCGGCTGCTGAGGTTCCGTTGAAAGCGTCGCTGTAGTTGATCGGAGCCTGGGTGGTTTCGAAGTCTTTCTTCATCAGCTGATATGCCGCGGCGCCCATGATGTTGGTGGTCCACAAGACGTCGGGAGGGCTGGACTCGCCGCCGGGTGCGGAGATGGCGACGTTCATGCCTGCCTCGCTGTAAGAGCTGGCTTCGCCCTTGCGGTTCACTGCGCCGACGCCGATGGCAAAACGCGAGCTGCTGAATTCGTCGTAGCTGGAATCGTCGTCCTCACCCCGGCCGTTTCCGGCGGATATTACGTACACAATGCCCAGGCCGCCGCGCCCGGAGGTTGCGCCTGTTTCGAGAGCCGCGGCCTGGAGCGGGCCAACCCGTCCGGCGGCCGCGCCATCGTCAGCAGGGCCCCAGCTGTTGCTGGAAATGTGAGTGACCACGTCTTTGGGCTGCCATGTGAGCGCGATCCCTGTCTGTTCGTCATCGGCATCTCCGGCAATGAGTCGAACGCCCATCAGGCGGGCCTCAGGAGCTACTCCGGACAGACCGATGTTGTTGAATCCTCTTGCAGCAATGAGTCCTGCGCACTGCGTTCCGTGACTCTCTTTGGGGAGGAGCGGAGTGGGGTCCTCTTTCTTGCCGCCGTTGAAGTTTACGTGATAGCCGCCCTCGATGGGATACGTGTTTCCGGCGAGGTCCTCATGCATCACGTCGAGGCCATCATCGACCACGGCGATGTTGATTCCCTTGCCGGTGACGGAATCCCACGCGGTGCCGGGGCGCACACTGACCTTCTCGTCGGCACTGAGATTCCATTGCTTCGGATAGAGGGGATCATTGACGCTGCGCTGCAGGGCCTGACGCGGTTCCATGTGCCGCGCGAACACAGGAGAGAATGCCGGTGCGCCCTCGGTGGTGAGGAGCTGTTCGGCCGCGGTGAATGCGGCCAGCGGGCTGGCATACTCAACCACCCACCATCCTTTTAGCGCACTGGGACGGCGCTGGCGCGGGGCGGTCGCGTTGACCTTGCTCCAGTCATCGGCGGCCGGGGTCTGCACCAGAAGCTTTGCCGTGACGATGCGGCGAGCGTCGAGGAGGCGCTTCGCTCTGCCTTCCTCCGGCATGGATGCAAGGCGGGCGGCGGAAGGCAGCTCAGAAAGGTCGTAGAGGACGGGCGCGCCGTTGATGCTGGACTGGGCGATCCGGTATGAGTGCTGACGGTCCGGTTCCCGGAATGAATATATCTTCTGTGCTGACAGAAGGGAAAGAGAGAATAGCCCCAGTGTGATGAGGCGAAGTGAACGATTCAAGACGGCAGTCCTCCGCAAGTCTAACTGTGTACAGTTTTCACAGTATAGCGCGGCTGACGGCAGCCTGATAATTAGTCGAACTCAGCCCAGATGACTGTATGATCTGACGCGCTTTCGGCTGCGCGTGGGCCGAGGTCAATGTCCACCTTTCGGCAACGCGCAGCTAATAGTTCGGTGGCCATGATGTGGTCGATGCGCCAGCCCCAGTTGTTTTTGAACGCGCCGCGGAAATAATCCCAGTACGTGTAGGCGACGGTGTCGGGATGGAGCATGCGGAAGGTGTCTGTGAAGCCCCATGCGGCGGTCTCTTTGAAGGCCTCACGCGCTTCGATGTGGAAGTCCGGATCGTTGACGCGGCGGTCGGGATGATAGACGTCGATGGGCTCGGGCGCGACGTTTAAGTCACCGAGCCAGATAGCGGGCTGTGCGGGGTCGAGGTGCTGCTCAAAGTATCGACGCAGCCTTTTGTACCAGTTGAGCTTGTACACGTACTTCTGCGAAGTGATCTTTTCGCCCTGCGGCACGTAGGTGTTGATGATGGGGATGCCCGCGACCACGGTCTGAAGAATGCGGTCGTCCTCGGAGTCGGGGCCGGGCTGTAGTCCGTGCAGGATGAACGACGGCTCTTCACGCGTGAGCGTGGCGACGCCGTTAAAACCCGTGTGCCCCCGAAATGTCACGTGATAACCGGTGGCACGCAGCGCGTCGAGCGGGAAGTCGACGTCCTTTACTTTTGTCTCCTGCAGGCAGAGCACGTCGGGCTTGTGTTGCTCCAGCCAGTCGAGCAGAAGCGGCATGCGTTTACGAATCGAGTTGACGTTCCAGGTTGCGATCTTCATCAGGGGGTCTCTATCAGCATCGCAAAACGGATACAATCGTAAGGCTTTCACTGCCGGAGGCCTCGTTGCCATGCCCCGACTTCTGACACTCGCCGCCATTGTCCTCACCGTTTCGGTTACGTGCGCCTCTGCGCAGGTCAGCTTCTCCAAAGACATTCAACCGATCTTCGAAGCGTCGTGCTGGAAGTGCCACGGGGCTGCGGTACAGCTGTCGAAGCTGGATCTGCGCACGCGGCAGGGCGCGCTGACAGGTGGTGTGCACGGGCCGTCACTGACGCCTGGGAATGCGCAGACCAGCCGTATGTTCCGCATGGTGTCGGGACAGGAGAAGCCGGCGATGCCGATGGACGGCAAGCTGGATGCGGCGGCGGTGGACAAGCTGCGGCGGTGGATCGAAGAAGGCGCTGTGTGGGATGGAACTGCGCCTCCTGTGACGTCGAAGGCTGCGCCGTCGACGGAGCTGGAGAAGGGCGAACTGGCGCCAGGTGCTCGGGACTACTGGGCGTTTCGCACGCCGGTTCGCACCGCGGTTGCACAGGGCGCGAAGCATCCGGTAGATGCGTTTTTGTTGCAGACGCTGAAGGCTCGCGAGTTGACTCCGGCTCCGCGTGCGGATGCGACTACGCTGGTTCGACGCGCGTATCTGGATCTGATCGGGCTGCCGCCGGCTCCGGCTGAAGTGGCTGCGTTCGTAAATGATAAGTCGGCTGACGCGTGGGAGAAGCTGATCGACCGGCTGCTGGAATCGCCGCACTATGGCGAGCGCTGGGGACGCCACTGGCTCGACGTGGCGCGGTATGCCGATTCGAACGGGTATGAGCATGACTTCGACCGGCCAAATGCGTGGCGCTATCGCGATTATGTGATTCGTTCGTTCAATGCGGACAAGCCGTGGAATGTATTTCTGCGCGAGCAACTGGCGGGCGATGAATTGCCGGAGCCGTCGCACGATGCGTTGATCGCGACGGGGTTTTTGCGTAATCACGCGAAGGTCGGCTACAGGGAGAAGGACAACCCGGAATTTCGTTACGAGTATCTGGACGACATGATTGCGACTGTTGGCCGCGGGATTCTCGGCATGACGGTGCAGTGCGCGCGTTGTCACAACCACAAGTTCGATCCGATTTTGCAGCGCGATTATTACAAGTTGCAGGCCACGCTGTTCGGCGTTGTGGAAGTGGACCATCCGCTGACCACGCCGGACAAGGCCGCGGAGTACGAGCAGAAACTGGCGTCGGTGACGGCGCGCGCTACGGAGCTGCGGCGAGCGATTCGCACGATGGAAGAGCCGTATCGCAGCGTGCTGCTGGCGGAGAAATTTAAGAAGCTGCCCGCGAATATCCAGGCTGCCATCAACACACCGGAGAAGGACCGCACGCCAGGACAGACGCTGCTGGCGAACCAGGTAATTCGAACCACGTCGGTGAGCCCCGATGCGATCGACCGCATCATGAAGCCGGAGGATCTGTCGCGCAAACGCGAACTCGCGGTACAGATTGCGGCGGTCGAGAAAGAACGGCCTGCGCCGATTCCGCTGGCGATGGGAATCACTGACGGCGATTATCGATTCACGCCGGACGGAGCGGGTGACGAACCGGCGCCCGGCAAGGGAATCAAGGCTGCGGCGATTGAAGGGTCGTATGTGCACAAGGGACCTGGTGCGTACAAAGCGCCGCCATCGTACTTTCTGATTCGCGGCGATGTGAACAGTCCAGGATCGCTGATGCAGCCGGGGTTTCCTACGGTTGCGACGTATGGCAATCCTCCGGTTGAGATACCGGCCGCGAGCGGTAAGACATCGGGACGGCGGCTCGCGTTAGCGGAGTGGCTGACGTCGGCTGACAATCCTCTGACCGCGCGGGTAGTTGTGAATCGCATCTGGCATCATCACTTCGGCCGAGGCATTGTCGCGAGTATCGACAACTTCGGCAAGATGGGCGATCTGCCGACGCACCCGGAGTTGCTCGACTGGCTGGCGCTGGAGTTCCAGCAGCAGGGCTGGAGCGTGAAGCAGATGCACCGGCTGCTGATGACATCGGAAGCGTATCGTATGTCGTCGGCATGGATCTCCGACGCTAACATGCGGAGCGATGCGCAGAATACGTGGATGTGGCGATTCCGGTCGCGGCGCGTGGAGGCCGAGGTGGTGCGCGACTCGATCCTTGCTGTTAGTGGCGGACTGAATCGCACCGTTGGTGGTCAGCCGGTGTTCCCGCCCCTGCAGCGCGAGATTCTTGCGCAGGAACAGCACGGTATCTGGCGCAAACAAGCGGACGGTCCTGAGACGTGGCGGCGCAGCGTGTACATCTATCGCAAGCGCGGTCTGCCGTTCCCAATGCTGGACACGTTCGACCTGCCCGATCAGAACATCTCCTGCGGTGCGCGCGGTGTGTCGACTGTGCCGTCGCAGGCGCTGATGCTGATGAACGATGACTTTGTTATTCGACAGTCCGAGTTGTTCTCCCAGCGCGTTCTGGAAGCGGAACCCACGAGTGTCGACCGGCAGATCGCGCATGCCTACCGGCTGGCGCTGGGCCGTAATCCGGATGCTCGTGAATCGGAGCTGGCCAGGGAACACGTGCGAGAGCGCGGGTTGAAGGGCTTCGCGCATGTGCTGCTGAATCTGAATGAATTCGCGTATCTGAGATAAGACCATGTTTCGATCCCGCCGGGAATTTCTGTTCGAGTCATGTGGCGGCCTCGCCGGGCTTGGTCTGGCGTCGCTGATGGAAGCGGAGCAGTGCAGCACGGCGACTGGCGCCAAACCGGTGCGTCCTTCGCATTTTGCGCCCCGCGCGAAGAGCGTGATCTCACTGTTTATGAGCGGCGGCGTGAGCCACATGGACACGTTCGACCCGAAGCCGGCACTTACTAAGTACGCGGGCCAGCCACTTACTGGGAAGGGTGACGTGGTGGTCCGGCAGGGGCATCCGGGGCCGCTGATGCCAAGCCCCTTCACATTCAAACGCTACGGCCAGTCGGGACTTGAGGTATCGGAGATCTTCCCGCGTGTCGCATCCCATGCCGATGAACTCGCGGTGATCCGCAGTGTGTTCGGGAAATCGAACGATCACGTGCAGGCCCACTACGCGCTGGCGTCGGGGATGATTCGCATGGGTTACCCGAGCCTTGGTTCCTGGGTGACATACGGGCTCGGGTCTGAAGCGCAGAGCCTGCCTGCGTTCGTGGTGATCTATGACGGCCGCGGCGGACCGTTTGGTGGTCCGTCGAACTGGAGCGCGGGGTTCATGCCGGCGGCGTATCAGGGCAGTGTGTTTCGTCCGACGGGCGCGCCGATTATCGATCTGCAACCGCCTGCGTCGGTGAGTGCGGAGGAGCAGCGTGCGCGACTTACGTTGCTCGACAAACTGAATCGCATCGACATGGAGCGCAATCCGGGGAACTCGGAACTGGCTGCTCGCATTGAGTCGTATGAGCTTGCGTATCGTATGCAGGGGTGTGCGCCGGAAGCGGTCGACATCGCGAGTGAATCGGAGCCTACGCGCAAGCTGTACGGGCTCGACAACAATGTCACGGAGCCGTTTGGCCGACAGTGCCTGATGGCGCGGAGACTGGTGGAACGCGGCGTGCGTTTCGTGCAGTTGTATCACGGCGGGCTCGGGAATCAGAACACCGACACGTGGGATGCGCACGAGGATGTGTTGTCGAATCACACGAAACATGCGGGTGAAGTCGACCTGCCTATCTCAGGGTTGTTGACTGACTTGAAGGCACGCGGGCTGCTGGATTCGACGCTGGTGATCTGGCAGGGCGAATTCGGACGGATGCCGATTTCGCAGCGCGGTGTAGGGCGCGATCACAATCCTGGTGCGATGAGTATCTGGATGGCCGGTGCTCGCATACGCGGCGGGCAGACGATCGGGTCGAGCGATGAGTTTGGATACAAGGCCGAGGAGCAGCCGGTCTCGATACATGATCTGCACGCGACCATACTGCATCTGCTCGGCCTCGATCACACGAAGCTGACGTATCGCTTCAACGGCCGGGACATGCGGCTCACCGATGTGTACGGCGAGCCGGTCCCGCAAATCGTCAAAGCGTAACTGCTACTGGATTACGATCTCGTCTCGCGAATCGCTGCGGAACAACGATGCGGGTAAGCCTGCGCTGTTCACCAGATTCGCGTCGACGGGATTGTTCTCCCATGCGTAACGAACCCACATCGGGTCGGGCACCGAGGTGCTGGACACGACGACAGTTGTGCCGTCGATCTTCGCGTCGGCGGGAACCCACTTGCGGTCGGCGCCTGCAACGACGAAGCCCTTCAGGGGTCCACCGCCGCGTGTCGTCAGTCCGGCTGCGGAGTCGAACCACACGCGGAGCGCGCTGGCTTCCTTCGTGGTCTGGCGGTACATGGGGCTCGAATAGACGAAGCCTGTCTGACCGTAGGCGACATGGCGCGCGAGGAGCACGAGCCGCTTTCCCACGTCCTGCTTGTTCTTCGGGTGGATGTCCTTGTCTTCACCGATGTCGTTGATGACAGCCATCCCCGTGCGCTTCAGCGAAGTGGCCTGTGCCTGACCTTCCTGCACGCGCATCCAGTGGCCGTTCTTCGACGCGTTGCCGAAGTTGGCGAGCTGCACCCAGAAGTACGGGAAGTCGCCCTGACCCCATGCTTTGCGCCAGTCTTCGACGAGGGTCTTCATGGCTTCGCCATAGATGTGTCCCTGGCCGCGGCCCGCCTCCGATTCGCCCTGATACCAGAGCGCGCCCTTGATGGTGTACTTCACCAGTGGCGCGATCATGCCGTTGTACAGGTTCACGGGCTCGTGCGGATTGCCGGGGCCCATCGGCGCGGCCGGACGCGGGCCGGTCTTTGTGGCGTTCCACTTCTCAAGCGCCATTTCGTAGCGCGTGTTGGCGACGGGAAAGTTGGCGATCTGGTCGCTCCAGAACGTGAGGAATGGAGCGAGTCGCGCGTTGCTGGTGAGCGTGGGACCGCTGATCCACGATGCGATGGGAGTTCCGCCCCATGAGGAATGGATCAGGCCCATGGGCACCTTCAGTTCTTTGTTCAGATCGCGGCCGAAGTAGTAGAGCACGGCGGAGAATCCCTTGACGGTTTCAGGCGTGGCAACGACCCACTTCGCTTCCACGTCGTCGACCGGCACCGGTGAGGGTTTGCGCGGAACGTAGAACAGCCGAATCTCACTGGAGGCAGACGCTGCGAGCTCGGCGTCCGCATTGTTGGTCTGACCGACGGACCACTGCATGTTGGACTGGCCAGAGCCGACCCATACGTCGCCCACCAGCACGTCGGCGACCTTGAGTGTGTTGTTGCCGCGGATGGTCATCTCCGCTGCCGGGGCTGGCTTCATGGGTTGCAGCCATGCTTCCCAGCGGCCGAGCGCGTCGGCTTTGGTGGCTGCGCTCTGACCGCGGAACTCGACTGTTACGGCTTCACCGGGCGAGGCCTTTCCAAACACACGAACCGGCATGTCGCGCTGAAGCAGCATGTGGTCGCCAATCAACGCAGGCAGCTTCACGTCGGCGTGACAAATGGATAGCGCGAGGATGGCGCTCAGTGCGATTTTCGTTCTCATCGTTCGGGATATCTCCGGCTGTCATTATATGCGCGGCCAATCCGGTACAATCGCCGACGTGGCTACCAATCGACTTCTGGTTCGAGTGCCGGCATCGGCGGCACACAGCTTCCGCGCGTCGGGGTTTGGCGCGGCGGGGAGCAGGCTGGAACTGGAACCTTTATTCACGGTTACCGATCCGGAGTCTGCCGGTGAGATGGGAGCGGCTGCGAGGGAACCTCGGGAATGGTTTCTGGCGCAGTCGGCGACACCGCCCGATGTGGAGAATGACTGGGACTGGGCACACGCGTCACTGCAGCAGGCCGCGGCCTTTGGGTTCAGTGCGTCGCCGGACTCCGACATCATCATCGAGCCCGACCTGGAACAGCGCTGGCCATTTGCGCCTCCACAGCCGGGTTCGAGCGCGATGGCCGCAACGGCTGCCGCGCCTGCGTGTCAGTTCGAGGATCAGTCGGCTGACTACCCGGGGGGTACGGGGTTTGCGTGGCACCTGCAGGATGCTTTCTCCGGGCTGAAGAGTGCCCGTGAGGCGGCGGGGTTCGGGCAGGGGATCGTGATCGCGCACTTCGATACTGGCTACGATCCGAAGCACACTACTTTGCCTAAGAACCTGGATCTGGGGCGTCAGAAGAACTTTGTGGAAGCGGGCCAGAGTGCGGCTGATCCGGGTGTATCGGGCACGTTGAAGAATCCCGGTCACGGCACGGGAACACTCAGTATTCTGGCGGGGAATCGCGTGAGTCAGCCGGGGTTCGACGACTGGCTGGGAGGCGCTCCGGAAGCTACTGTGGTGCCGCTTCGTGTCGCGAACTCCGTGGTGCAGTTTGCCACCAGCTCTGTTGCGAAGGCATTTGTGTATGCGCGGGAAATCGGCGCGGATGTGGTGTCGATGAGTATGGGCGGTACGGCCTCGGAGGCGTGGACCGATGCAGTGAATGCGGCTTACGAGGCGGGCATCGTCATTGTGTGTGCGAGCGGAAATAATTTCGGCGGATTCCCGTCGCGGTTTATTGTGTATCCGGCGCGATACCGGCGTGTGCTGGCCGCGTGCGGTGTGATGCAGGACGGCCAGCCGTATTTCAACGTGCCGCACATGCAGGGTAACTACGGACCGTCGAACAAAATGCCCACGGCTCTCTCCGCGTTCACGCCGAATGTGCCGTGGGCTCGATATGGTTGCGGCTCGCTGGTGGATATGGACGGGCAGGGGACGTCGGCTGCCACGCCACAGGTTGCCGCGGCGGCGGCGTTGTGGCTTGCGAAGCACAAGCCGAATTATCCGAAGCCATGGATGCGGGTGGAAGCGGTGCGGCAGGCGTTGTTTGCGTCCGCGGCGAAGCACGACGACAGTGTGGATGAAGCGCTGGGGCAGGGCTTGCTGCGAGCTGCGGAAGCGCTGTCGCATGCACCTGCTGTGGAGGCGTCGCTGCAACAGACGAAGCGCGACAATGCTTCGTTCTCCTTCCTGCGGGTGCTTACGGGCCTCGGTGTAGCGGCCGATCCGCGGTCGCGCATGTATGCGCTGGAGCTGACGCAGATTGCGGGTCGCATGCGGGCGACGGAGGACATCTTCCCCGATCCCGATGCGGATCCCGAGCGGATCACCTCGAAGCAGCGCCGGCAGTTTTTCGAAGCGGCGCTGGAGCAGGGTGGGGCGTCGCGTGCATTGCGGGGTTTTCTCACTGGGCAACTGGGCCGGCGGAGTCCCGCGGCGGAGTCGCCGCAGCCGACGGTCGACCGGCTTCCGGTGTCGTCCAAACCTGCGAGTCGAAGACTGCGTATCTTCGCGCTGGACCCGAGCTTTAGCCGCAACCTGAACACGTTCGCGCTGAACAGCACCACGGTGGCGGTGCCGTGGGAGTCGAACGCAACGTCGAACAACCTGCTGCAGCCTGGTCCAGTTGGTGAGTATGTCGAAGTGGTGGATGTGGATCCGGCCACCAACGTTTGCTACGCGCCGGTCGATCTGAACGATCCGTTTGTGCTGGCGCAGGATGGGCTGGCGCCGTCGGAGAACTCGCCGCAGTTTCATCAGCAGATGGCGTATGCGGTCTCCATGCTGACGATTCGGAATTTCGAGCGTGCTCTGGGGCGGCCCGCGTTGTGGTCGCCTCGTCACACGCTGTGGCCGGTGCCACGAAAGCAGCGTGGTGAAGACGTGTACATCGACGAGTATGTGCCTCGGCTGCGGATTTATCCGCATGCGCTGCGCCAGGCCAATGCGTTCTACAGCCCGAACAAGAAGGCGCTGTTGTTCGGGTACTTTCCGTCGGTGGAGGATCAGGCCGGCGATCTGGTGTTCACATGCCTGTCGCACGACATCATTGCGCATGAGACTACGCATGCGCTGCTGGACGGGGTCCACCGGCGGTTTCAGGAAGCGACCAATCCGGACGTGCTCGCGTTCCATGAAGGGTTCGCCGACATTGTCGCTTTGTTCCAGCACTTCACGTTTCCCGACGTGGTTCGTTATGCGATCGGCAGCAGCCGCGGGGATCTTCGCACGGGCAAAATCCTCGGCGAACTGGCGCAACAGTTTGGCCAGGGCCTTGGGCGTTCGCGTGCTTTGCGCAGCGCGATCACGGAGGATCCGGAGAAGGCGAACTACAACACAGTCACTGAGCCGCACGACCGCGGCGGGATTCTTGTGGCCGCGGTATTCGATGCGTTCCTCAGCATCTATCAGCACCGCATCGCGGACCTGCTGCGTATTGCGACGAACGGCACCGGAGTGCTGCCGGCGGGCGATCTGAATCCGGATCTGGTGAATCGGCTGGCGAACGAAGCGTCGACAGTTGCGGGCCGTGTGCTGAACATGTGCATTCGCGCGCTGGATTACTGCCCTCCGGTCGATATGACGTTCGGGGCGTATCTGCGCGCGCTGATCACTGCCGACTACGACATGATTCCGGCGGATCCGGCGGGATACCGCGTCGCGTTTGTCGAAGCATTCTGGCGGCGCTACATTTATCCGGATAATGCACGGACTCGTGAGCCGGGCGCGTTGCTGTGGCAGGCACCCGCGATGCAGCCGCAGCAGTTTCGAGAAGCTCTTGCCGCGCTGATTAACGACGACCAGGGAGTGCAGGGACGTCGCGCGTTCTTCGAGCGGTCGCGCAACAACGCTGCGATTCTGCACAAGTACTTTACAAAGCCTGGCGCGGTGAGTGACGCGCTCGCCGCGCAGATGGGTGTGGAGTTCGGCGAGGGCAGGAAAGTGGAAGTACACTCGGTGCGTCCCGCGCTGCGCACTGGTCCCGACGGGCACGTCATCAGTGACCTGGTGATTGTGCTGACGCAGAAGCGAAAGGAACTTTTCGATCCGGAGCAGCCGGACCTTGGTACGTTCTGGTTCCGCGGCGGCTGCACGATGCTGGTGGACATGCAGGACAAACGGATTCGGTACATCATTTCGCGCAACATTCGCAGTGAGTCGCGACTGGCCATGCAACGCGAGTGGCAGATCACCAGCGCCAGTCAGTCACTCAGTGCGCTGTACTTTGGCGACAACGGTATCGGCGAACCATTCGCGATGCTGCATCGCTCCATCTGAGCCCAGGAGAACTACATATCATGGCAACGAAGAAAGCAGCGGTGAAGAAGGGCACGACGGTTCGCATGTATCGCCAGGGGCTCGGCGACTGTTTCCTGGTGACGCTGCCGGGCGTGCACGGGCCGTTCCACATGCTGATCGATTGTGGTGTGGTGCTGGGGACGGAGAAGCCCGAAGCGAAGATGAAGCCTGTGGTGCAGGACATCATTGACTTCACCGGTGGCCGCCTGGACGTGTTGGCGGTGACGCATGAGCACTGGGATCACGTGAGCGGTTTTCTGCAGGCCAACGATTTGTTTACGTCGGGCAAGCTGAAGGTCGGCGAGGTTTGGTTCGCGTGGACGGAGGATCCGAAGAACAAGATGGGGCAGCGGCTTCGAGCCGAACGGCAGGCTCGGATTCAGCAGCTGCGGGCGGCGGTGAATGGGCTTACCGCGGCGGCGGAATCGATGGGCGTGGAAGCATCGCCACTGGCGGCGAGCATTGACGATCTGGTGGGATTGTTCGGCGCGGCCTCACCAGGGAACACGACTTCCGATGCGTTGAAGGTGGTGCGGTCGCTGATTCCTGGGCAGCCTCGGTATCTGAAGCCTGGCGGGAGTCCGCTGGAGATCGATGAGATCCGGCAGTTTCGTATTTATGTGATGGGGCCGCCGGAAGACGAGGCTTTGATTCGCAAGACGGACTCGACGAAAGGCGTGTTTAAGGATCCGTCGTTTGGCGCTGCCGAGGCGTGGGCTGCCGATTCTTCCACGACACCGTTCGACAGCAGCCAGTGCATTCCGCTTACGGAAGCGACGGTGCGCCCGGGACCGGTTAAGCAGTTCTTTGAACGGTACTACTTTGGCAAGGACACCGAGTCTGTGTACTCCGACCAGCGCTGGCGCCGCATTGATGGCGACAGCTTCGGTCCGGCGGCGGAGATGGCGCTGGCGCTGGACAGCAGCACGAATAACACCAGCCTGGTTCTGGCGATTGAGCACATTCCTTCCGGCAAGGTGCTGCTGTTTGCAGCCGATGCGCAGGTGGGCAACTGGATGTCATGGCAGGACGTGAAGTGGAAGGTCGGCGAGAAGGAAGTGACCGGGCCGGATTTGCTGCGGCGCACAGTGCTGTACAAGGTGGGGCATCACGGCAGCCACAACGCGACGCTTCGTGAGCAGGGGCTGGAGTTGATGGAGAGCGAGGATCTGATCGCCATGCTTCCGGTGGATCACGAGATGGCGGTGAAGAAGCGGTGGGGCCGCATGCCTTTGCCGACGCTGGTGAATGCGCTGGTTAAGCAGACGAAGGGTCGCTGCCTGCGCATCGACGAAGAGTTTCAATCGACCGATGCCGCGTTTCTGAAACGAGTCCGGTCCACGCCGCTGTATCACGAGGTGGAGCCGGATCTGAGTTAGTCGCCGGTGGCGGCCGTGGCTTCCGGAGACTGCACTCTGCCGCGCGACTGGAAGAGCACCGCGACAAACAGGAAGATGACGAATGCGCCGATGGCCGAGCTTAGCCAGAAGCCGTTCCAGTTGCGCACGACTGCGCCGGTGGCCGTTGTGGTGGTGAAGTAATCGACAGCGGTGCCAGACAGCAGCGAGCCGATAAACATGCCGACGCCGTAGGTAAGGAACTGGATGAAGCCCTGGGCCGTGCCTCGCAGATGCGCGGGCGCGGTTTGATCCGTGTAGAGCTGCCCGGTCATGAAGAAGAAGTCGTAGCAAATGCCGTGGAGCAGGATGGCCATGTAGAAGAACGACACCAGCTCACCCGCGTTGCCGTATGCCAACAGCAGGTATCGAACGGACCATGCGAGCAACCCGGCCAGCAGAATCGCTTTCAGGCCGATGCGTCGATAGATGAGCGGCATCAGCAGCATCATTCCGATTTCCGACATTTGACCGAGCGTCATTTTGCCTGCGGCATTCTCGATTCCGGCTTCATTCAGGAAGGCGTTGGTGAAGGAGAAGTAGAACGTCAGTGGGATGCAGGCGAGTACCGACGCGATCACAAAGACCGCGAACGAGCGGTCCTTCAGCATCACCAGAGCGTCGAGGCCGATGATGGTGCCGATGGAGACGGGCTGTCCCTTTGCCTGCGGAGGGGTGTGGGGCAGCATCAGGCTGAACACTGCCATCACCACCGAGCATCCGGCCGCGAGGAGAAACGGAGTGGATGACTTTTCCATTCCGAGGCTGCCCACTGTGAGGCCGATGGCGATCCATCCGATGGTGCCGAAAACGCGGATCAACGGGAACTGTCCGGCAACGTTGGTGATGTTGCGCAGCGCCACGGAGTTGGTGAGGGCGATGGTGGGGAAGTAGCAGAGGCAGTACGTCAGCAGCAGCGTATACACGGTCCCGAAGTCGGTGGCCTGCGAGACGAGGTACAGCAGTCCGGCTCCGATGAGGTGGAGCACGGCGAGTACGCGCTCGGCTGAAAAGTAGCGGTCGGCGATCAGGCCGACGAAGAACGGCGAGATCATGCAGGAGAGCGCGGCGGTGCCGAACACGGCTCCTGTCTCGGTGCCGGTGAAGTGCAGCGTCTGCGTCAAATACGTTCCAAGCGTGACGTACCAGGCCCCCCAGACCACGTAATTCAGAAACATCATGAGGGCAAGTCGTATTCCGACCGAAACAGGCATAAGGGTCAGTGTACTGGAATGGCCTCTCGCGTGCCACGAATGGTTCGCGCCTATGCGTCTGGCTCTTTTGTTTCTGATCGCTTATGCCGTGCTCCACGCGCAGGACACCATCCGCTCGCAGTCTCGGCTGGTGCAGGTGTGAGGAACGTGCGTGCGCGGCCCGGCTTTGTAAATTGAGAGGTTCCCAAACGAAAACCTCCTGCCAGAAAGGGCTGGTAAGAGGAGCGGCCGGGTCCGGCGGAGGACGTCGGCCGCGTTAGGTAGGAGAGGAGTAGGTATGTATGAGGCAGCGGTTAGTGAGGAAAGCTCTTGCCTTGGTTCCGCCTGGCAAGTGCTGAAAGGTCGTAATGTCGGAATCTTTTCGGGTGCGCCTGCGTCAGACCCGTAAGTGGTTGTAAGAGCAGCGCGAACAACTGTGAAAACCTCCCGTCAAGAACGAGTATACGCAGATACGGGCTTGTTGACTAGGTGAAATAGCTGAGATGACGGTAAGTAGACTAAGGTAACGAGAAACTATGAAGCGCCGTACAGTTATCGGAGTTTTCCTGCTTGTCGCCTGTATTTCTTACTGGCTGGGCTCCCGACAGTGGAGTAATCCATTTGGGGATACGAATGCCGTTGTAGTGCAGATCCGGCAGCTCAACCAGCTGGTGACAGTTCGTTACACAGTCGAGAAAGTAGTCGCGATTGAGGAGCCACGGCCGCTGCTGACCGCCGAAAAACTGCTGCTGGTTTTGCAGGCTCGCATTGAGGCGGGTGTCGATCTGTCGCAACTGAAGCCGGGTGACGTGGAGCGGCGGTCCGACGGCACTGTTGCCATTCGGATTCCCGCGGCGCAGATTCTGAATGCGGCGATCGAGGAGAAGCAGACGCGTGTTTGGGACCGGCAGAAATCCTGGTGGACTCCGTGGATTCCGTTCGATCCGATGATGGAACAGCGGGCGCGGATCATAGGTCTGGATGCCGCGAAGGCTGCTGCGATTGAAGGCGGGATTCTGCGACAGGCGGACGCCAGTGCCGAGGCGTCGATAAGAAGCCTGCTCGGGCTTGCGGGCGTTACGAAAGTGGTTGTCATAAAGTGGACTTCATGAGCCGAGTTCTGATTGTGACCGGGGATGCCGGTGAGTCCTATGAAGCGCTGTATGCGGTGCACAGGCTTCGCGAGGCGGGCATTGAACCCGTGGTTGCTGCGCCGTCGAAGCGCCGTCTCCATCTTGTGATGCATGACTTTGAACCGGGCTGGGACACTTACGTCGAACGCACCGGCTACGGGCTGGAATCCGACATTACGTTCGGTGAGGTCAACGTGGAGGACTATGTCGCGATTCTGCTGCTGGGCGGTCGCGCGCCGGAGTATCTGCGCAACGACGTTACGCTGCTCGCGCTGGTGAAGGCGTTCGATGCGGCCGGCAAGTGGATCTTCGCGATTTGTCATGGCAGTCAGATACTGGCGGCGGCGGGGCTGGTGGAGGGTCGATGCGTCACCTGC
>JAWXCM010000210.1:0-3778 GCA_034408745.1 Bryobacteraceae bacterium
TAATTATTGGACAGCACCTTAACCTCGGCCACCGTCTCCACCGGCGGGTCCATGTCGATCTGTCCTACGCCCAGCCGCATGTTCTGGCCCGTGCCACCGTCAATGAAGAAGTTCTGGCTTTGCGTCCTGCCCCCGGCAAGACTGAAATTCGGCTTCGAACCCGAGTCGTAGTTCACAAACACAGCCGCCGGCATCAGGTTGATCAGATTCATCGTGCGGCGGTCGCCCAGCGGCACGTCCTCCACCGTCTTGGTGTCCACCAGTTGGCTGACATCCGACGTCCGCGTCTCCAGTTGTTGTGCCGTAGCGGTAACGGTCACCGTGTCGGTAACCGCCCCAACCTCCAGCGCAATGTCGAGCTCCACGGAAGCGCCCGTGCTCAGCGTCAGTCCCTTGCGCTCATACCGCCGAAATCCCGGCATAGTGACATTCACCGTGTACTCGCCAATCTGCAGATTGCGAAGCGAGTAAAGACCCGAATCGTTCGTGGTTGCCGTCGTAGCCGCATCGGTAGCAATACTCCTGGCAGTCACCTGAGCGCCGATAACAAGAGCGCCTTGCGCGTCCCGTACAGTGCCGGAGATGTTGGCATCGGGCGACTGCGCGAACAGGGCAGCGCTCACCAAAAACACAGCGAAAACAGTGTTCCTCATTGTCCGCACACTATCACCTGCGGCCCGTGCGGGTCAAACATCCAGATGTAAAGAGGGTTACTACTGATCGTCGGCCAGACTGAGCGACGGCGCAGGCGCACCGCCATAGATTCGCTGCAGGTCCTGCATCTTACCCGTGTACCGCCGGTGAATCTCGCGATACTGCGGCGTCTTCCACAATCGCATCTGTGCCCGCTGCAAAACCGAAAATTGCGGGTGTCGCCGAAGCGTTTCGGTCAGACGCTTCACCGCGTCCTGAACCTTGCGGTACTCGCCGTTCGCCACCAGCTCGCGCTGAACCGAAGGGGTCAGCGGCAGCGACGTCATCTGCCAAATCCCGCCTTGCAGCATCGACTGGTCCTTCGTCGACAGCACCCGAAACTCGATCGCCCGCCTCCGCAGATCCGCCAGCCGAACCTCCAGATCCAGCGCCGCAGCCCCCGGAGCGCCAGGAGCCTCCTGCACCAGCAACTCGTGCCGGTCCCGGATCCACGATTCTTCCACAGCCTCGTAAGCCCGCCACGCACTCAAATCCAGCCCGAACAGAGCCCCGCTGGCAGTCAGACCAAGGAGCGCCTGAAACAACACACGCCGGCGCACTTTCCTCGCCGAACCCCCCGTGTTGTTGCCGCCGATCCTCAATTCATACTCTCCTGCTGTGTAATGCGTACTTTCCTTCTCAGGTAGATCACACAATTGTAAAGAAAATCAAGCGTTTGCAGTACCCCCCTCTCGTGCGAGCCCCTGTCACCCCCACCCGTCTCGGCGCAGTGGCCCAGTATTCTGGCTTCCACACTGTCAATCGGTTGGGCACTCAGCGTGCCGTCGCTGTACCATCGCATAAGTGAGCCTCCTCATCGGGATCCACCCCGTACGTGAAGCATTGAAAGCCGGAAGGCCCCTCGAACGCGTCCTCATAGCAAAAGGCGCGGGCGGACCTCGCATCCAGGAAATCGTCGACCTCTGCCGCCAGGCTGAAGCACCCGTGCGTTTCGAACAGCGTTCCGTACTCGACCGCGCCGCCACAGACCAGCCCCACCAGGGCGTCGTAGCCTGGGCCGCCACCATCAAATACCGCGATCTCGACGCCGTCGCCAAAGGCGCAAAACTACTCGTCGTCCTCGACGGTGTCGAAGATCCTCAGAACCTCGGAGCCGTAGTCCGGACCGCGAACGCCGCCGGAGCCGCCGCCGTCGTCATCCCGGAACGCCGAGCCGCCGGCCTCACCGAAACCGTCGCCAAAGCAGCCGCGGGAGCCCTCGAATACCTCCCCGTCGTCCGCGTAGGCAACATCAACCGAGCCCTCGACGACCTCAAAAAAGCCGGCTTCTGGATCTACGGACTCGACGAACGCGGAGAGCAGGACTACGATCTGGTCGAATACAACACCCCCACCGTCATCGTCATGGGCGGTGAGGGCAAAGGCATCCACCAACTCACCCGCGAAAGCTGCGACGTCCTCGTCCGCATCCCCATGTCCGGCACCATCCCGTCCCTCAACGTCTCGGTTGCCACAGGAATTGTTCTCTTCGAATGGAAACGCCGCCTGCGCACCGTTTGACGCAAACTGACGTAAACTCACCTTGAGGGCACAGCCGTGAACCGACGCCACTTCCTCTTTCAGACCGCCGCGCTCACCTCCGCCACCACAGCATCGGCGGCCGCCGCGGTCGACCCGAAACCCGCCCTGCTCGGAGGCGACCCGGTTCGCCGAAACCCATTCCCCGCCTGGCCGGTTGTCAGCGACGTCGAAGAGAAAGCGCTCCTGGCCGTCCTCCGCAGCGGCAAGTGGGGACGCGGCACCGGCACCGCCGTCTCCCAGTTCGAAACCAGCTTTTCCGCCCTCATGGGTAGCCAGGCAACGCTGGCCACCGCCAACGGAACCGCCGCTCTCCTCACCACGCTGAACGCCCTCGGCGTAGGACCCGGCGATGAAGTCATCGTCCCGCCCTACACCTTCGTCGCGACGGTCAATGCGGTGCTGCAAGTCGGAGCCCTGCCCGTCTTCGTCGATACCGACCGCGCCACCTTCCAGATCGACGCCACCAAAATCGAAGCCGCCATCACGCCCCGAACCGTCGCCATCATGCCCGTCCACCTCGGCGGCAATGTGGCCGACCTCGACACCATCCTCGCCATCGCCAAAAAGCACAGCCTGCCCGTCATCGAAGACGCCTGCCAGTCCCACCTCGCCGAATGGAAAGGCCGCAAAGCCGGGACGTACGGCGCAGCCGGCTGCTTCAGCTTCCAGGCCTCGAAAAACCTCAATTCGGGCGAGGGCGGAGCGGTCGTCACCAACGACACCGCACTCATTGAGCGCCTCTACGCCTTCCACAACAACAGCCGCGGCCGCACCACCGTCGGCACTGATTTCACCTACGCCGCCAAAGGCCTGAACCTCCGCCTCACCGAATTCCAGGCCGCCCTCCTGCTCGCACAGATGACCCGACTCGCCGACCAGACCCGCACCCGCGAAACAAACGCGAGCTACCTCAGCGGCCTGCTCAGCGACATCCCCGGCATCACACCAGTGAAGATGTATCCCGGCTGCACCCGTAACGCCTGGCACCTGTACATGTTTCGCTACGACCCCACCCCCTTCGCCGGCCTCACCCGAGCCCAGTTCCTCAAAGCCCTCCGGGCCGAAGGCATCCCCGCCTCCGCCGGTTACACGCCCCTGAACAAAGAGCCCTTCATAGAGAACACCCTGAACACAAGGGGCTTCCGCCGCATCTACACCGACAAAGAGCGAGCCGCCTGGAGAGACCGAAGCCACTGTCCGGAGAACGACAAACTCTGCAACGAAGCCGCCTGGCTAACCCAGACCATGCTCCTCGGCCCGCGCACCGACATGGACCACATCGCCACCGCAATCCGAAAAATCCAAAAATCCGCAGCCGCCCTCGCCAAACGCTAACCCCACATCTCCCTGGCCAAACCGGGATGGTCCAGGCCAAACCCTGACTCCACATCCCCCTGGCCAAACCCAACTCCACAACCACCCTGGCCAAACCCAACTCCACAAACACCCAGGCCAAACCCAACTCCACAACCACCCAGGCCAAACCCAACTCCACAACCACCCAGGCCAAACCCAACTCCACAACCACCCAGGCCAAACCCAA
>JAWXCM010000211.1:0-3863 GCA_034408745.1 Bryobacteraceae bacterium
CTGACGCAAGCAACGGAGTAACCCGGGCGGCATCCAGACCTTGTCTTCCCATCTGGTCGAGGGCAATCAACGCCATCCGCTGCGTCTGGCTGGAGGATGACTGCAGGCCAAGCGCCGTCCCCGCTGCATCTGCGATCTCAATCAGCGCATAGGTTGCCGAATGTTCCAGAATGCGATCCTTGGGGTCACTGGCGAGCAACTCGGGAACGGCCTGCTTGTCGCCGACCCGACCGAGTGCCTCGGCTGTTGCCCTGCGGACCGCTGGAGTTCCCTCCTTGAGCAACACCAGCAATCGCGGCAGCGCTCCCGCGTCGCGCCATACAGCCACAGAGTGACAAGCCGCCTGCCGAATGGTTTCTTCCGGGTCGCTCAAAGCCCGCCGGACGGCCTCGCGGGCGGAGGCTCCCTCAATGCGAGTCAGCGCCCATACGGCATTGCGCCTGGCCTCAACGGAAGAAGATGCGCCGAGCGTCGCCGCCAGATCCGTCACTGCCTCCCCACCTCGCTTGCCCAGACTCTCGATCGCCCGGCTGCGCACGGCGGGACGTGGTTCATCCAGCAGTTTCACGAGATCGGCCACTTTCATGCTGGCCCAATCCAGCTTCAACCCGCGCGGATCTTCGACTCGAGGTCCATTCTTCCGGCGGATGCGGTAGATCGCTCCCAGTACGTCAGGTTTGGCGAGCTGAGACGTCGGGCAGCACAGCTTGTACCAGGCGCCTGTGTCGATAACGATCAGGCTGCCGTCGGCGTCTTCCAGCACGTCGGTAGGATGGAAATCTAGATCGGAAGAAACCAGAAAATCGCTATCCTGAGAGGTGAAGGTCGACCCCGCGGGCGACAGCACGTGGCGCGTCACCTTGTGCAGATTGAAAAGGCAGGCAAAGAAGTTGTCCTGATAGTCCTCACCAAACACGCGCGACGCATAGCGCGTTAGCCCGCACGGGACAGCCGGGCCGAGGTGCGTCATCACCGGCATCAGATCGCCGGTCTGCGGATGAGAGTTCACGACATCATTCACTTTGCCGTAAACGCCGCCGTAAATCGCATGGATCAAGCCATCGCGCCGCCCGGTTTCCGGATGCTGCACGAACGTAGCCGTGAGTATCCGCTCACCGCCGGGTGTGAAGGCCACATCGACCGGATTGTCCATCCCGCCGACCATCACCGGCTCGGCAAGAGAGCTGCCCGGTTTGCGGCGGAAAATGTGCGACGCCCGCGTCACGAGTGGCGGCTTGCCTTCTCGCGCGTGCGTCTGCTCCCCGAACGCGCCCTTGCACCAATAAATCCAGCCGTCCGGACCGAGATACGGACCATGCAGGTCGTTGGCGCAGTTGGTGAGCGTTTTACCTTCAAACCATTCCTCACGTTGATCGGCCACGCCGTCTCCATTAGTGTCTGTGAGTTTCCAGATGCTCGGCGGCGCCGAGACGTAGAGCGAGCCGTCGTACCACAAGGCGCCTTCGGGAAACATCATCCGGTCGGCGAAGACAATGCTCTTGTCGAATCGGGCATCGCCGTTTGTATCCTCCAGCCGCACGATGCGATGCGGTTTTTCCGCCAGTTGCTTTTCGACCTTGTCGTTTGAACCTGACGAGTCGGCCACGTAGAGACGGCCTTGCTCGTCGAAGTCTGCCACAATCGGGCGATCGACGAGTGGAGGGCCGGCAACACGCTCAACTTCAAAGCCGTCGGCCACCGTCAGGCTTGATGAGGGCTGACGCTTAGCGACCAACCACCATGCCAGGCAGGCGGCCAGACCGGCGGCAATCAAGGCAAAGGTTTTCTTGGATCTCATCTTCTCCCCCGAAAAAGACAACATGTAGCGCAGTCCTCCCGCTTTTCAGGGAGGTTTGCGGCTTTTCATCTACTCAGAATCGAAAAACCGCAGATCCAAAACAGCACGGTCTGCGCACCATGGGACGCTTCGTCACGCCACCTTGGGAGGGCTGGCCGGACCCGGAGTTTCTACATTTGTCCCCCTTTTTCAAGGGGGACGCCGCGTTTTTTGCGGCAGGGGGTCGTCTTTGTTCGTAGCACACCCCTGCATCGCTTCGCGCGCTGTCCCCATTGCCAAGGGGGACAAACCCCTGGCCTTCGGCCAGAGACGCGGGCGGGAGGTGCTTCCAGGTGCTATCTGTTCCGCACTGCCTCTGCCAGCAGCTCCACCGGGTGCCGGGCCACTCTGCCGGTGCCATGTTCGATCTGCTGGCGGCACGAGACGCCCGCAGCCACGACCGCGACTTCTTTCTCTACCGCTTCCACGGCTTTGAACAGTCGACGCTTCCCGACCTCCATCGACAGTCCATAGTGCTCTGCCTCAAAACCAAACGAGCCTGCCATGCCGCAGCAACCCGAATCCACTTCATCGACTTCGAAGCCGCCAAGCTCCTTCAGGCAACGTACCAATGGGCCCGAGCCAATGTGGGCTTTCTGGTGACAATGGCCATGCAACAACACTTTACCGTTGTGCTGTTGCCTTGGACTCCATCGACCGGCCTCAAGTATCTTCACCAGCCACTCCTCCAGCATGAACGACTGTCGCGCCACGGTTTTCACCGCCTCACCCCTGAGAAGATCCAGATACTCATCACGCAGGGTCAGCAGGCAACTGGGCTCACAACCGACGATTGGAATATTCTGTGCCGCATAGTCCTTCAGTGCTTCGACATTGTGCTTCGCGCACCGGCGAGCGTCTTCGACCAGTCCTTTGGAAATCATGGGCCGTCCGCAACAGACTTTGTCGGCCAAGATCACTTCGCAGCCCAAATGTTCCAACAGCTCAACGGCAGCACGGCCAATGTGAGGGTAGTTGTAAGTCATGAAGCAATCGTTGAACAGCACCACCTTGCTGCCGTCTGCCACGCCGGCCGATTTTGGACGCTGCCGGAACCAATCGTGCAGAGTATCCCGCGCAAAGGGCGGAAAGGTTCGCTCGGTGGCAATCCCCACAAGCTTCAGAAGCTGCTTGGTGAGGCCGCTGCCCATCACCCAATTCGACGCGGGTGCCAACCGGCTGCCCCAGCGATTGAGCGTTTCAATATGGGCAAACATCCGCGAGCGCAGCGGCACGCCATGCTTTGCCTGGTAGTGGGCGAGGAACTCGTATTTGATCTTGGCCATATCCACGTTGGCCGGGCATTCACCTTTGCATCCCTTGCACTCGAGGCAGAGGTCGAGCACGTCATGCATTCTTTTCGACGTGAGTTCCTCCAGCGGCAACTGGCCAGAGAGTGCGGCACGCAGCGCGTTGGCGCGGCCGCGCGTGGAATGCTCCTCGTCTTTCGTCACCATGTAAGATGGACACATGGTGCCTTCCTGCGTCTTGCGGCAAATCCCCATGCCCGTGCACATCTCCACCGCTCCGGCAAATCCTCCCTCGCGCGTGAAGTCATAGTGAGTTTGAATCTGCACCGTTTGATAGGCAGCGCCATAACGCAAGTTTTCGGTCATGGCCGGCGCATCCACGACTTTCCCCGGATTGAAGAGATTGTGCGGATCAAATGCCGCCTTGATCTTCCGAAACGCCTGATACAATTCAGACCCGAAGAGCCTTTCATTCAGATGGCTGCGCGCCAGGCCATCGCCATGCTCGCCGCTCATCGAGCCGCCAAACTCCATCACCAGCGAGCAGACTTCATCGGTGATGCGCCGCATCTTGTCAACTTCCGAAGCCTGCTTGAGGTTGATCAGCGGACGAATATGGATGCAGCCTACCGACGCATGACCGTAATAGCCGCCGGTGGTGTCATAACCCGCCAGCAGCTTCTGAAAGCGGCGCAAAAACTCAGGCAGGTTCTCGACGGGCACGGCTGGGTCTTCGACAAAGGCGATCGGCTTCTTGTCGCCCAAGACACTCATCA
>JAWXCM010000212.1:0-6592 GCA_034408745.1 Bryobacteraceae bacterium
CGGCTTCGACGCCGCGGTGGCGGGGGGCTCGGCCACGGACTACGGTCTGGTGGTTGGTGCCGGTGAGGAAGTGTGGGGCTAAGCCTCTGGAATAGACCTGTTCGAGGCGGAGCTCCTCTTCGGGCGTGATGAGGGCTGGCTGGGCTGCTACGGCGGCGTCGACTGCTTTGCGATAGGCGGCGGTGGTGAGGGCTACGTATTCGGCGTCTTTGTAGCGGCCTTCGATTTTCAGTGAACTTATGCCTATGTCGACGATCTCGGGGACCTGGTGGAGGGCGTAGAGGTCGCCTGGGGAGAGGAGGTAGCGGGCGTCGCCCAGTGGTCGCTCGGTGCCATCGACCAGCAGGCCGTACTCTAAGCGGCAGGCCTGGGCGCACTGGCCGCGGTTGGCGCTGCGGCCTCCCCAGGCTTCGGATGAGAAGCACTGGCCGGAGTAGGCGACGCAGAGGGCTCCGTGGACGAAGATTTCGAGATCGCAGGCGGCTTCGTTCTGGATGGCCCGGATTTCTTTGAGGGAGAGTTCACGGGCCAGGGTGACTCGCTGGACGCCGTGGCGGGCCGCTAAGCGGACTCCGGCGGCGTTGGTGATGCTCATCTGCGTGCTGGCGTGGAGCTCGAGGTCCGGGGCTATGCGGTGGGCGAGGTCGAGGATGCCGTAGTCCTGGATGATGAGGGCGTCGGCTCCGGCTTCGGCTATGGCGGTTAGGGCTCGGGCGGCTTCGTTGAGCTCGTGGTCGAAGACTAAGGTGTTGAAGGTTACGAAGCCCTTTACGCCCCGGCGGTGGAGGGTTCGCATTACTTCGGGCAGCTCGGTTAGGGTGAAGCCTACTTTGGCTCTGGCGGTGAAGTGCTTGAGGCCGAAATATACGGAGTCGGCTCCGGCTTCTATGGCTGCGTGGAGCTGCGGCCAGTAGCCGGCGGGACTCATGATTTCGGGCGGTTTTCGGGGCATTGTTTCTAGTTAGTTTTTGGCGGACGTGGGCGTCCGCCGCAGGCCTGGGGGCCTGCCCCCCATCAGATGGCTTACCCTTTCAGGATAGTCGGTTGCGTATATTTCTTGTGAACCAGACGGCTCCGGCACGGACGAGGCTGCGCGGTAACAGGCCGGAGAAGAAGACCAGGGCGCGGTAGGCTCCGCCCGGGATGACGAAGAGTCTGGATTCGCGAAGGGCTCGGAGGGAGGCGTCGACCACTTCGTCGGCGGGGGTCCAGAGCCATTTGGGGATGGTGGAGCGGCTGGTTCCCATGACGTCGTGAAACTCGGAGTAGGTGAAGCCGGGGCAGAGTGCCTGAACTTTGACGGCGGAGCCGCGCATTTTCAGGTCGAGCCAGACGCCTTCTGTGAAGGAGTTCATCCAGTGTTTGGTGGCCGAGTAGCTGACGGTGCCGCTGCTGGGGGTGAATCCGGCGACCGAGGACACGTTGATGACCGAGCCATGGCCTATGGGCACCATGCGCCGGAGCGCGGCGTGGGTGAGGTGGAGGGTGGCCATGACGTGGAGCCGGTGCATGCGGTCGTGGTCGGGTGCGGGCACCTCATAGAAGCGGCCGGCGATGCCGAATCCAGCGTTGTTAATGAGCAGGTCGAGCCGGGGAGCGGCGATGACGTAGTCGGCGACCGAGGCGATGCCGGAGTCGGTGGCGAGGTCGGCTGTAAGGACTTCGACGTGGTGGCCGAAGTTGGCGGTGAGTTCGGCTGAGAGGGCTTCGAGGCGGTCACGGCGGCGCGCGACGAGGATCAGGTCAAAGCCGTCCGCGGCGAGCCTGCGGGCGAAAGCCGCTCCGATGCCCGCGGAGGCGCCTGTGATCAGGGCGGTTGGGGTGGAGTTCATGATTTACGGATCCAGCGGCCGTCGCGGAACTCGCCCATTTGCTCGTTCCAGGGGCCGTACTTGGTGCAGAGCTGACCGCCGTCGACGATGAGGGTGGTTCCGGTGATGAAGGACGCTGCGTCTGAGGCCAGGAAGGCGACGGCGGCGGCCACCTCAGACGGTTCCCCGCCCCGGCCGAGTGGGATGTGGCGGAAGTAGGGCTCGATGACCTGGGGGTCGTCGAAATGGCCCTGGGTGAGACGGGTGCGGATGAGTCCGGGGCAGACGGCGTTGACGCGAATGCGGTAGGGGCCGAGCTCATTGGCAGCGGTTCGGGCGAGGCCGAGGAGTCCGGCTTTGCTGGTGTTGTAGGCGGTGAGGTCGCCTTCGCCGTCGAAGGAGTTGGTTGAGGCGGTGATGACGATGCTGCCGGGGGCGCCGCGGGCGATCATGGACTCGGCTGCCGCGCGGAGGGTTCTCCAGGCGCCGGAGAGGTTGATGTCGAGGGTTCGGTGCCAGTCCTCTTCGCGCGTCTGCAGGAAGGGCGCGGGAGCGACCACTCCGGCGTTGATGACGGCCACGTCGGGCGGGTCGGCGGCCATGGCGGAGCGGAGGGCTGAGGAATCGCGGACGTCGCCGGGAGGGGTGGCTTCGAGGTCGAAGACGGTGACCCGGGCTCCGCTGTCTTTGAGGCGCAGGACGCAGGCTCGGCCAATTCCGTTGGAGCCTCCGGTGACGAATGCCGCTTTACCGCTGAAATCGAGGTGCATGGGCGTTTGTTCGAATGCTACACCAGCCCTGGGGCAAATTGCGTTGGAGTGCGGGTTTTGACGCGGCTTCCTGGCTTGGGTGCTGGGGAAACATTGTGATTTGGAGGGTTTTCCGGTGTGGCACGGCAGTTGCAGTGTGGACGCAACGAAGCAGGGGAACGCTTTGCGTTGGGCCTGTGGTCTCGGTGACTCTGACTACGACCGGACTCACCTTGCAGGCCGATGGCAGGACGACTCATATCGCATGCGTTCCCCGCAGCCGATCTGGCTGTATGTTTCAGCGCTGAAACCCCACCTCGTCCTTCACGGCTTCGAGCGTGTTGTACACGATGGGGCAGTAGACCGCGCGATCCTTGAAATCCCACATGCGCGAGACGAAGCTGCCGTCGCCGCGGACGGTGTGCGGGAAGTCCTGACAGGTGTGAGGGCGAGCCTCGTACACGGTACAGAGGTTGCCTTCGAGGAAGACGCAACCAGTGTCTGTGCGGCGCAGTACGAGCCCTTCGTCCTCAGTCTGGGTGGTGTAATCGGCGAGGAAACGGGCGGGCGTGACGCCGATGAATTTCGCTACTTTCAGGACGTCGCGCTCGGTGATGCGGGCGGTTGCCACGCGACAACAATTGGCGCAGGCGGAGCAATCGAACTGGGCCTCGACGTCTTCGGCGAGCTTGCGCAAGCGGCGGTCGGGGAAGTTGTGCCGCTTCATATGCTTTCGCAGGCGCTCGTTTTCCGGACGCTTCTTTTCGCCAAGACGCTGGATCTGGACCAGATCGGTTACCACCACTCCAGCGTAGCGAACTGCAACGTTTAGCATGAAGTTGTGGCGGATCAGCTCTATCTTTCCTATAAAATGCACAACCCGATGGCGCAGCAGGTGGTTCGCGGGCTTGAGAAACTGCTGCGAGCGTTTCCATTCTCGAAACTGACAAAGGGCGCCACGACGCTGCGGATTCTCGCGGTTCGGATCGGCGAGCCGGCTCTGTACGAAGAGAGCTATGAGGCGCCGTTCGACCCGGAGCTGGCTCTGAGCGCGATTCGGGAGTTTGCGGCAGCCGACGTCGCGCTGGAACTGGAAGCGTGGTGGGAGATGTGGCAGTTCGAAAAAGGTGAATGGAAGCTGTTGCCGGCGCGGGTGACGATGTCGGCGTTCTGCCCGGAATACGAATCGGACCGGGAGGACGATATCCGGGTGGAGTTCGGCATCGACACGCATTTTCTGCCACAGCCGAAGCTGCCGAACTTCCTGTTTATGGCGCGGTCCAACATTAAAAGCCTGCTGCACCTGGTCCACGAGCTGGATGCGGCGTTTCCGGCTGCGGTCCGGACGTTGTGGTCCGAATCGGGTGCCAACTTTGCGGCTCGTCTGCAGGAGTCGCTGATGGCTGGCGATTCAGCGGCGGCTGAGTAGCTCTTCGACGGCGGCGGCGAGCATGTTGGGCAGGAAGGGCTTCTGCAGTGTGGCGAAGTTGCCACGCTCGGCTGGAGGGAGAGTCTCGAGTTCGAACGGGTACCCGCTGCACAGCAGGATGCGTAAATTGGAGTTGAGCGCGAGCATCCGGAGCGCCATATCGTTGCCTGAGAGGTCGGGCAGGCTGAGGTCGGCGACGACGAGGGCGAACCGGCGCGGATCGGCGCCGAACAACTCAAGCGCCTGGGTGGCGTTCCCGCAGGTTTCGACGTTATAGCTCAGACGGCCAAGATACGCCTGCATGAGCTTTCGGAGTGGGGGCTCATCGTCGACCACGAGTATTGAGATATCAGTTGGCAAGGGTTTTACCAGATAGACAAAGGCAGCCGCGAAGTGGAATAAGCCAGCCCGAAGCTGAATGAAATACCAGTGCGGCTCTGGGACGCGATGCCGCTAAAGCTTCGATAGTCGAGGTTAGAGGTCAGATTAAAACCCTCCCGCAGCACGTAGGAAGCGCCGCCGCCGATTTGCCAGCCTTCAAACGAGTTGAGTGTGAGCGAAGCGCTGGAGGTGCGGGTCCAGGATCCTGAGATGCCGAGCGAAGCCCTCTTGACGCCGCTGTAGCTGTATCCTGCGTTGGCAGTGGTGCGGGTAGTGGCGAGGTACACGCCGTTTCCGGCTCCGATTCCGTTGCTGAATCCGATGCGCACGGCGCCGCGGCTTTGCTGAATTGTGGCATTAACGTCCACGTTCGGGGCGATGGAATCCCGGATGAAACTGGCGGGCGAGGTGGTTCGGCCGAGAATTGCCGCTACTTCAGGGCTGAGCTGGACCTGTTCGGTGCCGGTGGAGTTAATAAAGATCAAGCCGCCATGACCTTCGATGTTGATGCTGCGACCGATTTTGCGGCGGATTCGGATTCCCGGACCCTGGGCCCCGGTTTTCGAATAAGCGCGCGGAAACTCGAACGAGAAAAACTGGTATTCCGCGCCGACGTAGGTGGAGCGATCGAGGCGGTACATGGCGTTGGCGGAGCCGTTGTAGCCCTGGCTGTTTATGAGTGCGAAGCTCTTTCTCTTGAGGAAGAAGGCGTCGATCTGGGCCGTGACCTGAAAGCGCGGGCTTTTCATCCAGGACGCCGAGAGGCCGGACTGGGCGAAATAGGTACGCACGTCAAAGAGTTCTGAGATGGGAACGCCCTGGCGCGAGGAATCTGCGAACGCGGGGGCGGCGAAACTGCCGAAGGCTCGATTGGTGGTGCCCCCGGATTCGCGCAGTGTGAACTGAAGGCGTTTGCCGACGCGCGCCACGTAATCGAAGGCGAGCACGTGATTGGTGCCGTTGAACTGGGTTTGTGACTGCTGCCAGCGATAGTCGCCGCGGTAATCGACGCCGATGGACTGACGGCGCCAGTCGTGGCCGCCGTAGAGGCCGCCTTCGACGGAATAACCGGTGTCGTCGGTGGTGGGGACGAGGTTATCGGACCCGGCTTTCGCTGGTATCAGGAGGCCGGTTTCATAGCGGGTGGAGGTGCCGAAGTGGGCTGTGAAATTTACGGGAGCCCGGCCGCGCCGTCCGGGCTGATTGCCGCCACGGCTGAGAATAGAAGGTCCGCCGTACTGAGCGAAGGCTGATGAGGAACACAACAGCATCGCTAACAGGGCCAACGCCAGCTTTTGAACACCCTTACAGGATGCGATCCTCATCGCTTATTTTCCGCCATCATCTTGTCGCAAGTATGTTACCGCAGCATATAACTTTGCCTGAATGTCCAGCATTGCACCGTTATCAGGATATGGATGCCGCGGCCAGAAGAAACCTTTCATGCCATCGCCCTTTGTCCTGGGGATGACGTGAACATGCAAATGGGGAACACTTTGACTTATCTTATTGTTCACGGCTACAAACGAACCTTCCGCGCCGATTCCTTTTTCAACGGCGCGACAAATTAGCTGCGCGACGTTCATCAAAGGCAGCAAATGACTGGCGGGCACGTCGGGCAGGGTGTCGTAATGCACCTTTGGACAAACAAGGCAATGGCCGTGGAAGAGCGGGCTCCTGTCGAGGAATACGATGGTGTTTTCGTCCTCATAAACTTTGGCGGCTTCGACTTCGCCTGCGATGATTCGGCAAAACACGCATCCTGAGATGCTCGTCACTGTCCTATGCTAACGCGCGCCTGGGAGAAGGTAGCCATCTCACCGTAAAGTTTGACGGCGGCATCGAGAAGTCCCATGGCGAGCGCTGCGCCGGTTCCTTCGCCGAGGCGCATGCCTAAATCGAGAAACGGGTGGGCGTGGAGGGCATGGAGCATGAGGCCGTGGGCTTTTTCAGCGGACCGATGGCCGAAGAAGGCGGTATCGAGGGCGTGGGGGTCGATGGCTCGGGCGATGAGGGCCGCGGCGCAGCAGGGGAAGCCGTCGAGCATGATGGCGAGTCGGTTCCGGGAGGCGTGGAGGATGAAACCGGCCATGGCTCCGATTTCGAAGCCTCCTACGGCTGCGAGCATGGCGATACCGTCTGCCGGGTCGAGGGCGTGGAGGGCGAGGGCACGGCGGATCACGCTGGCTTTGTGGGCGACTTGTGCGGGGTCGGATCCGGTC
>JAWXCM010000213.1:0-44961 GCA_034408745.1 Bryobacteraceae bacterium
AAGCAGGAAAATGCCAGGCCCGCGCACAAAAACAGCACAGGGGTTGAATGCACTGGTCTGTTGAACGTTCCTCGCGCGGTTTCGTTAGCCGACTTCCTCGTTGGCACGCCGAAGCATCATGCGCATGTTGGCCAGGATATAGGCCGTTCCGGCGCGCCGAACGCCCGTGTCGCCCACCAGTTGCGGGACGTGGTCAGGCTCGGCGGCACCGGAGAACTTAACCTGGCGCAGCGCCTTCATCACCTGGTACATGTCCATATAGCCGTCGTCGGGGAACGTTTCTTCAAAGCGAGGCAGCGGTGAGCTGACGTTGCGGAAATGGACCTCGAAGATCTTGCCCCGGCCGCCGAAGTCGCGGATCATGCCGAAAACGTCCTTACCCATCTTTGTCCCACCCTCTGACCACGTCCCGACGCAGAATGTCAGGCCCCACGCTTTGCTGCCTGCTGCGATCTTCTCCGCTCTGGCGTACCCGTCGTAGTGCGTGAACAGCTTCGCGACGCCATTCATTTTGGCCAGCGGCGGATCGTCGGGATGCAGCGCGAGCTTTACCCCTGCTTCTTCCGCCACAGGCAGCACGGCCTTGACGAAGTAGGTGTAGTGCCGCCACATTTCCTCTGCCTCGTACTCGCGCTCGAAAGCCTGTTTCTCGACACGCTTCCGGAAATCGTCGACATCGAAGACACGCGTCCTGTAGCCGCGGCGCTCCACTTCCGATGTCGTGTAGGTGTTGGCCGGGTGGAAGTCGTACGACGCGACGGGTATGCCGAGCTTGCCACAATCGCGCAGGAACTGGCGATACGCCTCAATGTGCCTGTCCCTGCCAGCCAATCCCAGTTGCACGTCCTTTTCGCGATACGCGTAGTGGACGCCGGAGAAAATCTTCATGCCGAACTTCGCGAATCGCTGCTGGGTGGCGCGCAGTGAGTCGAGTGTGACGGCTTCGGTGCCGAACTCGACGCGCGCCCAGCGGAGTCCAATCTGCTTCAGGAACAGCAGGTCGTCCTCGCTGATTCGGTGGCTGACGCGATGCGCGAGCTTCGTGTTCGCCGGGTCATCCTCGCCGATTCGGGAGGCCGCCGGGGCACCCCCGGCAAAGCGCGGGATCGTGGCCAAACCAGCAAGCGAGGCCATTCGCACAAGCATTTCTCTTCGTCGCAGCACGAAGATATCGTATGTCAGTTCAGCTGGGACCACGTAGCGTGCGGCGCAGCGCGGATCGCAGTCCTGTCGGCAGGAAGTGCGTCACCACGCGGCGGAACTGGCTGACCATCAGCCCTGGGTCCGACCACGGAGCGCTGGAAAACGCTCGGATAAATTCCATGGGCTCCCCACCTTCCACCGCCGGGTAAAGGTTTTGCGGCCACAGTCGAAGCACCTGTCCGGAGGTTTGGACAGGCCGCTGGATCAGTTCACGTCCTGCTGCCCAGGCGGCCAAAGCCTTGTCGAAAGAGACGCCGGCATGGCGGCCCAGGTAGAGCCCGGGCGTCGGACGAATATTCATCTCGATCAGCTGAATCCGATTTAGCTCGGAATTCCACATCCAGTCGACGCCACACAAGCCATCAAATCCCGACAATGCGCCAAGTTTCGTGATAAATGGTTCGATTTGCGGATCCCAGAACAGCTCAAACGCGCTCGCGGCTGCCAGCGGATTGGGCCAGTTCCGCAGCAGCCAGTAGGAATACCAGCATTGCGGCACGCCTCGGCGATACAGGACGGCGGTCGCACCCAGGCGTCCCTGCACGTATTCCTGGACGATCAGCGGCCCCGTAAAGCCAGCCTGCTTCGCAGACAACAGATCGGACTCACTGCGCACCAGGCGAACGCCGGAGCCAGCGAGGCTCTCTGCCGACTTCACCACAAACGGCACGCCGGTCCAGCGCTCCCGCTCCAGGTCGCGCCCGTCCGGCAAAATTCGGAAGCGCGGAACCGGAACACCGGCAACCTCGGCATCCACGGTGAAGTCGACTTTGGAGAGAAGGCGCGCGAACCCTTGCGGATCCGCGGTAACAGGAAGCAGGCGGGCCGTTGCCGGGCTTGCGGCACGGTCCAGAAACGTACGCAGAAACGGCTCGTCGCTGAGAAGAAACGAATAGGTCTCCTCGCTCTCCGCCAGATGTTTCTCCACGGCTTCGCGAACGCTGGGACCATTGGTGTCGGCGGGAATGATCTGACGCACGAATCCGGAACTCGCCGCAGCCAGACGGCGAGACCCGACCAGATCGGTTGAAAAACCCGCCCTTGCCACAAGCTCGGGCAACCGCGCGGCCCCCACAGCGTCAAGGCTCAGGCAAAGTAACGCGCGCTGCAAATCAGCTTCCCTATACCAGTTTTGTACGCTTGATCGGCAGTTCTCGGATGCGTTTCCCGGTTGCGTTGAAAATGGCCGCGGTAATTGCCGGAGCGATGACCGGAGCGCCGGGTTCTCCCGCCCCGGCGTGAGGCGCTTTCGATTCCACAATCGTCACATCGACGTTTTTGGGCGATTGCTTCATGCGCGCTACAGGATAATTGTGGAAATTCGACTGCACAATTCTGCCGGCGTCGGCAGTGATCTCGCCCATCATAGCGAGCGAAGTGCCGAAAACAGCGGCGCCTTCGAACTGCGCGCGCACCCGGTCGGGCATCACCACCTGCCCGAGATCCGCGACGGTCCAGACATTTGGAATCGTAAGATTACCCTGTGAATCTATGTCGATTTCCACCGCCGTAGCCACATAGCTGAGAAAACTGCGGTGCGCCGCGATACCGATCGCGCGATTCTTCGTATTGCGGAACTTCCCGTAGTTCGACTTCGCCGCGCATTGCTCCAGAACACGGCGCAGACGGCCCGTGTCGAGCGGGAATGTTTCCGTCGACTGCCCGTTGTTCCACGGCTTCACACCATCCGGCGTCAGGTCGACATTCCTGTCGGGTCCCAGCATTTTCAGATAATAATCAACGTAATTCGTTCCGGCCATGTGGGCCAGTTCGTCGACAAAGCTGTGTACTGCGAAGGCGTGGAACAAATGGCAAACCGCGCGCATCCAGCCCTGCCGGACATGATTCTTCGCCGGACAATTTTCGGCGCGAATATTCGGCACATCGAACAGCAGTTCATTCAGTGCCATACCGATTTCGAAATCGGCGCCGTACTCCGCGCCAGGCGCGAATGTGGAGGCGATCGGCGGAAACGCGCTGCGGAACAGCCAGGAATCTACCTTCCCCGACGCATCCAGTCCGGCCTTCATGTGCATGGCGGCAACAGAATGGAAGTAATCGAACCTGAGATCTTCCTCGCGACTCCAAACCACCTTCACTGGCTTGCCCGAGGCCTTCGAAAGCAGCGCGGCCTCGACCACATAATCCGGCTTCGACTTGCGGCCGAAGCCACCGCCGAGCAGCGTCACGTGGCACGTTACATCGTTCGGAGTAATGCCGAGCGCTGCCGCCACCGCTTCCTGAACAGCCTGCGGATTCTGCGTCGGGCACCACGCTTCCACCTTGCCGTTCTGCCATTCGGCTACAGCTACAGGCGGCTCCATCGGCGCATGCGCCAGCATCGGAACGTAGTAATCGGCCTCGTGTTTCTTCGCCGCGCCGGCAAACGACGTATCGAAATTTCCGCGATTCCGTACCACTTTCCCGGGCTTGTGCGCGCTGGCGAAAAGTTCCTGTTTGTAAACGTCGGACTGAAAGCCGGAATGCGCCGCATTCACGTCCCATTCCACTTTCAGCTTCTTTCGACCCTGCATCGCAGCCCACGTGGAATCGGCCACCACGGCCACGCCGCCGATCTGCTGGAACAGATGGGGCTGTTTGAACCCCGGAAGCTGGAAAGTCTTCTGCACGCCCTTAACCTTCAGAGCTTCGGTGTTGTCGAACGATTTCACCTTCGAATCGTAAACAGGCGGACGCTCGATCGAGGCGTACAACATTCCCGGCCGGGTGGCGTCCATCCCAAAAACAGCCTTGCCGCTGACAATGTCGTGCTGGTCAATTACCGGAATATCCTTCCCGATATACCGATATTCAGAAGGCTTTTTAAAGCGCAGCTCGGATTTTGCGGGGACTGGCAGCGTTGCCGCGATGGAAACCAGCTCTCCGAGGGCCGCCGACCGCTCCGTCCTGGCGTGCGTCACCTTGCCCATGCGCAGTGCGACTTCGTTAGCCGGAACGTTCCACTTCTGCGCGGCAGCCCGTTCCAGCATCAGACGGGCGGTGGCGCCGGCCTGGTGCATCGCCGCGACAAAATCGCGCACGGAACAGGATCCGTCTGTGTTCTGCGAACCGTACTTCTGATCGCCAGTAGCCTGCTCCACGCGAACAGATTTCCAGTCCACGTCCAGTTCATCGGCAAGCACCAGGGGCAGCGCAGTCCGGCTGCCCGTGCCCATCTCTGAGCGATGTGCCGTGATCACGATCTTGCCGTCAGGCTCGAATCCGAGATACACACTCGGCTGCCAGGATGCGGCCGCGGCCTGTGCCTGACCGGTGTTCAGCGTGGCGCCGAGAACAAGAGCTCCGGCGGAGAAAATCGTGCCCAGGAAGCCGCGGCGGTCGAGCGAAAGCACCTCCACGGAGACTTCATCGGCGCGAAGCTTCGCATAGCCCTCGCGAGTCAGCCTGCCGATCTCAGATGTGGTTTCGGGAGCGGGAATGCTGGTACCGTATTCAAGCTTCATAAATTACTTCACCCCCGCGGCCGTCTTGATTGCAGTCTTAATTCGGGTATAGGTGCCGCAACGGCAGATATTGCCGTCCATAGCGTTCTCGATCTGGGCATCGGTGGGCTTCGGCGTCTTCTGAAGCAGTGCCGCGGCCTGCATGATCTGCCCCGTCTGGCAGTAGCCGCACTGAGCCACGTTGTGCTGTTCCCACGCAACCTGCAGAGGATGGGATCCGGTGGGACTCAGCCCTTCGATGGTTGTGACCTTCTTCCCCGCGGCAGCCTTCACCGCAGTGGAGCAACTCCGCACCGCCTCCCCGTTGATATGCACTGTGCACGCGCCGCAAAGGCCCATACCGCAGCCGAACTTCGTGCCTGTCAGTTGCAATTCATCGCGCAGAAACCAAAGGAGCGGCATCTCGCCATCCCCGTCGAATTTGCGGGACTGCCCGTTCACAAGAACTTCAATCATAAGATCTCGTGATTATACCCGTTGCGTACGGCGCTAGTTCTTTCGGCCTGCAACCGGGTAGCCCTGCCAGATGTACTCCAGCGCTTCCGGCAGCGTTTGTTGCTTCACCGTTCGATCGGTGTGTCCGCCGTTCTTCGAGAAGATGAACTGATAGTTGTACCCTTTGGCCGCCAGGACTTTCGCCATGTTCTCGTTCGCCAGAACCCAGTCATGGTAAGCGTCCTGCGTGCTCAGGTTGTCCCTGTCGCCGACCTCCATCCAGATACGAAGCGGCTTCTTCGGGCTCTTCGGTATCAGGTTCTCATGAAACTCCCAGGCGCCATGCGGTGTCTGGGCGTTATAGGGCCACTGCTGGTATACGTAAGTGCCTGAGTAAGTCAGGACTCTGTGATACCACTCGGAATGATACCAGGCCATGATCATAGCCGCCGATCCGCCAGAGCTGCCGCCCATAGTCGCGCGACCCTCGGGGTCTTTCGTCAGCTTCACGTTGCAGGTCTTCTCTACAAGTGGCAACACTTCCTTCTCGACAAATTCGGCATACAGGCCCGACATCGTGTCGTATTCCAGACCGCGCTGGCTTCCCTGCGCATCGCCGCTGCCGTTACCGATCGATATCGCGATCATCGCAGGTACACGCTTCTGATGAATCAGATTGTCGAGCGCCACAAAGAGCAGTTTGTCCGGCCCGTCAGCGCCGACAATGAATGGCGCGGCGGTGCCCGGCACGTACTGCTTCGGAACATACACCGCCACCTTGCGCGTATAGGGCGCAGGATGGCTGGAGACAAGCAGCCTGCCCGGATTATCGGGGTCCGGACGGCTGAACGTTCCAGGCTCGCGCGCGATGCCGGGATAAAACTTGCTGTCTTTCGACTCCATGGTGAAGTTGAATATCTCGCCCTGCGGTACGCCTTCCTGCACTGTCATGTCCGGCGAGGGAGTATGCGTCGGGCCGATGATGAAATTCCCGTCGACTCTTGGCGATGGCACGGCGCCGTCCGGCAACTCGGTGGCCTTCACGTAACCAGGCGTGTTTGGATCGCGGGTCGGTGGTGGTGGCCGTTTGGGACGCTGGGCCTGGGGCGGCGCGGCGGGCGGGGTCTGTGCCAGCGCAGGCTCAGGAGCCGCAATCATGCTAAGACCTGGGAGCAGAAACGCGATTCGGAGAAAACGGGGCGTACAACGCATAGTAGTGCATCTTATACCGGACGGCGACGGCGCAGCTGTGACTGCATGCGACCAGGCGTTCAGTTTACGCGCCCTCGATATTGTGAGGTCTGACCCGGTCAGGAAGTAAGCACCGGTTAACCAACACCAAACAGACATTCCCACACCACGTGCGACTGCTTCCCGTCCGCGTCGTGATACATCATCACCCGCGCCCCAAAGCCGTCCATACACGCGACAACTCCCCGGTCCCCTTGCCTCGACGCGATACGTCGCGTCGCCAGATACTGGCGGCCACGGATATCGAGCAGGATCGCCTTTGCCAGCGGCACCAGTCCGGGATTCACCACAAAGCCCATCTCTTTGTCCTCCGCGGTGAAGCGCATCATGTCACCATAGGGCTGGTGGGTGCTGGTCAGTTTTAGCGTCACCACCGCATTAGGCACATCCACCGTCGAATTCGTGTCTCCAGGAGTGTCGTCGTAAATGTGAGGGACCCTGAGGTGGAGAAGCTGCAGCAGCCTCGGCTTTGCCAGCATCACGAAGCGTTCCACCATTTCTTGTTCGCTCATCCAGACCTATGATGTCAGAGACGAACGAAAAATATCGGCGGGACGTTATTTACGAACCGAGATCTGATTCGCCAGGGGAAAATCCGACGGAATTCGGATGCTCACCCGGCCCGTGGCCGCCCACTCAACACCACGCGCAAACAGAGTCTGGAAACCGGCGCAGTCCATGTTCGGGTTGGCCTCTTTCGCCCACGTGTGGCCGAGCATCGTTGTATAAACGCGGCCCTTTCCAAACGTCCGAACCCAGTCCATCGGTTCATTACGGTGGGAGATCTCTGAGGCGGCATAAGTCAACACAGTAAGTTGCTCGGCAGGACCGTGTTGCCCGTGAGTTAGTTGCTCGGACGGATGAAACCAGACAGGCGGCATACCCTTCGTGATCGGGTGCCTGCGATTGAGAACGTGCACCGCAAAGTCGTGCCGGGGCCCGTGTCCCGGATCCAGACCCGTACCCTGCGGAACCACATCCACCTTCCCGTCATCGCTGACCGCAAGACCAGGACCGAAGCTGCGATCTCGCCACCCCAGTCCGATCATGGCGTTCCAGGCTGGCCAGGTCAGGAATGCGTTGTTGGCAGCGTGCAGCACCACAGCCCCTCCACCATCCCGCACATACTTTTCAAACGCCGCTTCCACTGGCGCCGGCCAGCGGATCCCGTCGGCTTTGTGTCCTCCGTTGAAATTGACGATCACCACGTCGTGACCGGAAAATGATGGGCGCCATTCATCCCACGCCGACTGCGGAGCATTCGCCGCCGGGCTGGTGGATACATCCACCTTAAACCGACCGGTTGCGAGGAGTAACTTACGAACCGAGTCTGTCGCCGCTCGCCAGTCGTGGTTATTGATCCCGTCCACCAGAAGCACCCGCAGCTTTGGCGGGTCAGCCGCGTTCAGCGACAGAGTCAGGAGTAAGAAGAGTAACTTCCGCATCGCAACCTTGTTAGTCGCCCGACCCGGTGCCAGCCACGTGGATGGCGTTGAACAGCAGCTTGAACGTGCCATGCGGCTGAGCGCGATTCTGTACGCTGAACCCGAGTACTATCACTCTGCCCTTCCCGTACTTCACGTCCGCAGCGGCGATTCGGTCCTGCAAATACTGCTCGCCGCCAATCCATCCACTCTCCAGCAGCCCGCTCGAAGGGTAACGAGCCACCACCCGCACCTCGGACTCCCCAATACCAGGGGCGGGCTCGAATGCAATGTCGTTATAAAACACCGCTGAAGCCTTATCGCGCATGCCGAACCCGACTGGCGATGAGTTGTCGACAAAAACTTTCAGTATCGACCCGGGGCACGAGAACTGATCCGCGCGCAGCCCCTTCAGCGCATTCTTAAGTGGCAGAGGAAACTCTTCCACCGGGATCAGCGAGGCGGTCCCCAAAGTAATCAGAGTCCCCCCGCTCTTCACAAAATCCTTCAGCGCGGCGACGCCCTCATCTCCGATGCCGCCCTTGAACTCCGGCCGCGTCCACGCGTTCGTCACACCCTTCAGAATCGAGTCTTTCGGCTGATCCGCGAAAAGGATCGCGTCGAACCGGGACTGTAGTCCACCCTTGCGCAACTCTTCGTTTCCGATCGCGGTGAACGGAAACTCGTACTGCTCCAGCAGCCAGCGTGTCCAGCCTTCATCCATGTTGGGCAGCGACGGATGATAAATGGCGAGCCTCACCGGCTTGAGTGCGCGCCCCGCGGGAGCGTTGCTCCTGGCAGCCACGTCGACACCAAGGCTCGACGCCCAGTTCTTCAGTTCCGAAGCCTTCCCTTCCACCGTGAAGCCCGACGGCGTCCACCAAACCTTCGACCCACCCTTCAGCAGGCGGTTCGCAGCCAGACTCGAATGATTGCTCTTGCCCGAAACTTCGTAATAGCGTCCATTGCCTTCGAACTTACCGGCGGGAATCGGGATGGTCTTGAGTGACTCCAGCTTCGCATCAAACGCCTTCGCAACCTCCACAGCATCGACTCCCATCTGTAGCGGCAGCGTCCAGCCAGTAACATCGTAGGGCCGCTCCACCGGACCTCCTGGCGTCGCGCGCTGCTCGGGATACTTCTGCTTCTCAAGCAAATCCTTCGCGAATGCGCGAAATGGCTGCGCCATCTTCACCACGTAACTGCCGGCGGCATACTTGTGGCCGCCCGCTTCGAATTCCGCACCCGCCTGATGCACCTCTACGCCCATTTCGTCGAGTATCTGAGCCATGCGCGCAGCCGCCGGACGGTCGTGCTGATCGGCCGGTATAACCCACGCATAGGGAGCTTCCTTCTTACCCGCTTCAATCGCCCGGCGGTTCATCTGATAAAAGTTACGCAGCAGCACCAGTCGGTTATCCGCCACCGCCTGCAGCAGTCCGTAAGTGGCAGTAAGTTCGTAATCGACAATGTCCCGCAGAGTCCACTTACCGCCGGTCCACGGGCGCGGATACGTATTCCGCGGAGTAACATCGCGCGGCGCAGGGAGCGGAAGTTTCGGGTCGCGCGGAGCGGCGTTAGGCGGTGGCTCCGGCGCAGCCGCCGCCAGAGCGCTGGCTGCTGTGGCTTTTTCCTGCTCGATCGGAGTCGCGATCGCCACGCTTGCCACCTCAGTCAGCACGCCCACCATGTTGTGCCACCACGCCTGCATGACGAATCCACCCTGCCACCAGCTGGTGTACATCGCGTCGTTGATGATCCCCGTGTAGCCCTTCTCATGAAGTGCCGCACCCATCGCATAGCCGAGCATTCCGTTTAGCTGCCATATCGTCGGATCCACATTCGGGTTCACAGGATCCTTGAACGGCGGGACAAAGATGCGAGCCCCATTTGAGCCCATCTGATGCTCGTCCAGATACACCTGAGGAAGCCAGTCTCGATACGTCAGTTTGTTCAGCATCCGGCTCTCAACCTGCGTGTTCATAAACGCATCGCGGTTATTGTCGTGACCCGTATATTTGTGATACAGCTCAGGCAGTGCGCTGTACTCGTATGGCGTACCGACGTTCTTGTTGTACCAGTCGACAATCATGATCTGACCGTCGGGATTGGCTGACGGCACCAGCAGAAAGATCACGTTGTCCAGCACGTGCTTTACGTACGGCGAATCCTCAGTGGCCAGCCTGTGCACCAGTTCCAGCACCATCTGACTGGCGCCGATCTCGCTGGCGTGGATGTTGCACGTGATCAGCAGGACTGCCTTGTGCTGCGCCGCGATCGCTTCAAACTCATTCGGCGCCAGGTCCTGCGGGTAGGCGATGCGTTTCTGCACCCCACGATACCGTTCCAGATCCGCGATTGTCTGCGGCGCGCTGATCACCACATTGATATAAGGATTACCGTTCGACGTTTTCCCGAGTTCCTGCACCTGAATACGGTCTGAGGCGGTGTCCGCCATCTTCATGTATTCCACGACCTTGTCCCAGCGAACCAGCTTTTTGTCCGCCCCCATGCGGAATCCGGCAAACTGCTCCGGCGTGGGAAGCGCGGCGGCGAGTGCGCTGCCAACAAACAGAAGTAGACCCAGGTAAATGCGCGGCATTGTGCCGAATAAGGTACCACACCGACTAAAGGGGGGCAGCTCCCCAGAGCTGCGGCGGACGCCTTGTGCTTGCACCCCTGCGGCCGCCAAACCCGGACCTCGAGTTTTTCGAAACTCCCGGCAGCGGCAATTTCCGGCGACCGAAAACTTAGGCTGGCGTGCGGAATGCGGTACTTAACTAACGCGCCTTGCCCGTCGCAAAGCAGTACAACGCGCTCCGAGTCCTCACATACAGCTTGTTGTCAGCCACCGCCGGCGTCGCTTTGCACTCGTCGTCCAGAGTGTTGATCCGCGTAATCTGCCACTGCCCACCAGCAGCCAGCACCACCACCTTTCCTTCCTCGCTGATAGCATAAATCCGGCCATCGGCTGCAATCGGCGACGCGTAATAATCGCCCGGCGCTCCGGCCAGTCTCGCCTGCTTCAGAGTCTCGCCCGTTTTCGCATCGTACGACGTGAATATCCCACCCTCCTTCAGCAGATAAACGATGCCCTGATACACCAGTGGCGACGGAACATTGGGAAGTGACTTCGAGCTTTTCCAGAGCTGATGGGTGTCCGTGATGTCCCCCTGAGCTCCGCCGATCCGGTACGCACGCACCGCATTTTCCCCGAGCCGCCGTTCCTGCAACTGCTTCCAGTCATGCTCCTCAAGGAATCCGCTGTCGTCCAGATCCAGATATTCGTCAAACCGGGCCTTCACTTTCGGATCGACGATCTCCTCCTTCGACAGCTTTCCATCGCCATTCTTATCGAGCTTCGCAAGCGCATCCTGAAAAGGTGGGACAATTTCCTGCTCGCCGGGCTCCGATTCTCCGGAAAACGTGGTGAAATAAACCACGTCGCCCGACACCACCGGCGTCGGCTTGATCTGCCACGGCAACCGGCGAATGTACCAGGCCTCTTTGCCTGTCTTCACGGCATAGCCCGACAACCGAAACGACCCCGCCACTATCACCTGCCGAGCCCCATCCTTCGGCGCATAAAGCACCGGCGTCGCATAGCCCCGCTGCGCATGAGGCCGCTCCGTGCGCCACAGAGTCTTGCCAGTATTCTTGTCTACCGCAAGCAGGAACGAACCCGTGTCCTGATCGCAGTTCATCAGCAGCGTGTCCCCGGCCAGAATCGGCGACGCACCGTGCCCGAACGGGTTGTTAAACGGCCCAAGAGGCACTCGCCAAAGCTCACCGCCATCGGGTCCGTATGCAATCAAACCGAAATCCTGAAAGAATGCGAAGACATTTCGGCCATCGGTCACCGGTGTCGCCGAAACCGGGCTGTTTGCCGGCCGTTCAATCACCTGTTTTCGAGGCCGCGGCGCCTCCCGGCGCCACTTGATCCGACCCGTCGCGCGGTCCACACTGATCGAATAGAGCTTGTCATTCTCGACAGCGGTGACAAAAATCGAATCATTTCCGATGGTCGGCGAGGAATGCCCAGGCGGTAATGCGGTTTTCCAGACCACATTCGTCCCCGGACCAAATTCCACCGGCAAATCCGGGTTCCCGTCAGCGATTCCCGAGGAGTTCGGGCCACGGAACTGGCTCCAGTCGGCCGCCGAAACTGACATCAAAGCCAGGACACTCAGAATGAATCCCACGCGTGCCATTCCCAGAAGTGTAACGTGGTTAGGCCTCGGTACTGGCCCACGCGTTTCCTGTATCCTTCATAAGGGAGATTCTTCTGAAATCCGCTGGGCTTATTCCTGTACTCATTGCCGCAGGCAGTTTCGCCGGTCTTCTCTGGAGCCAAAACGGCCCCGAATCGGCACTCCGTGGCACCAAACTGTTCGAAAAGCGCGTCGTAGTCGCAGGTCTCCAGAACCCGTGGGAGATCACCTGGGGACCCGACAGCAGGCTCTGGGTCACCGAACGAACGGGCAAGCGAATCACGCGCGTCCACCCCGACACCGGAGAACGCAACGTCGCCATCACGATCAATGAGGTCTCGGCGCCAGGCGGGCAGGACGGCGTGCTCGGCCTGGCGCTGCATCCTGAACTCCTCAAAGGCACAGGCAACGACTTCGTCTACGTGTCGTACACCTACGTGGACAAGGAGAAGGGTCCCGATCCCAACGTGCCCGATCCCAAAGATCCCTGGCGCTACCTGTATATGAAGGTGGTGCGTCTGACCTGGAACGCCGCGGAGTCGAAACTCACCAGTCCGGTCGACGTCATCACCGGGCTGCCAGCCGGCAATGACCACGTCGCCGGACGCCTGAAGGTCGGCCCGAAGGACGGCAAGCTCTACCTCAGCATCGGCGATCAGGGCCACAACCAGCTCGGGAACTTCTGCCTCCCCATCGAAGCGCAGCGCCTGCCCACGGCTAAGGAGATGCAGGCGAAGGACTACTCGGCCTACGTCGGCAAAACGCTGCGCCTGAATCCCGACGGCACTATCCCGTCCGACAACCCCCGCCTCGAGGGCGTCGTCAGCCACGTTTTTACCTACGGCCACCGCAACACCCAGGGCATCGACTTCGCCCCCGACGGCTCACTCTATGGAGCCGAGCACGGCCCCAAAACCGACGACGAAGTCAACCTCCTCGTCAAAGGCGGCAACTACGGCTGGCCGCATGTCGCCGGCATGAAGGACAACAAGGCCTACGAGTACGCTCGCTGGGCCGAAGCCACCACCCCCTGCTCCCAGCTTCGATTCAGCGATCTGGCCATCCACCCCTCCGTCCCGCGCGAACCCGAATCCGCCTTCCAGAAGCCGTTCATCGAACCCCTGGCCACGCTCTTCACCGTGCCTTCCAGCCACAATTTCCGCGACCCGGCCTGCCGTGGCGCCGACTTTATCTGCTGGCCCACCGTCGCGGTCTCCAGCATCGAGCATTACCAGCCAGCCTCTGCCAGCAAAGGCATTCCCGGCTGGGATCGAGTGCTGCTCGTCACCACTCTGAAGCGAGGCTCGCTCTTTGTCGTGCCGCTCAACGCTCAGGGAAAAGCCGTCTCTGGTCCGATGTCACGCTACTTCCAGGCCGAGAACCGGTATCGCGACACAGCCGTCAGTCCCGATGGCCGGACCATCTATCTGGCCACTGATTCGAGTGGTGTCGTCGAGGCAATCAACGGCGGCGTCGCGAGCAAGATGCAGGACCCCGGCGCCATCATCGCCATGACCTACACCGGCGAAGGCAGCGCCGTCGTATCCCAGACCGGCAGCGGTCCCGTCGCCCCGACGTCAGCGAAAGCAGAACCGCGCCGCGCCGCCATCCCTGGCGCCATCGACCCGCAGTTTACAGCCGCCCAGTCGGCCGCCGGACGGACCGCCTACAACGCGAGTTGCGCGGTCTGCCACGGCAGCACCATGCGCAACGGAACCATGGGCACTCCCCTTGCCGGTGAGTACTTCCACGACAAATGGTCCGGCCGTACGGTCAGGGAGCTTTACGACCGCGCCCACAAGACCATGCCGCCCGCCGCGCCGGGTTCGCTGGCAAAGGACGTCTACGGCAACGTCCTCGCCTGGATTCTGGAGACCAATGGCTCGAAGCCAGGAGCGACGGCGCTACTACCAGGCAACGACGCCCTAGACAAAATGGTAATACCGTAGCAAGTTAACGGCGTAAAAGTGCTAGACTACTGCGTTGCAGGCATGACGCGTTGTAACTCCGCTTCCGTCCGCCTGCAAGGGAGTTTCCTCATGCGCCGCCTTGCTTTTGCCACCACCTTGCTGACCGTCTTCCTGTGCTCCTGCGCCAAAAAGGAGGCCACGGAGGCGCCGGCACCTGCCGCCACCGCGGCTCCCGTTTCCCCGGCGCCCGCCGGCCCTCACGTTGTGGTGCACCTGAAGAATGGGAAGACCGTCGCGGGCTCCATCGTCGCCAGTTCCGCCACCGATATGACGGTTGAGGGTGACAACAACATCGAGACCAAAATCCCCACCGATCAGGTGGCGTCCGTCGACTATGGCGCCCCCCGTCCGGTCGCCGTGGCACCCACGCCGAAGCCGAAAGCCGCGTCGTCACCCACATCACTGGAGCCCGCAAGAGCGCCCCTCGCCGCCGCTCCCCCCCGCGCTCCCAGAATCACGTCGAAGACGCTGGAACTGCCGGTCGGCAGCGAAATCTCCGTCCGCCTGAATGAAACCGTCGACTCGAAGACCGCGACCGAAGGCCAGACCTACGACGCCGAGATCACCCGGGACGCAAAGGACTCCAGCGGCGATATCGTGATCCCCCGTCTCTCGCACACCGCGGTCGTCATTCGATCCGCCAATAAAGGCAACCGAATCTCCGGCGCTTCGGATCTGGTGCTCGACCTCTCCACCGTAACCATCGATGGCAAGCGCTACAACATCGGCACGGTCGACCTCGAGAAGAAAGGCAAGGACGGCGCCGGGCTCAACAAGCGCACCGCCAAATACGCCGGAGCCGGAGCCGCTGTCGGAGCCGTCATTGGAGCCATCGCCGGCGGTGGCAAAGGTGCGGCCATTGGCGCCGGAGCAGGTGCCGGAGCAGGCGTAGCCGGCGAGGTCATCACCAAAGGCGGAGCCATCAAAATCCCCGTCGAAACCATCCTGACCTTCCACCTCGACCAGCCGCTTCGAGTCAACGTCGCCCAGTAATCGGCGCTCACCACCCAGGACCTGAGGGCCTTCTCGCCCACAGTTATTTCATCCCGGAAATTGGGGTGGAGCATGAAACAAAGAATGGGTGTTGTCGGCTTCAATGAGGCCGGGCTTATAAGCACATAAACGGCGATGGCGATCCAGATTTGAGTCTTCACAGCATTCTCGCTATTACCGTAAAATGCTTTGATGCGTAGGTGCTGTTTGATCCATTTGAAGAAGAGCCAACCTAACGCGGGCTTCCACCTTATCCCTCATTCAGGACTGACCACCCCGCCCAGGTGGCTTGAATCCAAGTTGGACAAGAGTGATCGGGAATCCACAGAAAGATATTTGCGCCGACGAAGCTTCGGATATTGGGAGCTTTATTGAGCAACCGTGCTGCCACTGTTGAAGTTCCGGCGAAAATTAAGAACTGCGAAGTTGTCAACCTGCTCCGGTTGATATCCAGGTCACCGAAATCGCTGTCGCTCCAATGTTCCAAACCCAGCACCACGGCAACTGCTTCGTGGCTGTTGCGCAAGCTACGCAACAGTGCCTCAACTCCGGAACCACTTCCATTGACGACAATCAACGACAGGTTCGCCTGCACCTCCAGTTCTTTCGTTAATTCCGAGAGAAATCCGGGCTCGCCTTCAGGCAGGAGGAGAACACAAAACCCTGAAGGCTCGAGGTCCACAAGTCTCGCTATCTCGAATGCCGACACTGTCTTGATCTTCATTTGGGTTTGACTTAATTCTTGCTCAGGAGGGGAACAAGCGCCGGATGCACTTCATATCGGTCAGCCCGTTCAAGAATTCGTCTGGTGATTAGAAGTTCCATGCTGAGGGTTTCGGATGGGTTGAATCCGCCACCAGCTAAGACGTTCTGCAGGATTTCTTGTTGTTTCGTTCCGAGTCCGAGCAGATAACTGTTCCCCAATTGCTCCGCTGCGCGCTGAACGTGAAGGTCCTGGATCATATCTGCGTCGTCCAGATACGCGCTTTCAGCGCTGTTTCTGGCGAGCGACACCAAATCGCGCAATACACCTCCGGATGCCAAACACACTGCCTGCATTTGAGCCTCAGACATGAGCTCGTTCGCCCCCCGCAGTTGAAGCACCTCGAACAGAAACGATGATTCGCGAGGATCGGCTACCGCCGGGTGGAGGTAGCACGCAGCATCAAAATAGTCCTTGACCAGGCGTCCTTGACCATATGAAACTGACAGGGGCCCAGCGATGAGGACTGAGATCTGAAGGGGACGAAGAGCGCGCAGATCTTGCTCTGCGACAGACCAAAATTGATCGACTTTAATAAGTCGATCAAGTCCATCAAAAATTGCGATTACTTCTTTGCCGCCGTCTTTGAGTACACCATTCAACTGTTCGACATGTTGCGCCAGGTTGCTGACGTCTCGCTTCAGCGCAGGAAATGGCGGCTTCAGCTTGCCGGCAACTCGGATTCTTCCAAAACGGCCGGGCTCATAGTCGGAGTCATCAGGCTCGTAGTCGCCGAACTCTTGCTCATGTTCGGGCTCCCACACCTCCTCCTCGTATCCGTAGGCTGCTTTACTTATCTCCAAAAAGAGCGGCCGGAGGGTTTCACCACCGGGAGCGATCTTCATAACATGCCCAGACAAGTGCAGGGCGAGACTTGCAAGGAGCGCACCAGAATTGACTGTGCTTAGGTCGGTTTCAGCAGAGACGTCTATATATACGGGCATCGCTGCCTCATGTCGACTCAGTTCACGCTGAGCGAGGAGTAGCTGTGTCGTTTTACCTGATCCAATTCCTCCGACGATGAGTTGCTGACTGCCCGGCGTTAGATCGGCACCTGCCGCAAGCCGTCGAAAAACAGATCGTAAAGGGTCATCGTGTATCAACCCGTCACCAACCGCATCTCGGGGCGGCGCGCTTGGGTTGAAGCGCTTTAAAAATAATCGAAAACGCTGTCGACGGTCTGCGATCGTTGTTGTCGCTGGCATTAGCGCCACGGTATCCTCTTACCCAGGAGTATACTTGACACACTTGACACTGAAGTGATAGACATTTGAATGGATCTGGCCCCTTCTTCCTGGGAGCGCAGCGGCAATAGCAGATGGAATAGTCTGAACTTACGCTTTCCAAACGTATGCTGCGTCGCGCCGGGCCTCAACGTCGGCTACGTGACTGGCTCCGGCGACGAGGTTCCGCAGGCTCTGGAAAACCTGGGCCTGAAAGTCCCCTTCCTGTCCTCAGCCGACCTCGCCTCCGGCAATCTCGCGCGCTTCCACGCCATCCTTCTGGGCGTCCGAGCCTACGCCGCACGGGAGGACTTGAAGGCACGCCTACGCCTTTTACCGGCAGCTCCCGGAACGAGTACCCGGCGCGTATCGCATTATCTCGAACCTGGTCAGCCTGGCGAAACAGCCCGCGCGGTAACCCGGCGGGAGGCACGGGGTTTGGGTTTCGTACCATGGAAGTTTCAGCATGGACAAGCGCATCTCTCCGGCTTCCCGCCTTGAAGGCAGTGTTCTCCTCCCTGGCGACAAATCGGTCTCACACCGGTACGCCATGATCTCCGCAATCGCCGAGGGGAAATCGAAGCTGCACAACTATTCCACTGGCGCCGACTGCCAGTCCACCCTGTACTGCCTGCGCGGTCTCGGCATCGAATGGACCAAAGACGGCAATGTCGTCGAGATTGAGGGCCGTGGCCTCGACGGGCTGCGGGCTCCGTTGGCCAACCTGGACGCGGGCAACTCCGGATCCACCATCCGCATGATCTCGGGAATTCTTGCCGCTCAGCCGTTCACCTCGACGCTCGAAGGCGATGAGTCGCTCTCGCGCCGTCCCATGGAACGCGTGATGAAGCCGCTCCGCGAGATGGGTGCGAATCTGGAAGCGCGCGACGGCAAGTATCCGCCGCTAACCATCCACGGCGGGCCACTGAAGCCCATCGAGTACACCCTCCCGGTCGCCAGCGCACAGGTGAAGAGCTGCGTTCTGCTCGCTGGACTTTTCGCGCCAGGCGCCACGACCGTCAACGAAGCCATCGTCACGCGAGACCACACCGAACTGGCACTCCGCGAGTTTGGAGCCGAGGTCACTTCGCGCCGCGGAGCCATCACCGTGCAGGGTCGGCCGACACTCACCGGCAAGGAATTGCTGGTCCCGGGCGATATCTCGTCCTCGGCCTTTTTCCTGGTAGCGGCCTGCATTATTCCCGGTTCCAGGCTGCTGATGCGCGCCGTCGGCCTGAACCCGACCCGCACCGCACTGATCGACTTCCTGGTCGCGATGGGCGCTAAAATCCGCGTCGTCGACGTGAAGAGCACCGGTGGCGAGCTGGTGGGCAACATCGAAATCACTGGCGGCGACATCACCGGCGGCACCATCGAAGGGGCCACCACAGCCGCGCTGATCGACGAGATTCCGGTCCTGGCAGTGCTCGGAGCCAGAAGCCGTAACGGGCTGACCGTGAAGGACGCCTCGGAGTTGCGCGTCAAAGAAACCGACCGCATCGCCACGGTCGCTGATAATTTCCAGCGTATGGGCGTCACCGTGGAAACAGCCGCCGACGGCTTCCACATCCCAGGCGGCCAGAAGTTTGCAGCCGCGGAGCTCGATTCCTGCGGCGACCACCGCATCGCGATGGCCTTCAGCGTCGCGGCGCTGGCTGCTGAAGGGGACTGCACCATCCATAACGCGGAAGCCGCATCGGTTTCCTATTCGGAATTTTTCGACACTCTGCACGCTCTCCGGGCATGAGATATCTCTGCATTCACGGGCACTTCTACCAGCCGCCGCGCGAAAACCCGTGGCTGGAGGCAATCGAGCTACAGGATTCCGCCTACCCGTACCACGACTGGAATGAGAGAATCACGGCCGAGTGCTACGCGCCAAACGGGGCCGCGCGCATCCTCGACAGCGAGCGGCGCATCACCACCATTCACAACAACTACAGCCGCATCAGCTTTAACTTCGGCCCAACGCTGCTGGCGTGGGCGAAGGACAAGGCACCCGGTCTCTATGGCATGATCCTCGACGCCGACCAGGCGAGCGCCGATTATTTCTCCGGCCATGGTTCGGCCATCGCCCAGGCTTACAACCACATCATCCTGCCTCTGGCAAATGCGCGTGACAAGTACACGCAAATCCACTGGGGCATTGAGGATTTCCGCGCGCGCTTCGGACGCGACCCCGAAGGCATGTGGCTCGCCGAAACGGCCGTCGATATCGAGTCGCTGGACTTGATGGCCGGGTTCGGGATCAACTTCACCATCCTGGCCCCGCATCAGGCGCACCTGACGCGTAGTATCGGCGCGCTGGAATGGGTGGACGTGACAGGTGGACGCATCGACCCGACACGTGCGTATCGCTGCTCACTGCCTTCAGGCCGCACCATCGCCATCTTCTTCTATGACGGTCCGGTGTCGAGGGCGGTGGCGTTCGAAGGCCTGCTCAACAACGGCGAGACGTTCGCCAAACGGCTGCAGACCGCCTACTCGTCCTCACGGTCCTGGGACGAACTCGCACATATCGCAACCGACGGCGAGAGCTACGGGCATCACCACCGATACGGCGAAATGGCGCTGGCGCGGGCGTTGCAGGAGATAGAGCAAAGCGGCGCCGCACGCCTCACCAACTACGGCGAGTTCCTGGAACTGCATCCGCCTGTGCAGGAAGTAGAGATCTACGAGAACACCGCATGGAGTTGCGCGCATGGAGTCGGCCGGTGGAAAGAGGACTGCGGCTGCAACTCTGGCGGCCGGCCGGGATGGAACCAGCAGTGGCGAGGTCCGCTGCGGGACGCGCTGGACTGGCTGCGTGACGAAGTGGCGCCACTCTTTGAGGCGCGCATGTCGGCCTGCGTTCACGATCCCTGGACGGCCCGCAATGAATACATTGGCGTCGTGCTGGACCGGTCAGCGGAGTGCCGCTCGGATTTCCTGCTCCAGCACGCCCGCCGAATACTAACCGCCGCGGAAGAAACGGAGCTGTGGAAGCTGCTGGAAATGCAGCGCCACGCCATGTTGATGTACACCAGTTGCGGCTGGTTCTTCGATGAGCTCTCCGGCATTGAGACCGTGCAGGTGATCCAGTACGCCGGGCGAGTCGTGCAGCTGGCCCAGGAGCTTTTTGGACTCGCCGCCGAGGGCGAAGCAACGCTCGAAACCAAATTCCTGCAACGCCTGTCGCTCGCCAAAAGCAATCTTGCCGAGGAGCGGGACGGCGCCCTGATTTATGAGAAGTGCGTTCGGCCGGCGCTGGTGGATTTGTGCAAAGTCGGCGCGCATTACGGCATCAGCTCGCTCTTCCTTCCGTATGCGGAGTACACGGAAGTTTACAGCTATATCGTGCACCGGATGGACGTCCGGCAGTTCGAAACGGGCCGTTTTCGCATGGTGATCGGGCGGGCGAAGCTCACCTCGAAGATCACTCAGGAACCGGGCGATCTGACCTACGGCGTATTGCACTTCGGCGATCACAATCTGCACGGCGGAGTTCGCGAATTTCGGGGTGAGCCTGAGTATGACCGGCTGGTTAGCGAGACGTCCCAGGCCTTCTCGCGAGCCGACATTCCCGCCGTTATCCGCGCTTTCGACCGTGGTTTCGGAACCGATACATACTCACTGAAATCCCTCTTCCGCGATGAGCAGCGCAACACGCTGAGCCGCATCCTTCTGTCAACCCTCGACGAAGCGGAGAGTGTGTACCGGCAGCTGTATGAACATCACGCACCGCTCATGCGCTTCCTGGTGGACCTCAAGACCCCGTTGCCAAAGGCCTTCCAGACAACGGCGGAGTACGCGCTGAACAGCCACCTGCGCAGGGCTCTGGCAGCTGAGGAACTGGACCATTCGCGAGTGCGCACGCTGCTGGAAGAAGCGAAACTGGCGAATGTGGAGCTCGACACCACAACGCTGGAGTTCACCTTGCGGAAGGCCATTGAAACCCGCGCCACCCGATTGCGGGAAGAACCTCTGGATTTGGGGCGGCTCGCCGCCTTGCTGCAGGCCGTGAATTTCAGCCAGACACTGCCATTTCCCATCACGTTATGGACCGTGCAGAACGACTGCCACGACATGCTGTGTGAGTTCTACCCCCACATGGAGGCGCGGGCGCGCTTCTCTGAAGGCGATGGAGAAGCAATGCGCTGGCTGAGCGACTTCCGGGACCTGGCTGTCAAGCTCTCCTTCCGCCTCGACGTCACTGGATAATTTCGGTTAGCCTGAGTTTTTTCGCCATCGGGAGCGCAACAACATCAGCCGCATCCTGGTCTCACCCTCGACCAGACGGAATGAAAATCCCAACAGCAACTTACCGGGTCCAGTTCAACAAGGATTTCCGGTTCCAGCATGCGATCGATATCGTGCCGCGGCTACACCGGCTCGGAATCTCCCACCTGTACGCCTCGCCCATCTTCGCGGCGCGGCCCGGCAGTCAGCACGGCTATGACGTCACGGACGCCAACCGTCTGAATCCCGAACTCGGTCCGCCGGAGGACTTCGACCGGCTCTCGGAGACACTGCACAGTCACGGCATGGGAATGGTTCTCGACATCGTGCCAAACCATATGGCCGCCAGTCCCGCCAACGCGTGGTGGATGGATGTGCTGGAGAATGGCTCGGCCTCCCGGTTCGCCGGATACTTTGGCGTGAACTGGAACGCCGCGCAGGATACGTCGGAAGGCAAGATCTTCCTGCCGATCCTGGGTGACGTCTATGGCTCGGTGCTGGAAAAAGGCGAACTCCGGCTGAGTTGCGAAGAGGGCCGTCTCTACCTGAACTACTGGGAAACGCGCCTCCCTGTTGGGCCGCCGAGCTACGCCAAAATCCTCAAGCCGCTGCCGGACAAACTCGCTTCAAACCCGGAAGTGCGGCTGCTCGTCGACACCATGGACCGCCTGCCTTCACGCACGGCGACGGAATGGGAGACACTCGAACGCCGCGAGTCGGACAAGGAAAACGTGAAGCGGCGGGTGGCGCAGCTGGCGGAGTCGCTGCCCGGATTTCGCGAGCACATCGGGCGGCGCCTGTCGCAACTCAACGGCATACCGGGCGAGCCCTCCAGCTTCGACGCGCTGCACCGCATCCTCGAAGAGCAACCGTGGCGGCTGGCGTACTGGATGGTGGCACGAGACCGGATCAATTACCGCCGCTTCTTCGATGTGTCTGAGCTGATCGGCATCCGGGTCGAGAATCCGGAGGTTTTCCAGGCCACCCATGAACTCATCTTCCGGTTGCTGCGCGAAGATAAGATCGAGGGGCTGCGCATCGATCACATCGACGGACTGAACGACCCGGCTGGCTACCTGGAGCGCCTGCCCCGGGACGTCTACACCGTAGCCGAGAAGATCCTCGTCGGCACGGAGCAGCTGCCCGCCTCATGGCCGATCCACGGGACCAGCGGATATGACTTCCTGGGTTACGCCAATTCGCTGTACGTGAGCGCCGACGGGTGGAACCGGCTCGACTGGCTGTACCGGGATGTCATTGGGTTCGTTTCGTCACGCGAGGACGTCGAGTACGACCGCAAGCGGCTGGCGCTGCGCACCCTCTTTCCGGGTGAACTGGCCGATCTGGGAGCGAGTCTCGCCGCGCTCGCCGAGTGCGACCGCCACGCCCGCGACCTCAGTCCGCACGACATCATCCGCGCACTCCGGGAGATCACGGCGAACCTGCGGGTGTACCGCACCTACACCCGCGACACTGAGGTTTCAGAGACCGACCGGCACCATATCGACCACGCCAAAGATGCGGCCCTGCAGCGCATGGCCGGCGCGATCGACGCGCAGGCATTCGACTTTGCTTCGCGGGTCCTGACGCTCCGTTTCCGGCCCCGTATGAGCGCGGCGGAAAAGGACGAATGGCTTTGTTTGGTACGGCGCTGGCAGCAGCTCAGCGGCCCGGTGATGGCCAAAGGCGTCGAGGATTCCACGTTCTACGTCTACAACCGTCTCGTCTCGCTCAACGAAGTCGGCGGTCTGCCCCGACCCGTGGGCACGGAAGAGATGCACCGCTTTCTTGCCGGCCGGGCGCTCCAGTCGCCCGCTGCTATGAACGCCACGTCCACACACGACACCAAGCGAAGCGAGGACGTCCGCGCGCGCATTCACGTACTCTCCGAAATCCCCGAGCAGTGGATTCGAGCCGTCACGCGCTGGCGCCGAATGATGCAGGACCGGCGCGGTCCGGTCGACGGTAACGAGGAATATTTCATCTACCAGAACCTGCTCGGCGCATGGCCGCTGGACAACGCCGAGGTGCCGGCTTTCCGCGAACGCTTCCGCGCGTATGTGACGAAGGCCGCCCGCGAGGCTCGGGTACACACCACATGGGTGCGGCCGAACCAGGAGCACGAGGCCGCTCTGCACTCCTTCGCCGATCTGCTGTTCGAAGACCAGAAGTTCCAGCAGTCCTTCCAGCCACTGCGGGAGCTGGTGTCGTTCTATGGCGCTATGAACTCGCTTTCACAGACTTTGCTGAAAATTACCGCGCCGGGAGTGCCCGATTTCTACCGCGGGACCATTACATGGGACTTCAGTCTGGTGGACCCGGACAACCGGCGGCCCGTGGACTTTGCCCCGCTCACCGATTTCGCGGAGCCAGCTCGTGCGCTGCTGGACCACTGGCGCGATGGCCGGGCAAAGGTGTATCTCACCGAACGCGCCTTGGCCTTCCGTGCCGCCAATCGCGCATTGTTCGACAGCGGCGACTACATTCCGGTCGAGGTTCGGGGCAAGCGCGCCGATCACCTGTCGCATTCCTGCGGCGCGCCGGAGACGTGTGGACGCTGGTTGCCGTGCCTCGTCTGACCGCGCAGCTTTCGGGCACGCACCGCTTTCCGGTGGGCCAGCGAGCGTGGCTGGATACCGAGCTTGTATTGCATCCAGCAGCTCCGCTTCGCTGGAAGAATAAACTTACTGATGAGCGCCTGGCGGCGACCGGTGGCGTATTGGCCGCGGCTAAAGTTCTCAGTCATTTTCCGGTTGCACTACTGAGTTGCATGAGGTGATTTGAATGGAAGGACATGCTCCCGATATTGCGTTCGCGATGCTGGTTATCTTCGGCAGCGCCAAACTGCTCGCCGAGGTGTTCGAACGGCTGAAGCAACCGGCCATAGTCGGCGAGATTCTCGCAGGCGTACTGATCGGTCCCAGTGTCTTCAACTGGATCCAGCCGAATGAGGTGCTGACCGCGCTGTCCGAGCTCGGTGTGATGTTCCTGCTGTTTCGAGTCGGGCTCGAAGTGAAGTCGTCGGAGCTGATGAAGGTAGGCGGAGTCGCGGCGCTGGTAGCGACGCTCGGAGTGATCGTGCCGATGGCGATGGGCTGGGGGATCATGCGCGCGGCAGGGTACCCGCAGGTGGAATCGTTCTTTGTCGGCGCTGCAATGGTGGCCACCAGCGTGGGGATTACGGCCCAGGTGCTGGCATCTCGCGGACTGCTCCACGTAATCAGCAGCAAGATCATCCTGGCGGCGGCCGTGATCGACGACGTGCTTGGGCTGATCGTACTGGCGGTCGTGAGCTCGGTGGCACGGGGCGATGTGAACGCGGTGGCAATCGCCACCACAGCGGTGCTCGCCATCGGGTTCACGGTGCTGATCGCGACTGTAGGGAGCCGTGCCGCCCAGCGCCTGGTTCCGGTGGCAGACAAGAGGCTGATTGCGGCGGAATCGCAGTTCAATATTGCGCTGGTGGTGCTGTTCGCGCTGTCGGTGCTGGCTCAGTATGCCGGAGTGGCCGCCATTATCGGTGCGTTCCTCGCCGGAATGGCTCTCGCGGAAAGCGTGGAGCAGCGCGTCCATGACCTGGCCCACGGCATTTCCGAGCTGCTGGTTCCGTTCTTCTTAGCCGGCATCGGACTGGGCCTGGACTTGTCGGTTTTTGCCGACCGCCGAATCCTGCTGCTCTCCGTCGTGATTCTGATCGCAGCGGTTTTCTCAAAACTGGTTGGATGTGGGCTGGGGGCGTTCCAGCTGGGCCGCCGGCGCATGCTCCAGATCGGCTGTGGAATGGTGCCTCGCGGCGAGGTCGGGATGGTCGTGGCTCAACTCGGACTAAGCCTCGGAGTGATCGAGAAGCCAGTCTACGCCATCGTTGTCTTCATGGCCGTGGCGACCACTCTGGTCGCTCCCCCTCTGCTGGCTTCCTCATTTGCCGGAGAGACAGTCTCCGAGCCGACGGAGCACTTTTCCATAGGTTAAGGACGCCAATGGGTCGGCGGAGCAAAATTTCTTCGCATCAGCACATAAAAAAGTGCTGAAACTACCCCACGGCGTCGAAAATTGATGCTATGCTTGTAGATGTACGTCGCTTCTGACGCGCACTCCAAGCCAAGCTTCAACCGGACACAAGGTACAGGTGCTACCCTCGCTCGTCGATGAGAACGCATCCGTGTCTTACTCACTCCAGTGCTCCCGACGGCAATACCTGCGACGCGACCCTCTCCGTCGTGGAAACGAATTTAGGCATTGTCAGGAAATAACATTACCATTGAAGAATGTTTTAGGCTATCGTTTAAGGCATGGATGGCATCGCTGGGGTCCGACAACGATTCGCCGCTCTCGAATCTGTGATTGATGAGCGCACCCGTCGGCTTCTGGTGGCGGCCGAGAGTAGCGCATGGGGTGCAGGGGGTATCTCGGTTGTGTCCCAGGCGACTGGGGTTTCCCGACAGGTGATCCGGCAGGGACTGCGGGAGTTGAAGGAACTCCCGGTAGCTCCCGCGGGACGCATTCGCAGGGCTGGAGGTGGGAGGAAGAAGTCCAGGCAAAAAGACCCGTCGCTGGTGGGTGACCTGGAGCGGCTGCTGGAGCCGCTGACTCAGGGGGATCCACAATCCAGTCTGCGGTGGACCTGCAAAAGTGTTCGCAACCTGGCCGACGAGCTGAAACGACAAGGGCACCAGATAAGCTATCCCGTGGTTGCCGAACTGCTGCACGAACTAGGCTACAGTCTGCAGTCCAGTCGCAAAACGAAGGAGAGTTCCAGTCACCTCGACCGCAACCAACAATTTGAATACATCAACGCACGGGTCGAGCGCTCAATCAACATGAGTCAGCCCGTCATCTCGGTGGACACCAAAAAGAAGGAATTAGCTGGAGATTTCAAGAACCACGGTTCCGATTGGCGACCCAGGGGCGATCCGGAAAAGGCTCAGACGCATGATTTTGCAATACCGGAATTGGGCCGTGTTGCTCCGTATGGCGTCTATGATTTGGCGGCAAACAGCGGCTGGGTGAGCGTGGGATTGGATCACGATACGGCTTCCTTCGCCGTGGAGACAATTCGCCGCTGGTGGCATGCGATGGGTCAGGAAAGGTATCCGCACGCAAAGCAGTTGCTCATCACAGCCGATGGCGGAGGCAGTAACGGATCGCGCCTCCGTCTTTGGAAACTGGAACTCCAGAAACTGGCTGACGAAACCAGGCTCATCATTGCCGTCAGCCACTTCCCTCCTGGCACGAGCAAATGGAACAAGATCGAACATCGCTTGTTTTCCTTCATCAGCAAGAACTGGCGTGGACAGCCTTTGACCAGCCTTGAGGTGATCGTGAGCTTGATTGCCGGGACGGCCACCAGGAAGGGGCTGAAGGTTCACGCCGAGATCGACGGCCACACCTATCTGCCAGGCACCAAAGTCTCCGAATCCGCAATGGCAGAAATCAACCTCCGGCGCGACCCGTTTCACAGTGAATGGAACTATGAGATCCATCCCCTTCCCTGATAATGTTACTTCCTGACAATGCCTAACTGTCGCCGACATCCTCGGGAACAATCATCTGACGCGGTTCATTGCGGACGTAGCGGAGCAGTTGGACCTGTCGAAGATATTGAGGGAGTACCAGCGGCGGGATCGACCCACCAAATGTCCCCCCTCCGCAGCCCTGCTTCCCCGTCCTCGGCTACCACTCGCCCTCTGCAATCGACGCCCGCTGAACAGCGCGCCAGGCCGGGTTCCAGCTCCAACGGCTCGTTCGCATAAACCTCATTCAGCCGCCGCGTAACGTCCTCATCCCACTCCAAAAACGCCTCTAAAGCCCGAGCGTACAACTCACTCCGGGACACCCCACGCTCGCGTGCAACACGCTCCACGCGGCGAAACAACTCGTCCGGAATGCGCCCTCCGCGAGAGTAGCGTAGAGCGTCATCAAGGCCAGCCAGAATCCTCCGACCTGCTGTCTCCTTGCTCATGTCTTCATTTGCGCGCGCTCAGCCGGGAAAGACCTGAGAACACCTCCTCGTTACATCGTCCACCTCCCACCACCAATCGCACTCGCCACCCAAACATCCGCCAGCCCGAAACCAATTTCTTCGATTTTTAGAAAATCGTGCGCACAGAATCAGCTACTTACAGCCCACACCACCAAAATCGACCCACAAGGCATGCTAGATTCTCAGCGGGGAAAGGAGGGCGAGGCAAACATGATCCGAACCAATGAAAGCGGCACCAGACCGAAACCGAGAACCGACAAACAAAAGGAAGCCGCACGAGCCAATGGACGCCGCTCCAGTGGCCCCAAAACCGAGGCAGGCAAAGCCATATCCGCCCGCAACGCCGTCAGGCACGGGCTCCGAGCCTCGGAAAATCACATTTGCGAATGGGAATCCGTCGAAGACTGGAAAGCGCTCCATGATGCCACCGTGCGACGCTTCCGACCCGCCGACATGCAGGAATATCACCTCGTCGCCCAGCTCGCCTCGTACCAGTGGCGCATGACCCGCCACAGCCTCCAGACCACGCAGACCCTGAACGACGCCGCCCACAACGATTTCCTCATCCAGCGCAATCCCGGGCGAGGCCCAGATGAAATCTGCGTCATGAGCCTCCGTAAGGAGCGTGGATCCGCCCACAGCATCCCCGCCTCCATGAATCGTGAGGAAGCCCACGTCCACCGCATCTGGGAAAAAGCAGCCCGCGATCTCTACTACCTCCAGACCGTGGCCCGACAGGCTCCGCCGCCAAACCAGCCAGACCCCGTCGACGCACCCTGGCTCGGGTTCCTCAAAGAGCCCAAAACAGAAAACTGTACAAACGAACCCGGGAAAGTCCTACCGGACAGCCTCCAAACCGTTCAAAGCAAAGAGCTTCTGCCCCTCCCGGGATACCAGCCAGCCGATGAACCGCTTTGCCTCCCCCAGGTGCCGCGCCCCGCGGGGGATAACTGCCGTCTGCTCAAGGACATCGTGCCACTCAGCGGGGAGCGGTTGACCCCCCTCCCGGAATGCCAGCGACCAGGAAACAATCGCAGCGTCGACATTCCCGGTCCGCGCGAACTGCCACGCCTGCCGGATGTTCTCGCTAAAGACAATCCGAGCCTCCAGGCCCTTCCAAAGCCCCCGGCGCTCCAAAGCCTGCCGCGCCGCCCGACCATAGGGCGCCAAAGCGGGATTCGCAATCGCCACCCGATCCGCCCGTCCCAGGTCCTCCCACTTCAGTCCTTTGCTCGACCACAGGGCAATTCGTCCCCTGGCATACACCACCAGCTCCCCGCCGAGCCCCTCGGCAAATCGCCGGTCAGCCGCCAGAAAGACATCGAAATCGGCCCCTGACCGGATCTGCTGCGCCAGCATCCCGCTCGATCCAAAGGAGATCCGTACGTCGCACCCAGGCATCGCCGCCTTCAACGCCTTCTCCAAAGGCGACAAATCCGAGGCCGCCGCAACCAGCAATTCGCAGCCACCCAGTGCGCGGATAGCCCCGACAATCATCCAGAGACCGAGAAACGCGAAGCGCATACTCACATTCCAGCACGAGTTGCAGCTCTCAAATGACCTTGGACAGACATTGACACGGGCTGCTGCAAGGACGAATAATTGGTCATCTTATCGGACATCTGGCAGGACATTATTGTGGACATTGTTGTGGACACAATTGTACCAGCCGGGGTAGACATTACGTCTGTAGTATTGGAGAGGAAGCCATGAGTAAACGACAGTACGAGGCAACGCACCCTTGGTTAACATTTAGAATCGATCCTCCGAGATTTCCAGCAGAACTATGGATGATCCTCGGTGAGTGCCAGTCGAAGTGCGAGCATATTGCTGGCGTTCCGCTGCGACCTGCCGACAACGCCGCGATGCACGAGGTCTATTTGGCAAAAGGGGTTGCTGCAACAACAGCCATCGAAGGGAACACCCTGTCGGAGCAACAAGTCCGACAGCGCCTGGAGGGTACGCTTTCGGTGCCTCCTTCCAAGGAGTACTTGCAGCAGGAGATTGACAACATTATCGAGGGCTGTAACAGTATTCTTGGCGAAATACGGGTGAGTAAGCTACCGGAGCTGAGTGGTCCACGCATCAGGACCCTTAACGCGCTTGTGCTCCGCGGACTCGACCTGGAGAACGACAAAGCCGTTCCTGGTGACTTCAGAGACCATTCGGTAGGGGTCGCTGGTTATCGTGGCGCGCCCGCTGAGGACTGTCCGTTCCTGGTTGAGCGTCTCTGCGCGTGGCTAAACGCTCTGAACAACGAAAGTGACGAGAACCGGCTTATCTTCTCCTTTATCAAAGCCGTGCTGGCGCATTTGTATCTGGCATGGATTCATCCGTTCGGGGATGGCAATGGCAGAACTGCTCGGCTTGTCGAAGTTCAGATTCTGATGTGCTCAGGTATCCCCTCACCCGCAGCGCAGCTACTCAGCAATCACTACAACGAAACAAGAAGTGAGTACTACCGCCAGTTGTCACGAGCCAGCAGGTCCGGTGGCGATGTTGTGCCGTTTTTGCTTTATGCTCTGCGGGGCTTCAGAGACGGTCTTCGCAGCCAAATCGAGTACATTCGCGATCTCCAGTGGAGGGTTACGTGGACCAACTTTGTCCATGAATCCTTCCGGGGGCGTAATTCAGAGCCCGATCGAAGACGAAAGCACCTAACGCTTGCCCTGTCAGACTGGGAGAAATCGGTGAGGCTCGAAGATGTGACTCGCCTAACTCCTGAGCTGGTTGAGGCTTACCATCGCAAGACATCGAAAACGTTGGCGCGAGACCTTGCAGAACTCGAACGGATGAAGTTGATTGTTAGGGAATCACGCGCTGTAAAGGCAAACCGAGATCTAATCCTTGCGTTTTTGCCACCGCGTGCTTTAGGACCTAAGATGTTGAATCGATAGGGCATTTGCGTAGCCGCCAGAAAGACATCGAAATCGACCTCTGATCGGATCCGCTGTGCCAGCATTCCAGCACATTGTGAATCCAACAAAGACACTCATACATCATTGACAATGACGCACTCAGATTTGATAATGAGAGTGGGCTGAGGGTCCGTAGCGACTCACGCAGCCGAAAGTTTCCAGGGAGGAATTCATGAGCAAAATTATCGGTATCGACCTCGGCACCACCAACTCCGTCGTCGCAGTAATGGAAGGCGGTCAGGCCGTTGTGATTTCCAATCAGGAAGGCGCCCGGACCACGCCTTCTGTTGTCGGCTTCACCAAAAATGGCGAACGCCTCGTCGGACAGGTAGCGAAGCGCCAGGCCGTTACCAACCCCGAAAATACGGTCTATTCCATCAAGCGCTTCATGGGCCGCCGCTATGACGAGGTGAGCGAAGAATCCAAACTCGTTCCCTACAAAGTGGTTGCCGGAGACAGCCGCGACGCCCGCGTCGACATCTCCGGTAAGAAAATGTCCGCACCGGAAATCTCGGCGATGATCCTCACCAAGCTGAAGGAAGCCGCCGAAGCCTACCTCGGAGAAAAGGTCAGCGCCGCGGTCATCACCGTCCCGGCCTACTTCAACGACGCCCAGCGCCAGGCCACCAAAGACGCCGGACAGATCGCTGGACTCGAAGTAAAGCGCATCATCAATGAGCCCACGGCCGCCGCGCTCGCCTACGGCCTCGACAAGAAGACCAACGAAACCATCGCGGTCTTCGATTTCGGCGGCGGTACGTTCGATATCTCCGTTCTCGAAGTCGGCGACGGCGTCGTCGAAGTGAAGTCGACCAACGGCGACACCCACCTCGGTGGCGACAACATCGACCAGCGCCTCATTGACTGGATCATCGGCGAATTTAAGAAGGAGAACGGCATCGATCTTTCCAAAGATCAGATGGCCCTCCAGCGCCTCAAGGAATCCGCCGAAAAGGCGAAGGTGGAACTGTCCACCCTCCTCGAGACCGAAATCAACCTGCCGTTCATCACGGCCGACGCCACCGGACCCAAGCACCTGGTCATCCGCCTCACTCGCGCCAAATTCCAGGACATGGTTGAGGACATCCTCCAGCGCCTCGTCGGCCCCTGCAAGCAGGCCATTCAGGATGCCGGAGTCACCCCGCAGCAGATCGATGAGGTCGTCCTCGTCGGCGGCTCCACCCGTATCCCGAAGGTACAGGACATCGTCCGCAACCTCTTCGGCAAAGAACCGAACAAAACCGTTAACCCGGACGAAGTCGTGGCCCTCGGCGCCGCGGTCCAGGGCGGTGTGCTCGGCGGCGAAGTTAAGGACGTGCTCCTGCTCGACGTCACCCCGCTCTCACTCGGCATCGAGACACTGGGCGGAGTATTCACCAAACTCATCGAGCGCAACACCACCATCCCGACCCGCAAGGGCGAGACCTTCTCCACCGCGGCGGACAGCCAGACCTCGGTCGAGATCAAGGTGTATCAGGGCGAGCGCTCCATCGCAGCCCACAACCGCCTGCTCGGCGTCTTCCAGTTGGCCAACCTCCCGCCCGCTCCCCGCGGTGTGCCGCAGATCGAAGTCACTTTCGACATCGACGCCAACGGCATTCTCAACGTGACGGCGAAGGACAAGGCGACCAACAACGAGCAGAAGATCACCATCACCTCCAGTTCCGGCCTCAGCAAGGACGAAGTCGAGAAGATGGCCCAGGACGCCAAAGCCAATGAGGCCGACGACCGCCGCCGCAAGGAAGAGGTCGAGGCCCGCAACGAAGCCGACTCCATGGTCTACAACGTCGAAAAAATGCTCAAGGAGCACCGCGCCAAGATCGGCGAGGACGACGCAAAGAGCGTGGAAGCGGCTCTCGAAGAAACAAAGAGCGCCATCGGCACCGGCAACCTCGAAGGCATCCGCGCCGCCAAAGACAAACTGACCCAGGCCAGCCACAAACTAGCCGAGGCGATGTACCGCACCACCAGCACCCCGCCCCCCACAGACGGCGCCGCACCCCAGGCTGAGAAGCCGAAAGACAACGTGGTAGACGCCGAATTCGTAGACGTAGACGACAAGAAATAAGAAAAGCCAGTACCTGCAGGTGCTGCAGTAAGTCAGCACCTGTAAGAAGCCAGTACCTGCAGGAGCTTGCAGTAGCCAGTACCTGCAGGAGCTTGCAGTAGCCAGTACCTGCAGGAGCTTGCAGTAGCCAGTACCTGCAGGAACTGCAAGAAAACCAGTACCTGCAGGAACTGCAAGAAACCAGTACCTGCAGGAACTGCAAGAAAACCAGTACCTGCAGGAACTGCAAGAAAACCAGTTACCTGCAGGAACTGCAAGAAAACCAGTACCCTGCAGGAACAGCAAAGAAAACCTGCAGGAAGTGCAAAGAAAACCAGTACCTGCAGGAACAGCAAAGAAAACCTGCAGGAAGTGCAAAGAAAACCAGTACCTGCAGGAACTGCAAAGAAAACCAGTACCTGCAGGAAGTGCAAAGAAAACCTGCAGGAAGTGCAAAGAAAACCAGTACCTGCAGGAACTGCAGGAAAACCAGTACCTGCAGGAACTGCAAGAAACCAGTACCTGCAGGAACTGCAGGAAAACCAGTACCTGCAGGAACTGCAAGAAAACCAGTACCTGCAGGAACTGCAAGAAAACCAGTACCTGCAGGAACTGCAAGAAACCAGTACCTGCAGGAACTGCAAGAAACCAGTACCTGCAGGAACTGCAAGAAAACCAGTACCTGCAGGAACTGCAAGAAACCAGTACCCTGCAGGAACAGCAAAGAAAACCTGCAGGAAGTGCAAAGAAAACCAGTACCTGCAGGAACTGCAAAGAAAACCAGTACCTGCAGGAACTGCAGGAAAGCCAGTACCTGCAGGAACTGCAGGAAAGCCAGTACCTGCAGGAAGTGCAGGAAAGCCAGTACCTGCAGGAACTGCAAAGGGGGGCAGGCCCCCAGGCCTGCGGCGGGCGCCTACGCCCGCCTCAATGTCAGATAAAACGAAAGGAGCCCAAATGCCCGCCGCAAACAAAAAAGAATATTACGAACTACTAGGCGTAGCGCGAGGTGCCTCCGACGACGAACTTCGCAAGGCCTACCGCAAACTCGCCCGCAAATACCACCCCGACCTCAACCCCGGCGACAAATCCGCCGAGGACAAATTTAAAGACGTGCAGGAAGCCTACGACATCCTGAGCGACACCAAAAAGCGCCAGATGTACGATCAGGTCGGCTTCTACTCGGAAAACGGAATGCCCAACACCGGCGGCCCCGGTGGTGGAAACCCGTTCCCCGGAGGCTTCGACTTCCGCGGCTTCGACTTCAACGAATTCGCAAGAACCGGCCGCCAGGGCACCCGTCCGGCAGCCGAGCCCCAGCAGGAAGACGAAGGCCTCGGCTTCAAAGACTTCTTCAGCCAGATGTTCGGCGGCGGAAGGGGAGGCAACTCCCAGCCCCAGGCACCACCCGAGCGCGGCGCCGACCTCGAATACACGCTCAACATCGACTTCTGGCAGTCCATCCGAGGCACCAACGTCCGGCTCAACATCAATCGCCAGGACATCTGTTCCACGTGTAATGGCTCCGGAGCCGCCGGAAATGCAGCCGCAGTCTGCCCGCAGTGCAACGGAACCGGCAACGTCAATCAGAATGCCGGGGCCATGAAGTTCAATCTCACCTGTCCCCGCTGCAACGGGTCCGGTCGGCTGAAAAACGCCTGCCCCACCTGCTACGGCGACGGCCGCGTCATCGCGCGCGAACAGGTGGAAATCAAGATCCCACCCGGAGCGCAAACCGGCTCCCGCCTTCGAGTCAGCGCCAAAGGCAATGCCGGAACCCACGGGGCCCCCGCCGGCGACCTCTACATCAACGTCACCGTCGACGCCCATCCGTTCTTTGAGCGTGATAACGACGACATCCGCATCCCGGTCCCTGTGACGGTCTCTGAAGCCGGACTCGGAGCCAAGATCGAAGTGCCTACCATCGACGGAAAAGCGCTTCTGAAAATTCCGCAAGGCACGCAAAACGGCCAGAAGTTCCGCATGCGCGAAAAAGGCGTCTTCAACGCCAAGAAGAACCTGCGGGGCGACCAGATCGTCGAAGTCGTTCTCCGCGCTCCCGACGTCAACCACGAACGGACTCGCGAATTGCTCCGCGAACTCGGCCAGCTTGACACAGCCGACCCGCGCCAGGAACTCTGGTCTGAGGTTAAATAATCATGGCGCGTCAAAAGGCAAAAGCCGCTTACATGATTTCCGCCGTATCGGAGAAATACGGCATCCATCCCCAGACCCTCCGGCTCTATGAGCGTGAAGGGCTGCTACGGCCCAGCCGCAGCGACGGCAACACGCGTCTCTACACCGACGAAGATCTCGTCCGCCTCGAAGTGATCCTCAGCCTCACGCGCGACCTCGGCGTCAACCTCGCCGGAGTCGAGATCATCCTGAATATGCGGGAAAAGATGGAAGAGATGCAGCGGCAGATGGAGAGCTTCATCCGCGAGCTCAACACTCAGCTCGCCAACCGCCCCCGCTCCCCCGAGCCTCAGCCCGCGCGAAATTCGCTCGTACCCGTGATCCAGATCAAGACGCGGACCAGCGGCTCCGGAGCATAGGACAAATATGTCGCGTACCGTCTTGCCTGGAAAACCGTTTCCGCAGGGAGCCTCATGGGACGGCATCGGCACCAACTTCGCTCTGTACTCGGAGTCTGCCCAGTCCGTCGAACTCTGCCTGTTCAACCACCTCAATGAAGAGCCCTCGGAAACCTGGCGCGTCAACGAGGCGACCGCCAACGTATGGCACATCTACCTGGTCGGCATCAAACCCGGGCAACTCTACGGCTACCGCGTTCACGGAGAATATGACCCGCACCGCGGTCTCCGGTGCAATGGAGCCAAGCTGCTCATCGACCCTTACGCCAGGGCCATCGCCGGAGCCGTCAACTGGGATGACTCCCTCTTTGCCTACCAACTGGGACACCCCGATGGCGACCTCTGTCGGTCGGACACGGACAGCGCCCGCGTAATGCCCAAAGGCGTCGTCACCGCCAACCACTTCGAGTGGGAGAACGACCGCCCGCCCTTGACCCGCCTCGACGAGTCGATCATCTATGAGGTGCACGTCAAAGGCTTCACGGAGAAAATGCCGGATGTCCCCGAAGACCTCCGCGGCACCTACGCCGGACTCGCCTCTCCGGCCGCTCTGAACTATCTGAGGAAGCTCAAAGTAACTACCGTCGAGCTGCTTCCGGTCCACCACTTTCTCCAGGACAAGATACTCTTCGACAAAGGCCTGCGTAACTACTGGGGTTACAACACCACCAACTTCTTCGCGCCCTACAATTACTACTCCAGCGCCGGCGACCGAGGCGAGCAGGTGGCCGAGTTTAAGGCCATGGTGAAGGCGCTCCACAACGCGGGCATCGAGGTCATTCTCGACGTCGTCTACAACCACACCTCCGAGGGCAACCACCTCGGCCCGACGCTCAGCTTCAAGGGCGTCGACAACATGACCTACTACCGGACGGTCCACGACGCCCCCCGCTATTACATGGACTATACGGGCACAGGCAACACGCTCAACGTGCGCCATCCGCAGGTGCTCAAGATGATCATGGACAGCCTCCGCTACTGGGTCACGGAGATGCACGTCGACGGCTTCCGCTTCGACCTTGCGGCCGCACTGGCCCGCGGACTCCATGATGTGGACCGGCTGTCCTCGTTCTTCGACGTCATCAACCAGGACCCCATCATCAGCCAGGTGAAGCTGATCGCCGAACCATGGGACGTCGGCGAAGGCGGCTATCAGGTGGGTAACTTCCCGCCGTTGTGGGCGGAGTGGAACGGCAAATACCGCGACGTGGTGCGCCGCTACTGGAAGGGCGATGACGGCGTGCTGTCCGAACTCGGCTACCGCCTCACCGGGTCCAGCGACCTGTACCAGCGCGACGGCCGCCGTCCGTCGGCCAGCATCAACTTCATCAGCGCGCACGACGGCTTCACCCTCCGCGACTTAGTCACTTACAGCGACAAGCACAACGAGGCCAACGGAGAGGACAACAACGACGGCGCCAACGACAACCACTCCTGGAACCACGGCGTCGAAGGCGAAACCGACGACCCGGGAACCAACGGTTTGCGCCGCCGGCAGCAGCGCAACTTCCTCGCCACCCTGCTGCTCTCCCACGGCGTCCCGATGGTCTGCGGCGGCGACGAGATCGGCCGCACCCAGGGTGGTAACAACAACGCCTACTGCCAGGACAGCGAACTCTCCTGGTACGACTGGAAGCTCGGCGAGCAGGAGAAGGACCTGCTCTCCTTTACCCAGTTCGTTATCGACTTACGCCGCGAGCACCCCAACTTACGCCGTCAGAAGTTCTTCCAGGGACGCCGCATCGATCCGCACAAGGCGACAGAAGAGGACATCGGCGGCCGCCACTACCAGGACATCACCTGGATCCGACCGGACGGCGAAGAGATGACGGAAGAGGAATGGGGCCAGGGGTGGGTCCGTTGCCTAGGCCTGCAGCTCAGCGGCCGCATGCTCGATCACATCGACGCGCTCGGCAACCGCATCAAGGACGATACGTTCCTGATCTGTCTCAACCCGCACTGGGAGAACATCAAGTTCTTCATGCCGAACACGCAGGGCGAGAAGGCCTGGCGTCTCTGTTTCGATACGCGCGTCTCCGGCCCGTGGGATCCGCTCGAGATTCCCGCAGGCCAGGACTATGAGTTGGAGAACCGCTCGATGGCAGTCTTTACTGAGGTTGAAGACGAGCCTGAAGTCCCCTGAGGTGGTTGATGTCGTGGCCCGCCATGATGATCGGGTAATCGCCGGCTTCCTGCGGGCCACGTTCCAGGTTGTTGCCTAAGCGCTTCAGGTCGTGCGGCGGAGTGTTCTCAAATAGTCGGATGGTGGCTCCGCGCATTACCTGGAACCGCTCAAAGCTCTGCGCGAAGGTCTCCTTCTCGCGAGCCCATCCATTCGCCCACCGATCCTGATCGAACGGCTGTATCGCCGGCATGTCCTCGAACAGGATCATTCGGGCGCGGCACTGGAACACCAGCTCACAGTCAGCCAGGTGGGCGACGATCTGATGAATCGACCACTTGCCTGGCTCCGGGTTCTCCAGCAACTGCTCCTCGCTGAGCCCTTCGATCATGGCCGTGATGTGGCCCACTGTGGTCCGAATCACTTCGAGTGGGTCTTTGTCCTGGACATTTGCCGCGTACGGAATATCAGAGCGCACGAACCGCTTCCTCCACTTGTCTGGCCAGGGTAGCATAGTCGTCCCCTTCGAGCCGCAGCGGCTTGCCGAACCGCACCTCGACGCGGCCCGGTTTGGCCATGCGCCACGACCGGTGCAGCACCTTGTCGAGGCCGACCAGCTTCACCGGCACCACCGGGACTCCGAGCCTCGAAGCCATCAGTCCGACCCCCGGCTGGAACGGCGCAATCTCGCCCGTAGTCGTCAGTGCGCCTTCGGGGAAGATGACGATGCACCAGCCGTCGCTGGTCAGTTCCCCGATGTAGCGCATCGTCGACCGCGCGCCCAGTTCCTTCTGCGGGAACGGGAACGCGTTGAACATCAGCGAGCCGAGGTAGTAGTTCAGCGAGTTAGTAAGTACTTCGTGCCACTGATACTGCTTCGGATAGAAGTGGGCTTTGAAGAACTCCTTCGCCATTGCCGGCGCCAGGCGGTAGCGCCACTTCGCGGGCAGAGCGATCATCAGCGCGGGAATGTCGAGGTGGCTCTGATGGCTCGGCGCGAAGATCACGGGCGGCTCGAGTCCTTCCAGATTCTCCAGTCCGCTCGCCTTCACCCATACGAACACGCGGGCCAGCGGCAGCAGCCAGAGCGGCAGGTGGAAGCGTCGATGCCATTGAGCCCAGTTGCTTCGATTCCACGAGGGGAAGTCGACCGGCGATTCCGCCGCGGTCACAGGTGCGGCAGGCAGCGTCTCCAGATCCCCAATGGTCTGAGCGTTGGAGAACGCCGTCTCGTCGACCGTCATGTGCAGCCGCCGTTCCAGAGCCAGCTGCAACTCGACGCGCTCCAGCGAACTCAGCCCCAGTTCCTCGACGGTCGTCTCGCGGGTGATCACGCGGTTGGGCGCGAACGAGCGGAGTACTTCGAGTAACTCGTCGCCCGACGAAGCCGCAGCAGGCGACCCGCCGGTAGTTACCCACTGCAGTATCTCGCGGCGCTTCAACTTACGCGTGCCCTCGGTCCGAGGTAACTCGCGCGACGGCCACACCGACGAACTGCGGATCTTCTGGTGATCCTCCAGCTTCGCGTTGGCCGCCCGCACCACGGCCTGGGCATCGGCGCCCTCCCGCAGCACCAGAACCGCATGCGCCCGGTCCGTGCCGACGACCGCGGAATCCTCGACACCGGGCAGCGCGTTCAGGACACGCTCGATGTCTTCGGGGAACACGTTCAGCCCCTCCGGCGTGACGATCATCTCCTTCTTGCGCCCGCGGATCTGCAGCCCGCCACTCTCGTCGAGGCTACCCACATCGCCGGTATGGAACCAGCCCTCCGCGTCGAACGACCGTGCCGACTCGGCATCGGGATTCAGATAGCCCGACGTCACGTTCTCGCCGCGCACCAGGATCTCGCCGTCTTCCGCGATCTTGACTTCCACGCCGTGGATCGGTTTGCCGACGCTGCCCTTCTTCGTATGGAACGGGTGGTTGAGCGTGACGATAGGTGCGGTCTCGGTAAGCCCGTATCCCTGGATGACGACGAAGCCGAGGTCCTTCCACCAGCCCTCCAACTCCGGATCGAGAGGCGCGGCGCCGACGATCAGCGCCCAGAACTTCCAGCCGAACAGGTCGTGCACCTTGCGGTACTGCCACCAGCGCTGATACCACTTCGTCCCGGGCTTCGGCGGCTCCGATGCCGACGGCACATTCGCGAGGATGTATTCCTTCAGCACCTCGAGGATCTTGGGCACGCACACCAGCACCGAGATCCGCCGCGAATGGATCTGATGGACGATCTCGCGCGGGTTGTAGCCCGCCATGAAGACGACCACGCCGGGGAGCATCGGCGGGATGAACGTGGCCATCGACTGGCCGAACATGTGGCTCAGGGGCAGCAGGTTGAGAAAGCGGATGGGCGCAAACGGCTTCTGATACCTGAGGTACTTCACCACCTCGCCTTCCACGGGCCGGATGTTGGCGAGCACGTTGCGGTGCTCAATGATGACGCCTTTGGGCTCGGCGGTAGCGCCGGAGGTGAACAGGATCTCGGCGACATCGGTCCGCTTCAACACCACACTGGGCGCGGGAGCATCGCCGTGCCACGCAATCGACGACATGGGCCAGACGGGCACTCCGGCCTCGGGCGCGCCAGGCACCTCATCGCCGGTCAGCAGCAGCTTGGCTTTGGCGACAAGCTGCACGCGGCCCAGCAACTCCGCCGACGCACGGTAATCGAGCGGCACCACGACCACACCCTGCAGCAGGCATCCCCACATGGCCGCGACCCATTCCGGGCGGTTCTCGCCCCAGAACAGAACGCGGTCGCCCTGTTGCAGTCCGGCTTCCCGCAACCGCGCGGCGAATACCCGCGCCGCAGCCGCCACATCGGAATAAGTGTGACTGCGAGTCCGGTATCCGTCGAAGTAAACGAGGAATTCGTCGGTGTAAGTCGCGAAGCTTTCGAAGAAATCGACAAGCGTTTCGCGGCGCATAATTCTTCTTCAGTGTAGAGTAGAGGCGGAGGCGAAGCCAGGTCGCTTGCGCAACTTGAAAGGTAAAGTCGCACTCATTACCGGCGGAGGGCGGGGAATCGGGAAGAGGCTGGCTCTGGGTTTCGCGGCGGCGGAAGCCAAAGTCGCGCTGCTGGCACGCAGCAAGGCCGAACTCGATCTTGCCAATCTCGAAATTGAGCACGCGGGCGGAGCAGCCCTCCGACTGCGCGCGGACGTGCGCGATTACGAGCAACTGGCAGCGGCCGTCGACCGCCTGAAACAACACTTCGGCCGTCTGGATGTTCTGGTGTGCTCCGCTGCGATTCAGGGTCCGCTGGGACCTTTCCTCGAATGTTCGCCGCAGGCCTGGATCGATACCATCAACACGAACCTGATCGGTGTGATGAACACGATTCGGGCGTCGCTGCCGCTGATGCAGGCGAAGCGTTCGGGCAAGATCATTCTGCTGGGCGGGCGCGGCACGGCGGACCCTCGTCCGTGGTTCTCGGCGTATGCGGCATCGAAGGCCGCGGTGAACCGGCTGTCGGAGACGCTGGCCGAGGAGTTGCGGGATCTGAACATTCAGGTGAACGTGATGTCGCCGGGCGGCGCTTACACGCACATGACCGACGAGATACTTTCGGCGGGCGAGAAGGTTGGCCGTAAGGAACAGGAGAAAGCCTTGCAGATCCGGCTGACCGGAGGAATCGTATCCGCCAAACAAATCGAACTGGCGTTATTTCTTGCTTCGGAAGACTCAAATCACATCAGCGGCAAACTGATACACGTCAACGACGACTGGAAACGGCTGCAGACTAACTCAGTCAGCCCGGAAGTTTATACGGTCCGCCGTATCCAAAAGACGTGATTCGACTTCAGCTAACAGCCTCGGGCATGGTACGGTAGGAAATTCGATGTCACTACAGATCTTCCTGCATGGCAAGATCCCCGGCGCGGAAGAGTTTCTCCGCAATGCGTCCGGAGACTTCGAGGGCCGTGCGCAATGGGTTACGCTGCTGAGCGAAGTGCTCCCGCGCGCGCTCCTGGCCGAATTCGGATTGTCGAAGATGCTGCTTGGCGCGAGCGGCGGGGGACAGTTTTTGCTGGTGCTTCCCGAGGAATTCCGCAGCCGTGCCGCCGAATTCTGTGACCGCGCCTCGCAGGCAATTAACGAACGTTCGGGCGGATTTCTCCGGCTGGTTTACGCATTTACCGAAGTTCTGGGGAACTGGGCCGACATTCGTAAACGGCTCCAGATCGATATCGACGAATGGTCGGCGACTCCCGCGGCGACGCTGGGGGCTCACTGGTTTGACGAGCCGGTGGCTGGCGCCGAGCCCGGATTGTTCGACGCGCGTTTCCACCGGAGTGCGAAGGCTGGCTGGTCCCCCGAGCATCCTGCTGAGATCACGCAGGGCGAAGGCAAGTTCACATGGTCACTGGGCGATGAGATTCCGTTCGCCGATCACGCCGCACCGGATGATGACGGCGCCGGACCCGCTCCGCTGAACGTACTGGCGTCGAGGGCTTCGGGCCGCTGGTACTGGGGCGTGCTGCGCGGCAGCGTGGACGAGTTCGACGACCGCCTGCGCCGCTCGAACACAGTGGAAGAGTATCTGCAACTGTCGCTGATGTACCAGCAGTTCATGGTGAATGAACTGCAGATGCGCTGCTCACTGCCGGAGTTCTGGCAGGGTGTGGAAGTGCTGTATGCATCGGGCTCGACGTTTGCTGTCGCGGGCGCCTGGGATGCGCTGATCGGGCTGTCGCGCGAGATGCAGCGGATCTTCAGCATGTTCGTCGAATCGAATCTGCGCGAGTTTGCGGGAGCCGCGGGCAAGACGATTTCGATGGCGATTACGCTGGCGTCGGAAGACTCATCGACACTGGCCAGCGTGTATGCCGACGCGGGCGACAAGCTGGAGCTTGCGCGGGCCGTGAGTCGGGATTCGATCTGGGTTTTGGGCCGTACGCTGGAATGGAAACAGCTGGCTGACGCGGCCGAATCGCGCGTGACGATGACGCGGCTGATTCGTGAGTTTGGAGCGTCGCGACAGTTTCTGGATGAGCTGGCCGCGTTTTACCGAGACTCAGGCGATACAATCGTGACGCCGGGTGCTCGCAGCACCAACACACGAGTAGACAAGCCGTGGCGGTTTTACCGCCGGCTGAATTCGGTGCTGGCGCCCTCGGGACGTAGCAAGGAATACCAGCGGTTGAGATCGGACCTGATCTCGGATTTCACGGGCCGCCGCGCCTCCAACATTCGACTTCGGCCGCAGGGCCGGGTTGCTTTGGAATGGGCGCGTCTGGAAACCGGACTGATTTGATAGTGGGTAAACATGGCAGACACTGAGCAGGACGTTCCGCAGCAGGAAGCTCCCCCGGCCGAAACGCCCGTGGTGGCCGAGAAGCCAGCAGCGGCAGACAAGCCGGCAGCGGGCGAGAAGCGGGCAGCGGCAGACAAGCCGGCGAACCAGGGTGGCGGCGGTCCGCAGACTGGCAAAGGCGGCGGTAATCGCGGCGAAGGCCGTGGTCCGAAGCCCCAGGGCGCCGCTGGCCCAGGTGACCGTGGCGCTGGTGACCGTGGTGCTGGTGACCGTGGTCCGCGTCCCGAACGGGGCGGCGGTGACCGTGGTGGACCGGGCGGCGAGCGCAGCGGCGCAGAGCGCGGCGGCGGCGGTGGCGAGCGTGGCGGCGGAGACCGCGGCCCGCGTCCGAACCGCGACCGCTTCGACGGGCCGCCTGAGATCGAACTGGAGAAGCTGATGGCTGATCCGCTTTACCTCGACAACCAGGCACACGGCGTTGTGGCGCGAATGCGCGACATGGATTCAGGAACGCGCAGTCAGTTGCGGCGTTTCTACAGCGCGGTGCGCCGTGCCTGCCGAACCGTGGACGCCGAAAAGCAGCACGAGTTCGTGATGCTCCGCGCACGGCTGGCATACACCATCGCCCGGCACCAGCTTCGCAGCCTTGATCCGCTGGAGAAGCTGCTGCTGCAGGTCACACGCAAGAACGACAACCGCGGATATGAACGCTTCCGCGATTTGTTCGAAGCCATTGTGGCCTATAACGAATAAGAGTTTCCGGAGAGAACATGAGTTCGCATACTGCGGATATTGAGCTGAAGCTGATCGGGAAGCTGATTTTGGAAGGGGACCTCACCTGTGAGACGGGTCTCCACATCGGCGCGGGCAAGGGTTCGCTCGAGATCGGCGGCGCCGACAACCCGGTCGTGAAGGATGCCTTTGGCCGACCCTACATTCCGGGCAGTTCGCTGCGCGGCAAGCTGCGGTCGTTGCTGGAGCACTCGAGCGGTCTGACGTCGCCGCAGGAACTGGTTTACCTGTCACGGCGCAAGGGTCAGGAAGTCCGAATCCATCAGAGTGACCGTCCCGACGACGAAATCTGCGTACTGTTCGGCCGCAATCCGGGCCGCATGGAACGGGTGCAGGGCGAGGCGATGGAATCGCGTACGGCGTCGCCGTCGCGCCTGACTGTGTATGACGCTCCGCTCGACATGGACAGCATCACGGCGCAGATGCGTGAGAACCTGGACGACGAAATCACCGAAGTGAAGAGTGAGAACGCCGTCGACCGCATCACGTCGCAGGCGAATCCGCGGACACTGGAGCGTGTTCCGGCGAGTGCGAAATTCCGCATCCGCATGGTGATCGACATTCTGTGTGAGCCGGACAAGGAACTGGTACCGCGTGTGGTCGAGTCGCTGCGTTTGCTGGAAGACGACGCGCTCGGCGGCGGCGGATCGCGCGGCAGCGGTCGTGTGAAGTTCTCCAACATGCGACTGGCGTGGCGCGGCCGCGAGTTCTACACCCGCGGTGGCGAGGAAGCGGAACTGCTGGCGAGCGGCGACTTGAGTGCATTGCAGGCTTTGGCTGTCGGCGAGCTCGCAGGACGGCTGTCGTAAGCCATGCCAGCGGCTCTGCTGGTCCGGTTCCGTCCGGCTGGGCCGTGGCGGCTCGGACCGGACAACGGTGCGAAGGATCGCACCGACTGCGTATTACACAGCGACGCTGTTTACTCAGCGCTGACGATCGCGATGCGCGATCTCGGCTGGGTTGAGGAGTGGATTGCTGCGACTGCTGAATCGTCTGATCCTGCTGTTCGTCTGACGTCCTGCTATCCGTGGACTGGCCGTCTGCTGATGGTGGAACCGCCTCGCAGTTTGTGGCCGGTTGCGCAGACGGGCAAGCTGCGGTGGAAGACGGCTCGGCTGGTTCCCGCCAATTTGATTCCACAACTGGTTCGTGGCGAGTCTCTCAAAGAAGATCAATGGGGCGTGGATCCGGTGAGCGAGTGTTTGCTGCCGGTGACTCGCAATGGTCCGATGCATCCTCCGTTCCGAGTCACGAAGCGTCGCTTTGCCACGGTGGACCGTGGATCTGGTGCGAGTGAGGCGGCTCGTGAAGTGGCGTGCCTGCAGTTTGCTCCTTCCTCGGGCATGTGGTTTGCGGCGGTTTTCAATTCCGATGCGGCTCGCGACCGGTGGACTATGAGGCTGCGGTCGGCTTGTAAGTTGCTGGCCGATACCGGGCTGGGCGGCGGACGCTCGCTGGGGTGGGGCCGTTCGGATGAGCCTCGGTTTGAGAGTGTGGCTGACTGGACTCGGATGCTGACGGGTGCGGCGGAGCATGAGGGTTCGGGGGAGTCGGCCTGGTGGCTGCTCTCGCTGTTCAGCCCTGGTGCTGCGGATTCGGTCGACTGGAAGCGCGGGAATTATGCGGTTTGTGTGCGCGCGGGGCGGATGGAGAATCTGGCGCGCTGGGGTGAGTTGAAGGCGGCTTCGCGGATGGTTGCGGAGGGGTCGGTGCTGGTGAGTTCTGCTCCGTTGCATGGTTCGGCGCGGAATGTGGCTACGGCTGAGATTCCGCATGCGGTGTACCGGTCTGGGATTGCGGTGGCTGTGGCGATTCCGTGGAAAGAGAGCCGTCGGTTGCCGTGGATGACTGGTTCGGCGGAGCCTTTGGTGGAACCTGGTGGGGTGGTCGAGGACTTGGACCCGCTGAAAGCGGGTCCGCAGGCTGAGAGCCTGCCCCCCCTGGATTCTGCTGAGGGTGAGGCTGATGTGGCTGAGGCTAAGCCTTTGATTGAGGCTGCTGCTGAGGTCGAGGCTGCTGCTGAGGTCGAGGCTGCTGCTGAGGTCGAGGCTGCTGCTGAGGTCGAGGCTGCTGCTGAGGTCGAGGCTGCT
>JAWXCM010000214.1:0-23545 GCA_034408745.1 Bryobacteraceae bacterium
GACTACGAAGTGCTTCCGCACGTGGTGCGTGAGGAAGATTTGTCGAAGGTCGGCAACCGCGCGCGTCCGGCGGGTGAGCAGGTGACTGGCGACCCCGACGCCGCTTTCAAAGAAGCGGGCGTAGTTGTGAGCGAAGGGACTTATTCGATCCCCGTGATCACGCACTGCTGCCTCGAGCCGCATGGCCAGGTGATTCAGTGGCAGGGCGACCAGGTACGCTACTGGCCGTCGACTCAGGCGGTTTCCAGTATTGCCGGCGACCTCGGCCAGAACCTCAAGATTCCGGCCACCCAGGTTCACGTGCAGATGGATTATATGGGCGGCGGGTTCGGCAGCAAGTTCCCGTCGGACCGGTGGGGCACTGAAGGCGCGCAGCTCTCGAAAGCGAGCGGCGGGCGTCCCGTGAAGCTGTTCCTCGACCGCGCGACCGAGCTGACCATCGCCGGTGTGCGGCCCTCGCACCACGCGCAGATCAGGGTCGGCGCGAAGGCGGACGGCTCCATCATTGCGTGGGAGTCGAAGTCCTGGTCGAGCGGCGGATTTGGCGGTGGCGGTATGGCCCCGATCCCGTATGTCTTCACCAAGCTTCCGAACTTCCGTCTGAACCACTCGGCAGTATCGCTGAACGCGGGTCCGCAGCGCGCCTGGCGTGCTCCCAATCACCCCCAGGCATCGTTCCTGACGTGCGTGGCTCTGGAAGATCTGGCAGCGAAGTTGAAGATGGATCCGCTGGAACTGTTCCTGAAGAACATTCAGTACACGGTGCGTCCGGACACCTACAAGTCCCAGTTGGCCAAAGCGGCTGAGATTATTGGCTGGAAGCAGAATTTCCGTCCTCGCTGGGAGCAGAAGGGTTCCATTCGCCGCAGTCTGGGCATTGGTATCGCGACCTGGAGCGGGGCGGGGCATGCCTCCACGGCTCGCACGACGATCAATCCCGACGGATCCGTGCTGGTGGAGTGCGGAACGCAGGATCTGGGCGTCGGTACGCGCACGATTCTGGGGCAGGTCGCGGCCGAAACCTGGGGTTTGCCGTACGAAGCCGTTACGGTTCGCATCGGCGACAACAAGCTTCCGGCGTCCGGTAACTCGGGCGGTTCGACGACCGTTGGCGGAGTCTGCTCGGCGACGCGCAAGTCATCGGTAAACGCGCTGGAGAAGCTGTTCGAGGCGGTGGCTCCGTCGCTGAACGTGCCTCCCGACCAGCTTGAGGCAATTGACGGCAAGATTCGTGTGAAGGGCAATCCGGACAAGGGCATGAGCTGGAAGCAGGCATGCCAGAAACTGGGCACGGCCTCGATCACCGAGACAGGCGCCAACGATCCTCGCAATACGCTGGGGCTGAACACCGGAGGTGCATCAGGCATCCAGATGGCCGACGTCAGCGTCGACATGGAAACCGGCCGCGTGAAGATGAACAAGTTCGTGTCGGTCCAGGACTGCGGCCTGATCGTGAACCCGAGGCTGACGGAAAGTCAGATCTTCGGCGCGATGATCATGAGCTGCTGCGCGGCTCTGGTGGAAGAGCGCGTCATGGATCAGAACACCGGCCGTGTGTTGAACGCCGACATGGAGTTCTATAAACTGGCCGGCATCGCCGATATCGGCGACCTGGTGGTTCACCTGGACATCACTCCGGAGCACGACAAGCGCGGCATCATCGGCATCGGTGAACCGCCCGCGGTACCTGGTGTGGCCGCGATCGCGAACGCTGTGGCGAATGCCGTGGGCGTGCGCGTTCCGCAGGTCCCGCTGACGCCTCGGCACGTGCTCGCCGCAATTGCGAAGAACGGGAGGAACGCGTAATGCATGCATTTGAGTACGCAAGCCCGACGACGCTGAAGGACGCGATGGCCCTGCTGGGTTCGTCGTGGGCCGACGCCGCGGTCCTCGCTGGCGGCACGGACCTGATCAGCGCCATGAAGGATGCGGTGGAAACGCCGAAGCGCGTCGTCAACATCAAAGGGATCAAGGACCTTGGTGGCGTCGCGAAGAAGGGCTCAAGCCTGCGCATCGGCGCTCTGGCCACGTTCGACGATCTGGCCAACAACGCCGTGCTTCGGAATGAGTACCCGTCCATCCACAAGGCCGTGCTGGGGGTGAACAGCCCGCAGCTTCGGAACATGGGCACGGCGGGCGGCGACCTTTGTCAGCGCCCTCGGTGCTGGTACTTCCGCACTGGTAACGGGCTGCTCGGCATGAAGGACGGCAAGAGCCTGGTGCTGGTGGGCGAGAACCAGTATCATGCGATCTTTGGCAGCGGGAACACGCAGTTTGTGTCGCCGTCGAGCCTGGGTCCCGCACTGGTGGCGCTTGGCGCGAAGCTCACGCTGGTGTCGGCTGCGGGTTCCCGGACGGTCGGAGCCGAGGAATTCTTCATGGTTCCCTCGAGCGATTCGGAGCGGGAGACCGCTCTGAAGCCGGGTGAGATTCTGACAGAGATCCTGGTTCCGGCGGCTGCGGGCAAGAATTCGACGTACGAGATCCGTGAGCGCGAAGCGTTGGACTGGCCGCTGGCCACCGCGTCTGTTGTGCTGACGATGAAGGGTGCGTCGGTCGGCAGCGCGAAGGTGGTGATGGGGCACGTCGGTCCGAAGCCGGTTGTTTCAGCGGAAGCGGCGGCTTTCCTGGCTGGCAAGACGATCACCGAAGAGATCGCCGAGCAGGCCGGTGCGGCTGCCGTGAAGGGTGCGAAGCCATTGTCGAAGAACGAGTACAAGGTGCAGCTTGCCAAAGTCGCCGTAAAGCGCGCGATTCTGCAGGCTGCGGGGAAACTGGCCTAAGCAGGTAAGTGGTATGGCTCAGGAATCCCCAACTCTGACCCGGATGGACGAGGATCGGTGCTCGAACCTTCGGTGGAAGGGCATGTTTATTGCGGCGGAATGGGACCCTTTGGTGCAGCGCTGCAATGACCGAGCCTTCTGGTGTCAGAAGACGCAGATCCCGCTGGGGCCCGACGGTGGCAATGTCGACGAGTACGATTGCCACGAGGGTCGAGGCTGCTATAACCCGTTGTAAGTTGAGTTAGTAAGTTTTTGCGTGCGGGTGTAATGAGAGAGGATCAGAAACGAAAGCGGCCCCACCTGTGTGGGGCCGCTTTCATAATTGTCGTGAGTGAGGTTACTTGGCGCGCTTCAGGACGATTTCGCGATCCTGCTCGCCCATCTTGACCTTCAGTTTCATCTCGTCGCCAGCAACGGCGCCGGTGTAGGCAACGCTGCGCTCGCCCATGGTCTGCGACCAGGAAACATTGTCGCCGTCGACCTTGAGATTTTCCAGCGGACGTTCGCCCTGGCGGCCCTGTGTGACGCCGGTGACTTTGCCGCCTTCCGTCTTGAAGGTGTATGCGACTTCGCGCGTCGCGCCGTCGCGGCCGGGCATGGTCCCAGTCCACTTGCCGTTGATGTCGGCGGCCAGCATGGTGAATGCGGTCGCTACGAGGCCCACAATCAAACGTAGTTTCATTCGAAACACTCCTTTACCGTTGAGGTACTGTGATTTGGGCGCATTCGGAATTCCGCAGGTTACGGAACACCACGTTAACTTAGGTTCATGCTCCGGTATTCATCCAGAATCCACTGGAATCTCGAATCCAGCGCCCTGTCACAGGCGGTTTCGGCTGCCCGCGAGGGAGTGCTCGACCTCACGGTGTCGAACCCGACCGACTCCGGGTTCGCCTACCCATCCGGAGTACTGGAGTCGCTGACGGATCCGCGGGCGATGGTCTACGATCCGAATCCGCTCGGCCTGCCGAGTGCCCGGGAAGCTGTGAGCGAGTATTACGGTGGCCGCTACAGCCCGGACCAAATCCTGCTGACAGCTTCGACAAGCGAGGCCTATTCCTGGCTCTTCAAACTGCTCTGCGACCCCGGAGACGAGGTGCTGATTCCCCGGCCGTCCTACCCGCTCTTCGAGTTTCTCGCCGACCTGGAATGCGTCAGGACCGTGCAATACCCGATGCACTACGACCACGGCTGGTTCATCGACGTCGCGGCACTGGAGAGCCTGATCACCCCTCGAACCCGTGCCATCGTCTTCGTAAATCCAAATAATCCGACAGGCTCGTACCTGAAACCCGGTGAATTCGAGTTCCTGCAGCGCACCGGATTACCGCTTATTTTCGATGAGGTATTTCTCGACTATGCGTTCGACACCCCGCAGCCCGTCTACACTCCGCATTTCCTGCTCAGCGGGCTGTCGAAGGTGAGCGGACTGCCACAAATGAAACTGGGCTGGATCGTGGTGAACGACGCCGCGTCCCTGCCGAGGCTCGAGCTGATTGCCGACACGTTTCTCTCCGTCGGCACCCCGGTGCAGTACGCGTTGCCCGCACTGCTCGACGCGCGTCACGAAGTCCAGGCGCAGATTCGTGCGCGCACCAAACGGAACCTCGACCACCTGCGCGCACGCGTACTACACGTCGAAGGCGGGTGGACCGCCATTGTGCAGATGCCGCGCACGCGAACCGAAGACGAATGGGTTCTCCACCTGCTTCAGGACCACAACGTACTGGTGCAGCCGGGCTACTTCTACGACTTCGAATCGGAGGCGTACCTGATCATCAGCCTGCTGACCGAGCCCGCAACATTCGCCGAGGGTGCCCGGAGGATTATACTGGCAGCAACCCATGCTGAAGAAGTTCCTCATCGCAGCGATGCTGCTCACTATGACAACCATGACGATGTCCGCCGCTGACCGCGTCTATGAAATGCGCACCTACTACTCACTGGAAGGCCGCCTCCCGAACCTCCTGGCGCGCTTCAAAGACCACACCACCAAGCTGTTCGAAAAGCACGGCATGACCAATGTCGGCTACTGGGTTCCGAAGGACAAGCCCAACACGCTGATCTACCTCCTCAGTTTCCCGAGCGCCGATGCAGCCAAGGCGTCATGGGATGCCTTCCGCAAAGACCCCGTATGGGTCGCGGCTCGCGACGCTTCCGAAAAAAGCGGAAAGATCGTGGAGAAGGTGGAATCGGTCTACATGAGTCCAACCGACTTCTCGAAGCTGAAGTAAACCTTGCAGAGTGGGAGCAGCACGATACCTGCTCCCACTTGGAGACTAAGGCGTAATCGTCATCAACCCCCGAGTCTTAAACCAGTCGATCAGTCGCGGACCCCACTGAGAGAGCACGGGGTGACTCGGTGCCAGTCCGACGCCGTGCTTTCCCGGTTCGAAGATATGCATCTCGGCAGGCACCTTCGCCTTGCGTAAGGCCAGGTAGAACAGGACGCTGTTCTCAGGAGGCACGCCCGTGTCTTCGTTGGTGTGGAACAGGAACGTAGGCGGCGTCTGCGGAGTAACCTGCTTCTCACTCGACAGAAATTCCACTAACTTCGGATCCGGGTTATCGCCGAGTAAGTTGCGGCGCGACCCCTTGTGCACATTCGCCTCGTCGGTGAACGTGATCACTGGATAAGAAAGAATCGCGAAGTCCGGCCGCGTGTCCTTCTCAAAGTGAGTGGCCGCGGTCGAAGCCAGATGCCCGCCCGCCGAGAAGCCCCACACGCCGATGCGGTCCGGCTTCGCACCAAACTCCTCAGCCCGCGTGCGAACCATACGAATCGCCTGATGCACGTCGTCGAGCGGCGCCGGATGGTGATACTTCGGCCCAAGCCGGTACTTCAGCACAAACGCGCCAATGCCGTGATAGTTCAGGAAGCGCGCGATCTGCACGCCCTCATGATCCATCGCGAGCGCGCCATACCCGCCGCCCGGACACACCACCACGGCAGTGCCCGTGTTGTTATTGGCGCCCTTGACAGGGTAAAAGGTCAGGCTCGGCTTATCTTTGTCGTCACTCCCAAGCGCACCTGGCGCTCCGTTCGGCCACAGCAGTTCTGTCTTCGGTTGTGCCGCCAGTCCGCCCGCGAAAATCATCGTTGCCGCAATCAGTCTCATTGAAACGCACTCTCTTCCACAATCAGTTGCTGCTTGTCCGCATCCAGCGTCGCCATGCAACCCACTGGCAGCGTGAGCTGGTCTGAGGTATGCCCAATGGTGAGGCCTGTAAGCACAGGAATCTTTAAACCACCGAGAATATCATCGAGGACCTCGCTCAATACCAGCGTGCCCGTGACGAAGGAGGGCTTGTAGTCGCGAGGCGTGCAGTCGGCGCACTCGCCGAACACGATTCCAGCCGCCGCCTGCAGCTTGCCCGCGAGCCGCAGATTGGTCAACATGCGATCCACGCTGTACGGCTGCTCCTCCACGTCTTCGATAAAGAAGATTTTGCCCCGTGTATCGATTTCAAACGGCGTGCCCATCGTGGCCAGAATCAGCGACAGATTTCCACCGATCAGCCGTCCCGAAGCGCGTCCGCCGCGAATGGTTCGCAGCTTGTGGCGCGGCCGCAGAGCATTCGCTTCGGCCGGGTTGGTCAGCGCACCCAGAGGCTGTTTGTCGAACAGCGCCCGCTTCAGATTTTCTATGGTGTAGTCGGTGAAGCCGGACAACATCGTGGGACCGTGAAACGTCACCATGCCGACCTTGCGCGCGATGGCCAGATGCATCGCCGTAATGTCGCTGTAGCCGAGAAAGACTTTGGGGTTGCGTCGAATCAGATCGTAGTCGATGCGGTCCAGCAGGTGGCCCGATGCGTAGCCCCCTCGTACTGGGAAAACCGCGTTCGCCTCCGGATCGGAAAACGCCGCGTGCAGGTCCTCGAGACGTTCGTCGATGGTGCCGCCCGCATAGCCCCGCTTCTTATTCGCATTCTTGCCCCACTTCGGCTTCAGGCCGAAATAGCGGACGGTGCGCTCGGCCGTCTCACGCGAGTCGGGGTCGACGACTGAGGTTGCCGGAGTGATCAGCGCGACCGTGTCGCCCGCCTGAAGCACTTTCGGCTTGATGAGGGAATCCCGAGTCTGGGCCGGGGCCACAGCAGCGGTGGCAAAGGCCGAATACGCCAGCAAATCTCGTCTGGTCATGAAACGCTACATAGTAGCGTATCGGATTCACACAGCTGCACCCGCAATAAGAGTCTTAAAACTGTTCTGTGCCAAAATTCTGAAATGCAGGGGACGGTGGAGCAGATCAATCGCTCGAAGGGTGGAATTCCGAAGACACCTGTCGACGAGACATTCGTGTCGGAGCGCGGTGTCGACGGTGACGACTGGGCGCATCCTCGATTCCACGGAGGGCCGCAACAGGCGCTGTTGCTGATTGCAATCGAGACCTTGCACGAATTGCGGCCGCTGGGCTTCGACCTGTTTCCGGGCGCATTGGGCGAAAACCTCACGGTACGCGGGCTCGACCGGCGCCAGTGGCGAGCAGGCCAGCGCTACCGTGCAGGCGGAGTGCTGCTGCAACTCACCAAACTGCGGGTTCCCTGCAACGCGCTGAATCCGTATGGCGCGCGAATTCAGGCAGCGCTCTGCGACAAGCTCTGCAAGGCCGGCGACCCTGCATCACCCGTGTGGGCGCGAGGCGGCTTCTATGCGTCAGTACTGCAGCCTGGACTATTGCGCATGGGCGATATAATTGCCCTGGAGGACTGAGCTGTCTTCCACAAATGACGCTCGGTTCAACGCATCACATTCTCCTGGCAGGTTCGGCCGACCCCGCCACAGCCGCCCTGTTTCTCGAATCCTTTGAGCAGCGACATCCGGAGTCCTTCGCGCGCCTGGCTGCTTCCGCCGCGAGCTTGCAAACGCTAATCGCCGTGTTTGCGAACAGCCGCTTCCTCAGTGAAGAAGTGATGCAGCGTCCGGAGTGGATCGAGCAAATCGTCGATACTCAGGAGTTGTTTCGCAGCTGTACATCGGAAGAACTGGCGATTCTGCTGGATTCGATGCTGCCCGAGGGAACGCCTTCGCCAGTCACGCTCGCGCAGTTCCGGCGCCGGCAAATCTTGCGCATCCTCCTTCGTGACGTGTTCGGACTGGCCACTCTGGCCGAGGTCACATCGGAGTTATCGGCCGTCGCCGACGCAATTCTCGACGTGACATATCGCCGGATTCGCGCATTGTTCATCGCGCGCCACGGTGTACCGCAGTGCGATGGCTCGCCGTGCGGATTCAGCATACTGGCGCTCGGCAAACTGGGTGGCAGCGAGCTGAACTACAGCTCGGACATCGACCTGATGTTCGTGTATTCCGGCGCCGGGCAGACCGACGGCGACACCCCGCTGGCCAACAGCGAGTTCTTCCGCAAGGTAGCTAACTCACTTACTGACTTACTGTCCACTTACACACCCGCCGGTCTCTGTTATCGCGTCGACCTCCGGCTGCGGCCAGACGGGCGGCTCGGCGAGCTTTGCCTGACACGCGAAGCCGCATGCCATTACTACGCCACCCGTGCCCGTGACTGGGAACTACAGATGCTGATCAAGGCACGCGTGGCGGCAGGTGAACCCGAGCCAGGCAGGGAAATGCTCGAAGCCGCCGAATCGCGCATCTACGCCTCCAGTCTCGACTTCTCCGCCGTCGAAGCCGTGTCCATGACTCGCGAGCGCATTCACGAAAAGCTGGCGGCGAAGCGCACGGGCACCCGGCTCGACGTCAAACTCGCGCGCGGCGGGATTCGCGACATCGAGTTTCTGGTGCAGTGTCTGCAGCGACTCCACGGCGGTCGAGAGCCGTGGGTGCGACACGCGGGCACCATGCTCGCGCTAATCCGGCTGGCTGACAAGAACCTGATCTCGCCCGCCGAATATGCGCGGCTCGCGAACGCCTACCTGTTCCTTCGCCACCTGGAACACAGGCTGCAGTTTGCCGAGGACAGGCAAACTCACGAACTGCCTTCACGGCGCGAAGAACTGGACACACTGGCGCGGCGGATGCCGGCGTCGGAACTGGGACGTATGCCGTCGGCCGACAAGCTGCTGCACCGCCTGAATGCCTGCTTTGAAGACGTGCAGGAGCTGTATGACCGAGTGATTCATTCGCAGCAGCCGCTCTACTACAGCGCCGCGCCTCCTTCGCGTGCCGAGGCGCAGGAGCATGAGCCGGAGGCGCCCACAGCCTGGGATCCCTCGGCCACCAGCAACCTGATCCGGTTTCTCGATCAGCGCGCGCCCGGCATCGCCGAAGTGGTGCGCCAGCGCCCTCCGCGTCGATCCGGCGTGAGTTTCGAGGCATTCCTCGAGCACGCGTTCGACAACCCGGATCAGCTACGCGAACTCAACGAATCGCCTGAACTCACCAACGACGTTCTGGAGTTGTTCGAGTGCAGTCCCTGGTTCGCCGAGGAACTGGTGCGCCGCCCCGAACTGCTGGTTGCGGTGCGTCAGGCCCGGGAAACCATACGGCCCGCCTATGGCGACATGGCCGACCTACTCGGCGGCGCGACGCAACTTCGTCTGTTCTTCCGACGCGAGATGCTGCGAATCCAGGCCGCCAGCATCTGCTGTCGCACGACGATCTTCGACACGCTCGGCGATACGTCGGATCTGGCTGACGCTGTGATTCAGACTGCCTATACCCTGGCTAAGCGGCAAGTCCTGGCCGCGCATCCGCCCGCAAGCCCCAGCTACGAACCTGCCGACCAGATGATGGTGATCGCGCTGGGACGGCTTGGGATGCGCGAGTTCGATCTTGGCTCCGACGCCGACCTGAATTTCGTGATCCCTGACATTGACGCAGGCGAAACGCGATTCTGGACGCGAGTGGCCGAGCGCACCGTGGATATCATCAGCGCCTACACCGGAGAGGGCGTGATGTTCGCCGTCGACACGCGGCTGCGCCCCAATGGTCGCGAGGGAACCCTGGTCCAGACCGTCAGCGCGTGTTACGACTACCTGGAACAGCGTGCCGAGGCATGGGAAGGCATCACGTATATGAAGTCGCGGTGCGTGGTCGGCAATGCCGCGCGCTCCACTGAGTTTCTTCATGAGCTGCAGCAGGTCGACTGGCGGCGCTACGGTCAGAGCGGCCGTTCGCGCAGCGATCTTCGCGCCATGCGCAGGCGGCTGGAGCGCGAACAGGGTCTCACCCATCCGCTCAAGGCCGGACCGGGCGGCTATTACGATATCGACTTTGCGCTGATGTATCTGCGGCTGCGCAGCGCTGGCATCTTCTTCCGCGTACTGAACACGCCGGAGCGCATTGACATCATCGAGAAAATGGGCCACATCGATCGCGAGGGCGCTGTGTTCCTGGGCGAGGCGGCCACGCTGTACCGCGCAATCGACCACGCGCTGCGGCTCTACTCAGGACACGCTGAAGGCCGGCTCCCGCAAGCGCCGGGGCATCTGGAAACGCTGACCCAGCTGGTGCGCCGCTGGGCTCCGTCGAAAGAAGGGCTCGCGCTGCCGGACGAGCTCGCGCACGTCCAGCAGAGGACGCGCAAGCACTTCCGCCGATTGTTCGGAAACGAGTAAGCGCCACAGCCGCCGGGCGGGTCCGGAATCTGGTCTAATCCCTCGACGGTCATGAGCGTAGGAGGTGTAAGCGCGCCCATATCCGCAGTATGGACGCCCACACTTCGGCACGATATGATGGCCGCAAAGGGTAGTCCAATGAATCGCCGAATTACCGCTACATTTCTTTTGTTCGCAGCCGCCGTGTGGTCGCAGGGCACCGGCACAATCCACGGCACCGCCACCGATCCTTCGGGAGCCGCCGTCGTGAACGCCACCGTCACAGCCCTCCTCGTCAACCGCGGCGCCTCCCGCACCGTCGTCACCAACGAACGCGGCGAGTACGTATTCCCACTGCTCGCTCTCGGCGCGTACACCGTTACCATCGAGTCCCAGGGCTTCACCCAGTACCGCCGCGAAGGCGTCGAGCTCAACGCCAACGAGAACGTCCGTGTGGACGCGCAACTCTCGCTCGGCGGGACCGCGGAAACCGTGCAGGTGACCGGCGAAGCGCCGCTCGTCGACAGCCGCTCCTCCGTCGTCTCCACCCTTATCGACGCCCGCCGCGTCACCGAAATTCCGACCAACGGACGCAACGTCGTGCAACTCGCGCTGATGCTCCCCGGCGTCACTCAGGTGACCGCGCCGCAGGCCTTTACCGGCGACCGCGAGGGTCCGCGCGTTTCCATCTCCGGCTCGCGCTCCAACCAGAACCTCTTCCTGCTCGACGGCGCCCACTTCGGAGCCCACTTCCGCAACTCCGGCCTCAACTACCCGCCGCCTGACGCCTTGCAGGAAATGAAGGTGCTCACCAACAGCTTCAGCGCAGAGTACGGCCGCAACTCCGGAGCCGTCTTCAACGTCGTCACCCGCTCCGGCACCAACAGCCTCCACGGCAGCGCCTGGGAGTTCTTCCGCAACCACAACCTGAACGCACGCAACTTCTTCGCCCCAGGCAATCCCCGTCTGGTCCAGAACCAGTTCGGCGGCACCGCGGGCGGCCCCATTCGCAAGAACAAGCTCTTCGCCTTCGGTTCGTACGAAGGTCTGCGGGTCCGCCAGGCCGCCCTCGTCACCGGAGCCTTCCCGCTTACCGACGCCGAACGTCAGGGCGTCTTCAGCACCACCGTTCGCGACCCGCTGACGAACCAGCCGTTCCCCAACAACCGCATCCCTGCCGACCGCTTCGATAAGGTCGCCACCAACCTGCTGGGAAAGATGCCGCTTCCGAATCGCGCGGATGGCAGCTTCGTGTCCACTTACCCGTCGCCGCTCGACAACAACAGCCTGCTCACGCGCCTCGATTACACGCTCGGCCTTCACTCCATCGAGGGCCGCTACTACTACAACAAGACCAGCAATCAAAATTGGGGCGGTCAAATCCCAGAGTATTTCCCGCAGGTACAAAGCAACACGACGCAGGCATGGAACATCGGCGATACCTGGGTCATGAAGCCGACCCTCATCAACCAGTTCCGCGTCAGCTTCACCCGAAACTTCAACGACATCGACGTGCCTCTCGAACTTCCGCTCTCCTCGCTCGGCGCCAATTTCCCGATCCTCGGGACTAACGGCCCGTCCGCCATCGTCCTCACCGGACGCGTCAATCTCGGCGACGGCTCCGGCCTCAAGAGCCTCAACGTCAACGAGTCGTTCCACCTCAATGAATCGATGAACTGGACGCGCGGCAATCACACCATCAAGGGCGGCTTTGAGATGCTGCACCTCCGCTATCTCAACCGCGCTTACTGGCAATCCGCCGGAGTCTTCACCTTCAGCGGTCAGATCAGCGGCAGCGTGGCATCGGACTTCCTCCTCGGCCGACCCTCGAACCTCCAGGTCGCCAGCCCTGCCATCGAGCAGGCCGGACTGCAGGGCAACTACTTCTTTTACCTGCAGGACGACTGGCGTATCAGCCGACGCCTGACCCTCAACCTCGGTGTTCGCTACGAACTCCCGCTGCCCTGGGTTCAGCCCAATGACATGGTCACCACCTTCAAGGCGGGTGTGCAGTCCACGGTCTACCCCCAGGCTCCCAGGGGCATCCTCTTCCCAGGCGACGCCGGCGTGTCGCGCGGCCTCATCGCTACCGACAAGAACAACTGGGCTCCCCGATTCGGCTTCGCCTACGACCTCACCGGCAATGGCCGCACCTCACTGCGCGGCGCATACGGCATCTTCTACGAAGGCACCACGGCCGACATCATCCAGAACACCGGCCAGCCCTGGCGCTACACGTTCACCATCCCGACGCCGTTCAGCCTCACCGATCCGCTCCGCGGCCAGACTCCGATTCCCGCTGGTCTCAACCGCAACAACCCGATCTTCACCGGCATCCAGGATCTCGCCTTCGCCGACCCGAACTTCCGCTCCGGCTACGTGCAGAACTTCAACATGAATATCCAGCGGCAGGTCGGCAACAACCTCGCGATTCAGGTTGGATACGTCGGACGCCTCGGGCGCAAACTGATCATGGGCCTTGATGCCAACCCGGCCATCTATGGTCCCGGCGCGACGCTCGCCAACCTCAACTCGCGCCGCGTCTACCAGGGCTTCGGCAACGTGCGATCCATCTCCTCGCTCGCCAACTCGCACTACCACGGCCTGCAGATCGAAGCCACCAAACGATACAGCCGCGGCTTCTCCATTCAGGGCGCTTACACGTGGTCGCGAGCCATAGACATGCGCTCCTCCCTCGCCGCCGTCGGCGCTGCCACACCGGACGTCTTCAATCTCCGAACCGAATACGGACTCTCCGATTTCCATGCCGCGCACGTCGCCAACATCTCGTGGCTCTGGGAAATCCCCGCTGCTTCGAAATCTGGCTTCCTTCGATTCGTCACTGGAGGCTGGCAGTTGAACGGTCTCGCAACCTGGCGCACCGGTTTGCCGATCAATGTGGTCTCGGGCCGCGACAACATGCTGAGCGGCTCCGCCAGCCAGCGTCCAAACGTGACCGGCAATCCCGTGCTCGCCAGCGACCGGCCGCGCGCGCAGCTCATCGACGCCTGGTTCGACCGAACAGCCTTCACGCAGCCCGCCACCGGCACCCAGGGCAACGTGGGACGCAACGCGCTCATCGGCCCAGGCAACGCCGTGCTGAACCTCGGCGTGTTCCGCAGCTTCCCCCTGCCCCTCCGCGAGGGCATGCGCCTGCAGTTCCGATCGGAGTTCTTTAACGCGCTGAATCAGGTCAACCTGAACAACCCCAACGCGAACCTGAACGCAGGGAACAACACGGGCCGCATCACCGGTGCGGGAGCCGCCCGCGTGATTCAGCTCGCTCTGAAACTGTCGTTCTGACAATAGAAGAGGGGGATGGTCGAAACCATCCCCCTTCGCCGCCTCGAACCGGGTGACCCTGTAAGTATTAAGTGCCTCGCGGATAGCAGCCGAGAACGCGGATGAAGTCGGCCAGTTCCGACAGATGGCCGAGCGCCTTCTCTACGCGCGGATCCGTCGTGCGACCCTCAAAATCGAGATAGAACAGGTATTCCCAGGGCTTGCCGCGCAGCGGCCGCGATTCGATCTTGATTAAGTTGATGTCGCGCAGGGAAAGTGCGCTGAGGGACCGGAACAGCGCGCCGGGCACGTTGCGGATCGTGAAGACCAGCGAGGTTTTCCAGACCGTACTGGCCTCTGGCTCCGTTTTCTTACGACCCTGCCGGCGCAGCTGGAAGAAGCGCGTGAAGTTGCTCGGATCGTCCTCTATGTTGCGCTTCAGGATCTTCCCGCCGTAGATCTCGGCGGCCATGGTCGACGCGATCGCCGCCGCACCTTCCGGGCGTTCTTCCATCATCATCTTGACGCTGCCGGCGGTGTCGTAGAACGGCACCCGCTCGAATTGCGGGTTATCGCTGAAAAACTTCAGACACTGATTCAGCGCCACCGGGTGGGAGAACACGCGCGTAACGGCTTTGGCCGGAACGCCTGGCGGCGCGATCAGATTGTGCGAGATCCGCACATTGGTCTCGGCCACGATCTCGAGGTCGAAGTGCAGCAGATGATCGTAATTCTCGTGCACCGAGCCGTGCAGCGTATTCTCAATCGGGATGACAGCCGTGTCCACCTGCTTGTCCGTCAGCCGCCGGAACACATCTTCGAACCGCTGGCAGGGGATGATCCGAACACCGTCTTCCCCCAGCAGCTTGTGGACTGCCATTTGACTGAAAGCGCCGGGTTCGCCCTGAAACGCCACGGACAGCAACTTCTTCATTCTCCCGCCTCCTCAGGTTCCCAGCGCCTCGCGTCCGGCGCCGAAACTCCCAACAGATCCATCACACGCTCCACGCTGCTGTCCACAATGTCCATCACCGTCTGTGGCTTGTGATAGAAGCCTGGTATGGGAGGCGCGATAATTGCGCCCATTTCTGTCAGCGAGACCATGGTTCGGAGGTGTCCCAGGTGGAATGGCATCTCGCGAACCATCAATACCAGGCGCCGCCGCTCCTTCAAATTGACATCGGCGGCACGCACCAAAAGATTTCCGCTGATTCCTGCCGCAATAGCCGACATGGAATGTATGGAGCACGGAGCCACCACCATCGCGCTGACCGGGAAGCTCCCGCTCGCCAGTCGCGATCCGACATTCTCGGGAGGATAGTGAAAATCAGCTATTTTGTACCAGTCCGCGGCCCGGATGCCCATCTCGATCCATCCGGTGCGTTCGCCGGTGCGCGTCAGAATCAGGTGCGTTTCCACGCCACCCCGCTCCCGCAGCTTTTGCAGCAGGCGGAAACCGTAAACAGACCCGCTTGCTCCTGAGACACCTACTACCAGTTTCAGATTTACCTCCAGAGTGCTGCGTCTGTTCTGAATTCGGAACAGAGGATGGGGCGCGCCCGCACGTTCGTTTTTCGGAACGGCAAGGTCGGCTATAATCAAGGTGCATTAACCGCCCAGCAAGCCTTACTCACGCCACGGCGGACTGCGAAAAAACAGCGGTCCAGGGACGAATCTTACCATGGAGGACGCGGGGCAGAAGTTAAAGAAACGTCGCGAAGAGCTCGATTTGCGGTATCGTGACGTGGAAGAAGCGAGTAACGTCATAGCCGAGCGCCGCCGCAGCGACGAGTTTACGATCGTGCTCAGCCGGCTTTCAGAGATCGAAAACCGAAACGCGACACCGTCCATATTTAAGCTCTATTCGCTCTGCGCCATTTACCGTCTCGATTTTGTGGAGGTCCTCGAGTGGTTTGGGATCGACCTGTCTCTGCTGCCCTCCGATTCCAACGTCGTCACCCCGGGCCGGACCCACACCGTGGAATTTAACGTCGACGTGAACGCAACCGTACCGTTCCCGCTGGCGCTGGACCCCGGGCTCGACATGCGCAAAACCACGTTTCTAAGCCGCATGATTCAGCGCTGGGGCCGTATGCCGCTGCTTCTGATGAACCAGACCGATCCGAGGACCTACCGGTATGCTTACGTAGGTGCTGACGACTGGTCGATGCATCCGATTCTTCAGCCTGGTGCGCTGCTGCTGATTGATGAAACCCGCCGGCGGATCCAGTCCTCAGGTTGGACGGGCGAGGAAGACCGGCCGATCTATTTTCTTGAGCACCGCGACGGCTACCACCTCGGCTGGTGTACCCAGACGGACCGCCACATCATCCTGCAGCCCCATCCGTCGTCGGAGAGCCCGGCGAGAATCTTTCAGTATCCGGAAGAGGTCGACATCCTTGGACAGGTGGCGGGAGTGGCAATGCGGCTCGAGCCACGACGCCGCAAAGGCAAAACCTGACGAGGATGCCTAGCGCTCCGGATCGGGGCGCTCAATGCGGTTTTGCAGTCGCAACAACTCCAGCAGCGCGTCAAACTCAGCCAGAAACAGTCGCCGTTCCGATTCCCGCGCCGAAGCGGGAACAAGGTTGCGGTACGGTGTCAGGCGGAGCCACGTGTCCACCACGGCTTCGCGTTCCGATATTAAGTCCGCCAGGTACAGATCGAGATCGGCCTTCTGTTGCTCGACATCAAAGCTGAGCCAGGTGGCAAACGATTCTTCGTGGCTTTGCTGAATGGCCGCCTGAGCCACTGCCATCCCGTGTGACTGCGCAAACCCGAAGTGCTCGTAGGTGCCGTTAGGGCTCCGCAGAGACGACAGATAGATCAGCCGCCCAAAGGTGGACGGTATTTGGGACAGGGTGCGCCGCCACAGATCAGCCGGTGCGCCCCGCTCTAGCGTGAAGTCATTTCCGTCGGGCTTCATTGCCTACCAGGGTAAGTTTATCCAACTTGCGCGTGTTTTGCCCAACCTGTTTCGCCGCACTAACCATTTTCTTCCGAAACGTTCTGAAACCAGAAAACTTCCAGACGAATCTGCCCCTGCGCCCTGTTTTGTCCGTACTCTGTTTTCGTAGCACCAACCACCAAGGAGACCCAAACCAATGATTAAGAAGATCCTGTTCGTCGCCCTGCTCGCGCTGCAGTTCGCCGCCGTCGCCCCGACCGCCAAGGCTGACCTCGAAATGCCCTCGTGCTTTCCCTGCGGCAAGTAGTAGAAGTAAGCTCGGCATACTCGCTGAGAAAAATTTCTGACTGAGGTTCGTGGATTGCCATATCGTGCGGACCTCATCCAACCACTCCGTTTTCATTAACCTGATTCCAGTGTCGCGCCCCGCTACAGACTGTGGTAATAACGAGACGTGGACGCTTTCTCGCTTAGCTTCGTTGCCCTGCATTGCCTCGGGTTTTCCGTGCTCGCATTTCGGCTCGTCCGGCTCAGCCTGGCTTCCACCTTTCGCTGGTTCTTCGTCCTTTGTATCTTTGAGCCCGTCCGAATGGGCATCGCCGCGGCATTCCCTCGAGACACAGACGCATACGGTTATTACTATTTCATAACCCAGCCCCTCGTGTGGATTCTTTATGTTCTGATCACCCTTGAGGTGTTCCAGGGTGCTTTTGCCGAATTTCCAGGTATTTACAGTCTCAGTCGTAAGGCCTTGACTGGATCTGTCGTGGTAGCCGCCGTGATCGCCGTTGCCACGGTCGGAATCGACTTCAGCAAGCCGGATGGACCTTATCAGTTCCTTGAGGTTTTTTTGTTGCTGGAACGGACTGTGGTTCTTAGCCTCGTCGTATTCGTGCTGGCGCTGACGCTTTTGTTGTCCTGGTTTCCGGTGCAACTGAACCGAAATGCCCTCACGCACGTCATCATCTTCTCGCTCTTTTTTGCCGCTAAAGCCGCCATGTTGTTCAGCCGAAACCTTTTTGGCGTCTCTTTCACCCGCGCCGGCAATATCGGGCTGCTCTGTGCCGTTGTGTTGTGTCTGTGCCTCTGGCTGGTGTTCCTGGTCGAAAATAAGGAATCCCGCCTTGTTCGGTCCGGAGTTCCCCACGATCCCGCGAAGGAGGCCCGACTGATGCAACAACTGAACGCACTGAACGAAACTCTGGCCGGTTCGCTGAGGAAATAGACTCGAGGGGGTACGAGAACTAAGGGTTCATCTGAGTTGCATTTTGTTTCGCGGGCGGTTATTCTGGAACCCGATTATGCTGATTTTTCCGTTGGTCATTGTCGGTCTCCTGCTTTTGGCGGCTTGCTTTGCCGCAACTGTATGGTGGTTCGGCTCCGCTGGCGTCCGAAGCCTGCCGGAAGCTGACTGGCTGCGATCGTTTTCGGTAGCAAAATACCGACCCATGCTTCGGATGCTGTCCGAAGAGGATTACCGCTGGCTGGCGAGCCAGGGCCTCGACAAGGGTTCCATTCGCCGCCTCCGTACCGAACGGCGCAAAATCTTCAATACCTACCTTAAGAACCTGGTTCGCGACTTCCACCGGCTCCACCTTGCCGCTCGAATGCTCCTGCTGGCCTCGCAGGAAGACCGGCCTGAGATGGCAACGCGGCTGGTGGTAGTCAAGATGGAATTCACCCGCGCCATCTTTCGCGTGCGCTTCGGGCTTCTGCTGCACGATCTGGGACTCAGCCAGGTGGACGTCACCGGCCTCGTCGCAGGTATCGAAGCGATGCACAAGGATCTGCGCGTGCTCCTGCCAGCTCCGCAGCACTACGCCGCTTAGTATCTGCCTCTATTCGCTCTGCTTAGGCGGGGTTTGCATCAACTCATGCAGCCCCGTCAAATCTCCCAGCGACAGCCGAATCCCATCGGCATGGTCGTTGTACGGCTGTAAGCCGACCGCATCCTCACCCGACAGCGTCCGGAACGGCCTTGCGCCAAACGGCAGGTTCATCAAATCGCGGACCTTGCCCGCTACCTCACCAGGATTCCGGCCCACCTGCTCCATACTCCCAACAAACCAGTCCATGAACCGGCCCGACATGTCGGCGTCCCCGTATGCCAGGCTCAGTTCTGACCGGTCACCCCCGTTGTCCGCCTTCGCCAGAATGTCGGTCAGGTACTTGCCCGGCTCCACCACCACCGAATCGATCTTCAGGGGCGCCAGCTCCAGGCGAAGCACCTCCGCGTAACACTCCAGCGCCCATTTCGACGCCGCATACGGAGCCATGTACACAGCAGCGAGTCTCCCGGCAATCGAAGAGATGTGGATCAGCAAACCGCCGCCTTGCCCACGCATGGACGGCAGCACCGCCTGATTCACCCGAACGCACCCCAGCAGGTTGGTATTCAGCAGAGCCTGCCACTGGTCCATGCTGAACCCTTCGGTGAGGCCGAACCCAGCGAACCCGGCATTGTTCACCACGCAGTCGATCCGCCCTGCAATCGACAGCGCCTGGCCCACGGCAGCTCCAACCGAGTCCTCCGATGTGACATCCAGCTCCAGTACATGGACACCCGGTATTGCGCCCAGCGCGGCAGCGACGACCGAATTGCGATCCGCCGTGCCGCGCATTGTCGCAAACACGAGATGGCCTTCGGCCGCCAGCAGCTCCACAATCAGCCGCCCAAAGCCTGTCGCTGAGCCCGTGACTAAGGTGTTCATTTTACTTTCCCGATTTGCTCTTGTGGTAGGCGTCGTACTCGTCTTTCAGCGATTTCTCGTGCGGACTACCGTAAATATCGCTCGACTTGTACTTGCCCTCCCGGAACTTCATCTTCGTCCAGTCATCGTGAATCCTGATGTCGTTCGCTCTGTCCACCACTGCCTGTACCAGTTCGGGCGGAATAAAATTCACGCCTTCCCGGTCGCCCAGCACCACGTCGCCCGGCATCACCGTCGCGTTCCCGATGCGAACCGGCACGTTGTAGCCCGTCAGCATCACATTGCCGATCGGCGTCGGGTGCTGACCGCGGTGGTAAACCGGCACCTTCCACTCCGTGATTCCGTCCAGATCCCGCACAGAACCGTCCACGATCAGGCCGCCCGTCACTGTCTTCTCCCTGATGTAAAACGCAAGGTTGTCGCCGACAAACGTACCGCCCTCCACCTTGCCGAACAGATCCACCACCAGCACGTCGCCCGGCTGCAGCTTGTCGATGACCCACTGATTCTGGCCCCCGAAGTAGCCCTTTTGTTTGCCCTCAGAAGTGATGATTTGATTCAGATCGGCGCGAATCGGCATGAACTGCGCGGTCACAACCCGGCCCACCAGCTTCTTCTCAGGCACCGTGATCTTGAAGTTGCCCTCGTACTGATTGGTAAAACCCTTGCCTGGAAGCACCGTCCAGACGTCTTCAGAGGAGTTCTTGCGCATCTCCTCCAGCAGATTATCCGGCACCTTCGGCCGGCCATCCTCGAAACGGCCGAACGGATTTTTGGCCGTAAGCCGCTCCATTTGAGCCTTGTCGAGCGTGAAAAGCTGCCCGTAAGCAGCCCCGGCACACAGCAGTAATGCGATGGTCCTGAACATATCAGTCGAGACTCTATCATGCCCGGATCCGTTGTGGGGGGTATAACGTAGCCCAGGTGTTATCGTGGCGGTAATGGCTGATCGAGTGGTGATATTTGGCCGGGCAGGACAACTCGGCACGGAACTGGTTCGTTTGTGCACCGAAAGGGGCTGCGTCACGCACGCGTTCGGACGTGGCGATGTGGATGTGACCAACGCGGCGGCCGTGGAAGAACTGGTCATCCGGCACACGCCGACGCTGGTCTACAACGCGACAGCCTACAACATGGTCGACGTCGCTGAGCGGGAGCCCGAAGCCGCTTTCGCGGGCAACGTGCTGGCGGTGAGAAATCTCTCGATGGCTTGCCGTAACGCCGACGCCAAATTTGTCCATTTCTCCACCGATTACGTTTTCGACGGAGAAACGGACCGCCCATATTCGGAGGACGACGAAACTCACCCCCTCGGGGCCTACGCGGTTTCGAAGCTCGCGGGCGAGCTTTTTGCCCGCGCCTACACGCCCGATGCCCTCATCATCCGCACCTGCGGCGTTTTCGGACTGGCCGGCGTGGGAACAGCGCGAGGCAATTTCGTCGAGACCATGCTCCGGCTTGCCACGCGCCCCGATCCGATCCGCGTGGTCGAAGACTATATCGCCTCACCCACTTACGCACCGGAACTGGCGCGCTGTGCGGTAGATCTCGCCACCCTGGGAGCCACCGGTATCTTCCATGTGGGCGGAGGAACTCCCGTCTCCTGGTTCGATTTTGCCCGCACCATCTTCGAAGAGGCCGGCCTGAACCCCGAACTGCGCCCGACCAATGCCCGGGAGTACCGTACGCCCGCCCGGCGCCCCCGATTCTCAGCGCTGTCGAATGCCAAAATGGAGCGTCTCGGCGTGGCTCCCGTGATGCCTCTGCGCGACACCGTGCGCGCGTATATGGCTGGCCGCACCGCCCGGCAGTAACGCCCGGCGCGGATTACTGACCGGAGTTGGCGGTGGCGTAGTAGCCCTTGCGAGCCTGGACTTTCATGTCCTTGTTCGCCACCTTGACCTCGATCCGCCGGAAGGCTCCGTCTCGACTTGAATTTACAGGCGTGTACGCAATCGCGTACTGCGAACGCATTTCATTCTGAATGTCCTCGAAAATCTGGTGCAGCGTGTGCTTGCGGTCGACGCGGTACATGCGGCCCCCGGTTTCTTCCGACATGCGGCGCAGCGTGCCTGCTCCACCCCCGCCCCCCAGCATCCCGTAACCGCGCTCGTCCACATACTCCACGCTGTAGATAATCGCGTCGGCCTTTTGCGCCATCTCAATTGCCTGTTTAATATCGTAATTGCTGCCCACGTCCACCCCGTCGCTGATGATCACAATCACCTTACGGCCAACCTCGCGCTTCAGCTTGTCGTTGGCCGCCAGGTACACCGCGTCGAACAGGATGGTGCCCTTGAGCCTCGAGGTCGGCACCGGACCCGGCATTCCCGCGATTCCAGTGAAGGTGGTATTCACCCGCAAATCGTTCATCGCGTTCTTCAGCATCGTCGCCGAACTGGTGGAATCCTGGAGCAACTCCGCCTCGGACCCGAAGCTGATCAGAAATGCCATGTCCTTCTGGCGCAACACCTGGGAGAAGAACTGGCTGGCGGCCTGTCTCTCCACCCCGATCAGGTTCTCCTGACTGCGGCTCACGTCGATCAGCAGCCCAATCGTCAGCGGCAGATCGGTCTCGCGGGCAAAATTGCGAATCGTCTGCTGCTTGCCGTCCTCGAAGATAGTAAAATCGTCTTTTCCGAGGTTCGGCACCAGCCCGCCGCTCTTGTTTCGGACCGAATACAGGATGCTCACCAGGTCGACATCTACCTTGATCAGCGCCTCTTCCGGCTGTTCCGGAGGCGCCGCCGCCGGCTTCTTTGGCTGTTGGGAAAAAAGCAGCGCGGCAGACATCGCAAGCGCAAGCACGACTCGGTTCATACACTGAGAGATGCGCCCGGGGGCGCACAGGGTTGCATGCGCAAAGCAATTGAGCATCTAAAGTCGTCCGATCCGAAGCTGGGGGCCGTAATCGAAGCCGTTGGGCCCTTCCGAATGAAATATATGGAGCCGACGTTCCACTCGCTGGCCCGCTCCATTGTCTACCAGCAGCTTAGCGGGAAAGTGGCTGCGGTGATTTTCGCCCGATTCGCGGCCCTCGCCGGCGAACCGCTTCAGCCCGGGGCCATCCTCGCCCTCACCGAAGAGGCCATGCGCGGCTGCGGCCTGTCGAAGCAAAAAGCCGCCTACATCCGCGACCTCGCCGCCCGCGAGGCCCAAATCGAGTTCCATCGCCTCGCAAAACTGACCGACGATCTGGTGATCGAGCGCCTCACTCAGGTGAAGGGAATTGGCACCTGGACCGCGCACATGTTCCTCATGTTCGGCCTGAAGCGCAGGGACATCCTGCCCGTAGGCGACCTCGGCGTGCGCATGGCAGTCCAGAAAATCTATCGCTTGAAAGAGTTGCCAACGCCCAAAGAGATGGAGAAACTGGCGCTGAAGTGGCGGCCATACTGCTCGGTTGCGGCCTGGTATCTCTGGCGCAGCCTCGAACTGCCAAAGGAAAAGGCCGACCCCGGACCGCGAGGTGTGGGTCGGCATGTAAGGTTCGCAATGCAGGCTACAGTTTCGTGTCGCCCAGAATCACCTGTGCGCAGTTGTAGCCTGGTGCGCCCATCACGCCGCCCCCCGGGTGAGCGCCAGACCCGCAGAGGTACAAATTTTTCACCGGCGTGCGATACCGAGCCCATCCGGCCAGCGGCCGCATCACGAACATCTGATCCAGAGCCATCTCCCCGTGGAAAATATTCCCGCCAGTGATCCCGAACCGGCGCTCCATGTCGAGCGGGGTCAGCACCATCCGCGCATCGATAATGCTGCGAATATTTGGCACATACTCCTCGATCAGGTCCACCACCCGGTCCGCATACGGCTCCCGCAGGTCGTCCCATGACCCCTCGGCCAGCCGGTATGGCGCGTACTGCAGGAACGCGCCCATGATGTGTTTACCCGGCGGCGCGATCGAATCGTCGTAGTAGGTCGGAATCGTCAGCTCGATCAGTGGCGAGCGCGACGGTTTGCCGTACTTCGCGTCGTCCCACGCGCGCTCCACGTACTCCACCGACGGGCAGATGTGCATGGTGGCGCCGTGCTGCGGTCCACGGCCCGGCGGCATCGACCGAAACTCCGGCAGCCCATTCAGAGCAAAGTTGATCTTCAGCGACGTGCCTTCGCACCGCATCGCCGCAATCCTGTGACGGAAGTCGTCTGGCGTGTCGGCAGCGGTCAGCAGCCGCAGGAACGTGACCTTCGGATCGAGGTTGCTGGCCACGACTGGCGCCTCGATTTCCTCTCCGGTACGGCCCACCACCACGCCCCGTACCACGCCATCGCGCACCATCAGACGCTCCACCGGCGACTCGGTTCGAATCTCAGCGCCAGCCGCCCGCGCGGCCGATGCC
>JAWXCM010000215.1:0-17602 GCA_034408745.1 Bryobacteraceae bacterium
AATTCAACCGCGAATGTAGTGTAGACTCGGCCATCGCCTGAACCTATTTTCAATGGCTTGGGCCATTCTTGACCGGTTTGGTGACGAACTTGGGTTAACTCCGCTGACGGCGAGGAATATCTCCAGCGTGCCGGGCGTTGCACCTGCGAGTTCCCGGTCCTCCCCCACAACGGGGACCTCTATGGCCGAATTCGGTGCGATGCCAGCAAGTGCGCGTCATCTCCGAACAAGTCCGCGTGCCCGCCGATGCAGTTGCTAACTGATCGTACGGTCACGTCGGCACCGAGCGGCAAAAAGGGCGCACGCAGCGGCGTTGCGAAGGTGCTGTCCACACCGAGGGTTGCTCCCGATTTGCGCCGCGCTGCACAGATAAGGTCAAGGTCGGCCACGTTCTGTAGAGGCCGTCGACGATCTCCTCCAGTGCCGTTCGTCCCGCAGTGCCGTCGTGGCAAGAGTATGAATGGCGCTCGCCCAGTACGAAGTTCGACGCCGGTCATGGCGGTTACGTGTAGGGGCGAGCCCGGGCTTCGAATCGTCCTGCTGAGACTAGCCACGATTTGACCGAACCTGGTTCACCCACGCTGTACCCCGTTGTTCCTCTCAATGTCTTTGCTGGATCGTAGGCAAATCGCTCATCTTTCGATCGGACGTGCTAGTCATAATTCGGACTATACGGCCATTGAAGTATTCACGATATCGGTTAAATTCCACCTTGATTTTGGTAAGAACTCGTTGGGGGAACTCAGTTGCCGTTACGAAGTCAAGTTCTTCACCATGGGTGCGAAGACTGCGTGGAGTTTCTCCTGTTTCTGGCGGAGCCATTCGAACTGGGTGGGCCAGAGATCCGGGTTGGTCACGTCGGTCTTGTGGCGCACGGAGATATTGCACATCGCTTTGTTCTCTGGGTTGCGCCATACGAGAGGAAAGCCGGTGGCTGCTTCGATTGCGTCCTTCTGTGCGTACAGAGCGGCGAAATTCTGTTTCGCTGAAGGTCCGTCCAAGTAGACTTCTGCGCGGATTTCGGGGTCGTTGGTGCTGGCCTCCGGATCCCAAGTGGAGATGATTGAGGCCAGGTAGATTCCAGACCTGCCCAGAGCGTGGTTTGTCGAGTGCAGCGGCTGGGGCTTTTGGCAGCGAATTGGGCTGGGTTTCTCTTCGATAAACTCCTTGAACCCGGTCCAGAAGCGTAGCTGTAATTGTTTGAGTTTCGGCAGCCCTGCGTTCGCGGCAGCCTCCTGCACCGTCTTTGCCCAGTCGTTCGGCTTACTGACGATGTTGAATTTCGGGGCCAGCAGCGAGTCTCCGATTTGCCAGAGCTCGATTTCCAGACCGAAGAGCCGGATCTTCTGGTCAGTACCTTCATTCAGCCAGTCCAGGGCGGCCCGATGCTCTTCGTTGAATCGCTGTGCTATCCAGACGATGGTTACCGCGTTGAGGCCGGCGGCGTACGTGAGTAGCTGGCCGAGGTGGGTATGGTCGGTACGTTCGAGTTGGTTCTCGATGACAACCCAGTCGCCTGTTGCTGTGTCTTTGCAGAGTATGTCGGCGCTGAAGCGTCCTACGGCCTTTTCCTGCGACTCCAGTTCGAGTTCGATACCGATTGCCTCACTGAGCAGTTGGAGGTTTTCTTGGGTGGCAAGCCACGGTGTGAAGCCAAAGGGCTCGGATGCCCACGCGGTTCGCAGTTCCACTTTCTTCAGGCGGCCAAGGGCAGGGCTACTCATTTGGAACCTGCCTTTCTCTGTTTGCGGCTAACGTATGGAGCGACTGGCTCTGTGGAACCGAAGATGGCGTCGCGCGCAACGCTTAGCTTTACCCATTTGTCCTTGTTCTTGAGCCATGCGCGATCAAATACGTTGGCGGTATGCGTTGTCCGTTCAGTCTCAAACTTTTCCGACAACCGAGTGTAGATCTGATTGAGACTATCAGCTTCGATGCCCAAACCTACCGCTTCGCATTTGCATGACGACAGGCGGGGCAGGCGTCCACGTTCCCAGTGGATGGAAAGGGGTTCTTTGAGCGTTACCCTCGCGAATACGAAGGGCGAGACGATCTCCTGGGCGGAAGCCCCGAGCAGTTTCTGATGGCCATCTAAGGACACGAGGTGAGCCTGCAGTCCGAGCATAAGTTCGTCATCTGGCCGTGCCACCTCGACTGTTTCGTTGTGGTTGTCATAGAAGCGATACAGCGGCGCGTCTTGGATGCTGGCCAGTTCGCAGCGAAGCGTCATGCGCGAGCCGGGGCGGAAGGCACCGGTTACGGAACGCTCATCGAACAAGAGCAATTCGCCATGGTCGCCTACTTTGATGGGGATGACGACATTGCGAGGCATTGATTTGCCGCGAGTTTGATGCGGCCCTCCCTGATTAGACCTTCGAGGTATGAAACCATCTGGCGAGCCAGAGCGGAGGAGTCGACCAGCAGGCCGGCTTCGAGGTTCCGGCTTTGGGCGGCTTCCGTGAAATTTGCGGATGAGATGAACAGGCGGAAGTCATCGGTGACGACGCACTTGGCGTGGGCGACGCCGCGTTCGGAGGCATCGGGGAGCAGCGATTTCGGGTCGTACCAGATTTCGGGAAGCGGTGCCTGTTCGGGCCAGTGCTTATTTCGGAACTCATCGAGAAAATCAGCGACCGTTTTCGCCTCCGTGCGGCCTTTTGCGGGGCCAACGTCCAGGAGCATGCGAACGATGAGGCTGGGGCGCGCGAGGTTTTCGAAGATCTCGCGAGCTTCCCAGGGGCGGTAGCCGCAGACCCAGACGGATTGCCCGGCATCGCTGAAAAGCTGGCGCACGACAGCCTGGGTAGTGCGGCTGTTGCTGTCATCGGGGCCGGTTACCACGAGCTTGCAGGCGTCCTCAACGGTCCGGCGGTTCTCGGCGGCTTCGGCGAGCAATTCCAGGAGTGCGGCGACCGAGGCGCCGGATGAGCCGAGTTTCCGGAGCGCACAGGCTACGGCGGCAGGGTTGGCGACATAGCGGCCGAGTACGGCGGAATCAAGCGACGGCAGTTTTCCTGCTCTTGCCACGCCGGCCAGCGTCCGGAGTTCAGTGGCAGCGAGGGAGAGGAGGGGATTCAAATGGATACTCCGGTGCCGATATCCACAAAGAACTCGGCACCAAGCGCGGCGGCCGTTCGGGTGACGAATGAGCGATCGAGGAAATCGTTTGTTTGTTCGCAACTGGTCTCTGCGATGAGGACGCAGCCATGGCAAGCGGCGCCGTGAAGGGGGCGTCCTTCATACATGTCGTCTGGCCGGTGGAGACCACAGACTGGATCGTTGGAACAGAGCTGGCCGAGCTGCAGTGCCGTTCCCATGAATTCGGAGATTCGGCGGCCAGCCTGTACGAGACCACCGAGGGTGCCTTCCGCGTCAGAGCTGGCGGTGTAGATCAGCAGACCATAGCCGACGTCCGGAATGGCATAGATGCGCTCCATGAGGGAACTGGCCGGATATCCACATTCCAGCGAGATGGCGGTAATGAGCAGGTGGGAGAGGGAGTGGATGAGGATGTACTCGGGCGTGGGGAACTTCCGGTTTGCTCCGGGGTGTTCCTTTCTCCAGAGTTCAAACCCGCGCTTTAGCTGCACGTAGCGGTTGATGACGGCGGGTCGGTTAAACCAATCGGCGAGGGTGGCGGTGCGGAACTGGAGGAATATGCCCTCGCCACGGTTTTCGACGGCAGGTACCCATTCGTGCTGGCGGGCGATGTCGGCGCGCTGAACGCCGGCGTCCAGGTCACCGGTCTCGGCGTCGGGGGACTGGGACTCAAAACGAGTGAAACCCACGAGGGCAGCGACTTCGCGGAGGCGCTCGACCAGGAGGATGCGCTCAAAGCCCTGCATCCAGGGTTTGGTATTCCATTCTGACTTCGGCAGAGCGCGCGCGAAGAAGATGGAATCGGGCTTGTCGTCGCCGATGGGCAGGGTTGGCGAAAGCAGCGTGTCGAGTTCGACGATTTTGACGGGCTTCTCCTCGGCGTCGCCGGGGTTACGGCGATCCTGGACGGCCTGCCAAACCTGTTCGTTGGTGAAACCATCGAGCCCTTCCCGGACAGCTGGTTTCTTTCGTTCGTATCCGACTTCCTCGGGACCTTCCACGGCTTCGAGGAAGGACCAGAGCCGTGCCACTGCATCACGAACCGCACGGTCCACCTGGGGCAGTGAGATGACGCGCCATGGCTGCGGCAACCAGGCATTAGAGGCAGCGCGGGTGAGGAGGCGATTGGGCTCGCCGCAGCGCTCATCTCCGACTTTGTTCTGACCGAGCCAGGGGCGTGCTCCGTCGCATTTGCCGAGCGCCTGGCTTTTGGGGTCTGCAGCGAGCGAGATGGGGCGTTCGAGTTTGCAGGAACAACGCACGAACGTCTCGCCGAGGTCGCCGCTGGTGCCGCGTTCATCGAGGTAAAGCGTGCCGCCGATGCAGGGAGGGTTCTGCCCATGAACAAAAACTTTCCAGTCGATGTCGCCAAGGTGTCCGTAGCGGCAGGCACGGACGAAGCGCACTGGAGTCACCGGCGATTCTTTGCCCGTATCCGGCATGCGGAATTTCCGGCCATTCTTTTCGAGACCTGCCCAGTGCTGCAAGATCCGGGTTCGCCAGCCCGTTCGGTACGGCAGCGTGTTCTGCGTGACGAACCAAAGCGGAAAGACATAGGAGCGGATGAATCCGCCGCCTTCTTTTTCGGCCTCAGGTGGGCGGCGGAGCTGAATGCCGGGCACGTTCAGGATGCGGGCGATTTTTGCGGCGAGGCGTGGTTCCTCGACTGGGCCTCCGTCGCCGACCCAGCCGTCGAGACCGGAGATGAGGACGCTGCGTTCAGGGAGGTCTGTCATGGCTCCGGGGCCATAGGTGGTAATGATCTGGCTTTGACGCAGCTGTGGGCGTTTTCCCATGGCTTTAGACCTCGTCCAATTCTTCGGCGCCGGGGCCGCGCACGCTGATTTCAACTGCAGGCTCTACATCGCGCATGCTCCACTTGGCTCGAAAGCGATACTTCCAACTGGTTGGCTGGAGCGTCTTGAGTTCCTCGGCGAGGTAGTCGCGAAGGAGCCAGGCGGACTCGTCTCCTTCGTACTGCCAGTACTTCATGCGCACGGCATTCTTCTGCTGTTGGACTGAGACATCTTCCCAGGCATCGAGGAGAGAGGCCACTGTATTCCAGACCTTGAGGCGCAACGCTTCCTGCACCGCGGGATCTGCCTTCGCATGGTCTCGCGCCCGTTCGGAGAGCCACTTAGCCACGAATGCGAGGTTCTTTCTCTCGGGCACGATGGCATCCGCTCCGCCTGAGCGCGTCATGGGCGGGTGACCATGGCGTGCGAGAGCGACGGTGGCGGCAGGGAGTGCCCGGTCCAAAGCGCGTGGGGCGAACGGAGTGACGCTGGTGGCCTCGACGCCTCGGTAGAAGGTCTGGTGCCACGCAGTGAAGCGCTCGTAGTGGGACCGATCCCGGGGCTTATTGGGATTGAGTATGGTGATGACGAGGCCGGGCTTGTCTTTTTCGCGGCCGACGCGGCTGGTGGCCTGAATGTACTCGGCTGTAGTTTTGGGCTGACCGAAGACCACCATCAAGCCGAGGCGTCCAATGTCGAGGCCGACGCTGATCATGTTGGTAGCGATGGCCACATCGACGCGCTCTTTATCGGACATGTCGAGCGCGAGACGCCGTTTGGCTTCCGACACCTCGATGGTGTCGACGCGACTGGTGAGTTCGAGCGGGCTGGCGATGCGGCGTTTGTCGAACAAGCCCTGCGCTTCCCCGACGCGTTTGCGGGTTTCATAGCCGCCGGCATCGGCCCGGCTGCGAACCTCATCCTCGATCAGGCGTCTGGCGCCACCCAGTTCGCGAAGGGCGTTGAAGTAGCCCACGAGGGTCCGGTAGGGGTCGGACGCAGGGAACTTGCTGAAGCGTTCTGAGCGGCAGAGGGCGGCGAGGTAGACACGGAGCAACACGGACTTGACGTTGCGGCCGGGCGCAGCGACGCCCACGTAGAGGCGGGCCGGTGTCTTTGACGTGGGAACGGTTTCGGCGAAGAAAGAGTCGCGACGGTCCGGGCCGGGCGGCGGGAACACTTCCACCTCATTGCGGCCAAAGAGAGCGCGGATTTGGGCATCCGCTTTGCGGACGGTGGCGGTGGAGGCGACGATTTTGGGCCTTCGGCCTTCCTGTTCACAGAGGGCGTCCACGACGGCCTCATAGAGTCCGGCGATGGTGCCCAGAGGACCGGAAATCAGGTGGAGTTCGTCCTGAATGATCAGGTCCGGCGGCGGGAGTCTCCGCTCAGGGAGGAAGTCGCCGACCTTCGGATCGCAAGGTCCATAGAAGCCTCTGGCGTCGTACCGGTCGACCTTTCCGAAGAAGGCGCCGACGCGGCCGAGCCATGGCAGAGCGGCGAACTTGTCGACCGTTGCGATGATGAAGCACGGGAGCCGGCGATAAATTGGCTCGTCGACGGCGACGATGGGCAGCCAGCGGGCGTCGCCTTTGAATTCACAGCGATAATTCGCGCATTTGACCCGCAAATCGGCGGGCTGCGTTTCGTTGGGATAGAGGTTGAATGAGCTGGCTGTGAATTTGGCACCGCACCACGGGCATTTTTCGAGGGGCAGAGGGGGCTTGTCGGTGTCGCCGGCCTTGAAGGCTTTGGTACGGCGGCGGGCGGTGTCGGGTTGATTCTCCCCTTGTTTGGTGCTGCCCATACGATTGGGCGTTGCCGATTTTCCCACCCAGAGACCAATTTCGAAGGGCCAGTCGCCGAGTTTAAGGTCGGGGTGGAATTCCTTGTCTTTTTCGCGGATCAGTTCGAGAGCGCAGATCAGAGTGGCGGCGCGGCCGAGCTGGTCGAGCGTGAGGAGTCGGAGGGTATAGCGCATGAGGACGCTGGTTCCGGCTCCGGAGATTCCGGGGTTGCGAAGGCGCCGAAGGATTAGCGTGAAGGCCGCGAGACCGAGGTAGGCCTCGGTTTTACCGCCGCCTGTGGGAAAGAAGAGTAAGTCGACCTTGTTGCGGTCCTGGCTGGCGGGATCGGCGATTCCTTCGAGGTTCATGAGGAGGAATGCCAACTGGAAGGGCCGCCATTCAGGCACCGGGATGTTGAGGCGCTGGCGGGCGGCGTCGGCCATCGCTTTGTTGGCCACGCGGAAGGCGAGCAGTGCCTGCGAATCCCGGGTGAGAAGCAGGATCCCGCGCTCAATGCGATCCGCTGCAACGCCCGCGTAAGCCATCAGGTTGGTGGCGGTGGCCCGGCGCTTCGCGGGATCAATGGAGGGGATGGATGCCTGCTGGGCTGCGATCCAGGTGCGGTACTTTGCCGGGAGGTCCTGCAGTTCGGCCTGCATGAGAGCCGGATCTGCGATGGCGGCGATGCGGTCCATGCCGAGCTCGAAGTTGCCGAGGTTCTGGGGAGGCTCGACCCGTTCGACCTGGGACTTGGGGATCCAGCAGGTACGCGCGAGTAGGCAGTGTCCATCCTCGTCGAGGCGGGTTTCGGTGGACACATTGTGGCCGACGGCGAACTCTCCGGTATCGCGGTATTGGAGATCCGCGACGTCCTCGTCCCATTCTTCCGTCAGCATGCCCCGCGGGTCTGGCCTGGGTAGAAAGGGCTGGTCGGGCGAGAGTTCGAGGGAGACCTGGAACGCGAAGCTCTCATCGCGCAGGAAGTCCTGGGAAGAGGCCGGACGCTTGTTGACGAGGAAGACGGAAACGCTTTTGGTTCCGGCGGGCAGTCCGTTGCCCGTCCACGCCGCGTCAAGAGGCCGGACGAGGAGGGCGGCGTACAAACCGTCGCTTAGGGGGACGAGCTTTTCCAGAGGTTCGAGAACGGGCTGGCTGACGTTGAAGGTGACGGACTCCTGGCGGGGCGTTCGGGTCCAGATGTCTTTGTCTTTGACCTCGGGTTCGTCCTGCGGAGGTGGTTTGAGCTTGTAGTCGCCCCAGGTGATCCGGACGCCGAGCTTTGCTGCGCCGGGTGGCAGGAGTACGCTGAGTCCGGCGGAGCTGGGCAAGCGCCGGTCGCGGCCAGCCGCCTTCTCGCGAGGGGTGTCGTCGTCGGTGGCACCGGGCTCGACTGCTGCCTCGACTTCTTCGTCGTCGTCATCGGGTGAGTTGACCTGTTCCGGCGGTGCGCCGGTGGGGACGAGGAAACCGGTGAGATACCAGCGGGAGGGGGCCTGATCGAGGCGTTCGTTGGGATCGCCGAGACCGGCGGACTCAGGACCTACCAGGTCGAGCCGGAGGGCGTTTACCAGCTCTGTCCGGACATCAGCAGACGTCATTCTTCGTCCTCATCAGTTTCGTCACCTTCCTGCTCTTCTGCATCCTCGTCGAGTTCCTGTGCCAGCTCGGCATCGTCGCCACCTTCGAGAGCCGGGTGGGCTGGCGAAGCACCGGCGGATGCAAACGTGGGTGCTTCCTTCGCGTACTGTTCGTTGAGGGTGAGGAGACGGAAGAGAATCTCGTCTCGATCCTCCTCAGGCCAGCGGCGGCGGTACTTTTCTTTGGCGGGCTTGCGACCCGCTCCGCGTCTGCCCTTGCCGCTGACGGGGAGTGCGCTGGCTTCGTTGGCGTCGGGATCGGCGGCAAGAGCCTCACCGAACTCGCGTTCGTGATCGGGCGTGGGCGACAGATCCTGCCAGTTGTAGGCGTCGAGAACGGCACGATCCATGGCGTCGTGAAGGGCGCGCAGTTTGTGGATGTCGGCTGCCTGGTCGTACTTATCGTGGAACCGGTTGTAGGTTTTGGTCAGACCCTTGCCGGTCTTCCGCATGAGCTCAGCCCGATATTCGTAGTATTCCCGCCCAGCCTGTTCGAGGCTGGGATTGCTCTCGTAGTTGGGCGGAAATGGGAATGTCTCGAAGCAGTCGGAGGGGGCGTAGCGGAGTCGGTCCTCCAGGGTGGAGGTCATCATGCGCACCCAGATCTCGTGGATGGAGCTCTGGAGGACGGCGAACGCGGAGAACGACTCAAGCGCGATGACTGCGACTGTGTTGCTGAACACCGAACTGACGGGCACCCTCGCGAGAGCGAGATGTGGGCAGGCACCGCAGTTGATGACAAGGGTCGATGCCAAGTTGCGGATGCTCTTGTAGAGCCCAGGCCGGTGCTCAGCAAATTTCCACCATTGTTCCCGGTATCGATCACGCTTATCAGTAGTTCGGGCCGGCTTGACTCTTTTCTCGACAATTTGCAGGAGATCTGCCCAATCGGCCGCCACAGGCCCGGGATAGTCCGTCGGTACCAACCCTATTTGCAGCCACACCCGACGACGTTCCACGCTGGCCTTCTGCCAAGTGCTTCCGAGTTGGGTTCGCCTCAGCGGGAAGTTCTCAAAATTGATAACGTAGCGATCCGGCTGATGCTCCGGATGACTATTGATTTCCTCACCGCCGAGGAATGGAAATATCCGTGTTCTGTTCGATGGGCTGGCGGCAAGCGCGGCCATATCGGCTAACGACGAGGCAACTCCTTTCCGGTCGGAGTCATCGAACGTAAATCCCATGCCGCAGACGTACGTTCCGATGAAGCTTTTCCGCTCGTTGTACCTCAGTTTGGAGGGGTCATTATCACCACCTCGGTGGAAAAGGTACGCGCTTATACCTGTAACGTCTCGAGAATTCAACGTAAATGGGCCAATAAAGATGCCCTTGTGAACATGAACTATGCTGACGACAACGGTTGCCTCCCCTGGCCAAGGCTGTCGCTTGCGGGCGCAGTAAATCGTTCCACCGTGTTTGCGTATCCAGCCAAGTCCGCTGGAGCGAGTGTCTCCTTGGCCAATCGTGTTGGTAGCGATCAGTCCGAAGCAACCATTCGGCCTAAGCAGACTGAATGCGCGCCGGAAGAAATGCGCCACAAGATCAGCGTTGCCGTGACTCTCCTCGTGGATCTGCTGCAACCACTTCGGATAGGTCTTGACTGTTCCCTCGGCAAGCGTATTCTTACCGGCGAAAGGTGGATTCCCTACAATTGCATCGAAGCCGTGGCTGCGCTGCTCTGAATCGAGCTGGAACACCTCGGGAAATTCGATCTCCCAATGGAACGGCACGATGGGCTTGTCGGTGGACCGCATTGCCCGGATCTCGGCATCGATCTGTCCTCCCGCTTCGAGATCATTGGCCGTGAGGTACTGGCTTAGGAGGTACTGAAGATTCCTTAATGCGGCAGCCTTCGCCTTCGGGGTCTCATTCCGCAACCACGTGGCACAGACCGCATCACCGATGGTGCGAATAACATCGAGATTCTGGTCGGCCGAGTCGAGACGCGCCCTCAGTTGGTCATAGGGCTGAGCGTCATCTGCCGCGAGAATCTCATTGCGCTCGCGAACCGCTCCCGCAAGTCGCCGGCGCAGCTCTTCATCGAGGTAGAGGGCTCGCTGCCCTTCCTCCCAACTGACGCTCGCTATCTGCCGGACGGTCAGCCCAACCAAAGAGTCGCCATGCCGGAGGTTGTGGTCGATGAAGGTGAAGGCGTGATCGCGGGCGAGTGTCGCCAACCACAGAGACAGCTTGGCGAGATCGACGGCCATGCGATTCTTGTCCACGCCGTAGATGCAGCGCTGGACAACAAGCCTCTGGGCGTAGAGGATTTCATCCTCGTCCAAGGGCAGCGGCGGACGCTCGCCGCGTCGCTGCCATGCCTCAACGAGCGCTGCTCCGAGCTGCCGGCTCGCTTCGACGAGAAAGGCTCCGGAACCCATGGCGGGATCGCAGACTTTGAGTTGCAGGATTTGTTCGGGCGAGGGGTCGGAGCCCATCGCTTTGAACAGCGGCTCCAACGTAGTCTCGACGATGGGCCGGGTAAGAGAGCGGGGAGTGTAATGGCTTCCGCTGCGACGCCGTTCGAGCGACGGTTGCAGGATCATGGCACCCTTGCGCACGCGCTCCGGTGTGACCTTGTCGTGAATACGCTTCTGGAGGGCTGCCTCCAGATCTTCGAGGGATTTCGCGCTCTTCAGGAGTTTTGCAGCCTCGGCGGCAAGTTCGATGCCCGTCTCGGACTTCAGCCATTTGGCTCGGTTGTCCGACGACTTGGTCAACAGCGTTTCGAGGTTGATGGTGACCGGCGGGCCGTGCCGTTTGGAGGACTTGATGGCGCGGCTGGGTCCGGTGGCCTTGTGCAGTTCGAAGCCCATGATGGCTTCGTAAACCGAGCCGATCTGCTCGACATCGAGGGCGCGGTAGCTGATGCGCTCTTTTTGAAGGATGAGCAGATTGCGGAGCACTTCGAGGACGGTCCCGTCGGGGACGTGGGGCAGTTCGCCGGCCGCGTCTTTTTTGGCGAGGAATGGGTAGCGCCCAGGATCGAACAGGTACCCGTGTCGAGCCGGGACGGTGAGGCGGCCATGCCGTCCCCCTGTCCAGATGAGGCCAAACAGAGCCAGCAGGCGCGCCCATGCCCCATAGCGGCGAGACATCTCGGTTGGGAACTGATCCTTGTCGTGCTGCAACTGGTTAAAGAGGCGGCTGACGCTGTAGTGCTCCAGATAGACGGGGTCCTGCGGCATGAGCCCCTTGTCCTCGGCATAGAGGAGGAACACGAGGCGCATGAGGACGGTGAGCAGGCCGTTGTAGGCGAGACCTGGGTCAGTGTCGAGTGTCTCGCGGAGGAGTTTCCCGTTACTGAAATCGTCAGCGGCCTGAAACCCGCGAAGCAGCGCGTAGAGGGCTTCGAGAACCTGCTCGGCCAGTTCGTTCGAGACATCGTTCTGGTAGTCGCGGCTGCGGCGGAGGATGCCGAGGAGGCGCTCGCCGACAGGGCCGGTGAGAAGGCGCTCATAACCCAGAAGGGCCTGCAGGGCACCGAGGAGCATGCGCCCCTGGACGGCTGCCATGTGCTCGACGCGGAAGGTTGCCCAGGCTGTGGATTCCCCTTTGGGGGCGTAGACGAGCCGGACGGCTTCGGGTCCCGCGAGGATGCCTATGGGGTGTCCGGTCTCGCGGAGAAGCCGTTCGAATCGAGCATGAGGCGAGGCGTTCCAGTTGCGGGTCTTCTCGGGCGGTGGGTCGTCGAAGTTGACGCCATTCGGGACGTTGCTGACGAGGAGAATGACGGAGTTGTCGCGTGGCTCGATGAGAACGGCGTCGGGTTCGAGCTGCTCTCGGTAGGTTTCGAGAAAGGCCCTGGTATTGTCGGGCGCAGGGCTGATCCAGAGCTCCGGGGGCCAGCCGAGGATGCGCTCGGCGAAGTCGCGGAAGGACGGCAGTTCGGGGACGGGCTCATTCCGGCGGTCGCGGGGGAGCAGGCTGAGGAAATCGCGGTGGAGCGCGATTGGGTTGAGATCGATGGGGACCTGGGCCGCTTCGAGGACCGGCGCCGAGATGAGCAGGCCGACGGGTTGGAGATTGCCGATCCAGATCTGGTGGTTGCGGCGGAGGGAGCTGGTTTCCGACATGGGTAATCAGGCTCCTACCGGCCAGAGGTAGACGAGACCTACGGGTTCGAGGCGGGCGGCGCTGACCTTGTAGAGGGCTCGGATACGGCCGGGCTCGCGGTCCAGTTCGGCGGGCAGATCGCGGAGACGGTCGTTCTGAAAGCGGCGCTCGGCCTCACGTTGGCGGCGCTCCTCTTCGTCGATGCCTTCAAGTTTGAGCTGGGCGTTGGCTTTCTGGCGATCTTCAATCTGCTTCCGCTGGAGTTCGAGAATCCCTTGCATGGCGAGGGCTTCGGCATCACCGCGGCGGGCAAGGGCGGCGCGGGCGTCGGCTTCGGCGGCCTGGGCGCGTGCTTCGAGATGCGGCCAGAGGTCGTTGAGGTCGCCGGTCTCGGAGGCTTTGAGCTGATCGGTGACGACGGCGGGCAGGCTGCGGAACGGCGTCTCCAGCAGCGAATCGTACAGGAGGTTGACGGTGTAGGCTTCGCGGTCCTGCTCGTAGGGACGTAGGGGTGCGGTCCGGATCTTCGAGTCGGTCCAGCGGGCGGTGACAAAGACGATCTCCTCGTGGAGCCGGGCGGCTTCGGGTCCATAGAGGGCGAGGCGGCCGAGGACGACGACTCGCTTGATGGCGTCGCGGCTGTGGGCGATGCAGGTGCGGGAGAGGTCGTCATGCACGAAGCCCTGGGAGAGGAAGCGCTGGAGGAGGCGCTGGACCACGGGGTGTTCGAGGTGGAACTGGACGACGGAGTTGGTAACAATGCCCGGGTCGCGGAAGACGACGGGGCGGATGGGCGCGGTGCGTCGCCATTCGACGGGGTGGATGCCGCGGTCTCGTTTCTCGCGGAGCGTGTCGGTGACATCCTCCCAGCCTGCTCCGGCCTGTTCGGAGAGAGGGGGGATGGTGAAGCGCTGGGGCTCGCCGGGGCGTGGCTCGGGCAGGGGCTTCAGTCGGTCGCACCGGTTCAGTTCGAGAGCGCAGTCGAGCGTAGCGCGAAAGTGATCCTCGCTGAACTGGATGTCGCGCTCGGAGTGTTTGCGAAGTGTGGCCAGCTTTTCGAGTTCACGGCGGAGGTCCTCTTCGCGTTTGCGGGCGGCTTCGAGCTCCTCCTCCATCGACTGGCGGTGCGCTGCTTCGAGTTCGAGGGCGTCGATTTGGGCGGCGATGGTTTTGGCGGAGCGGCCGGGGATACCGCGGCTGAGGATCTTTTCGAGCCTGGGCTCAATGACCTGGGTGACGCTGCCGAGCTCGGCGCGGATGCGGGCTGTCTTGTCGACGATAGCTTTGAGGACGCGGTCGTGGTCGCGCTGGGTGTAGACGAAGTAGTGGCAGTACACGACGGGCTCGGGCTGCAGCTTGCGGTCAATGCGGCCGTTGCGCTGTTCGAGGCGGCCGGGGTTCCAGGGGACGTCGAAATGGAACAAGTGGTTGCAGTGGGCCTGAAGGTTAAGGCCTTCACGAGCGGCGTCGGTGGCAATGAGGATGCGCAGGGGGTGCTCGTCTGGCGGGGCGTTGAAGGCGTCGCGGAGTCGCTCGCGGTCATTGCAGCTGGTGAAGCCCCGGTAGACGGCCAGGCGTTCCGCGGCGGCTTCGGTGTCGCCGATGATGTGTTGGATCTGTGCTTTGAGGTAGGTGAGGGTGTCTTCCCACTCGGTGAAGATGAGGACGCGGCGGTTCTTCCAGGTGCGGCCGTCTGGTTCGAGGCAGTTGGCGCGGAGCCACGCGGCGAGCCAGAGGACGCGGGCATCGGGGACCATGCGGGACTGCTCGGCAACGGACTGGAGCTGGCTGAGGAGGGCTCGTTCCCGTGCCAGGTGATCCGGGGGCGGCGTGGAGGACCCGGCGGAAGCGGCTGATGCAGCTTCGACGCGGGCGTCATCTTCGGCGTGGGACTGCTGTTCGTCCAGGGTGGCGCGGTCGTCGTCTGAGCCGGGCGCGGAGAGGTTGAGGGGGATGGTTTCAGCGCGGGGTGTCGGGGCGGGGGCGGCGGTTGCCCATTGTTTCTCCACCGACCGGCGGTGGACGGCGAGGGTCCGGGCGAAGGCGTTCACAGAGGACAGGAGTCGCTGCTGGAGGCCTGAGATGATGAGGCCGGCGGCGGCCTGCACTTTGCCGGACTCGGAGGAGAGCCGCTGGGCGCGGAGTTCGGCATAGTCGTCGAGGAGCTGGAAAAGCGTCAGCTCCGGGGAGTCGGTCTGGAGGCCGCTGATGTCGATCTGCTGAACCCGACGCTCCGGGAAACCGCCGCGGATTTTGCGGAGGTCTTCTTTGAGGCGGCGGACGAGGATCGGCTCGGTCTGCTTTGGGGTGACGGGGACGCCCGGGGTGAAGCGCTGGTTGTCGAGCAGGGCGAGGAGGCTGGAGAAGCTGTTGCTGTGACCGTTGTGCGGTGTGGCGGAGAGAAAGATACGGTGCTCAAAGCGCTGAGCGAGGTCGCGGACGGCTTTGGTGATTTTGGTGTCGATGCCGTAGCGCTGGCCCGAAGCGGGCGCGGCGTGGTGGGCCTCGTCGAGGATTAGGAGCGAGCCAGGGAGGAATGCCCCGAGATGGTCTCTCAGACCGGAGGTGTAGGACTCGTCGATGAGTAGCCGGTGGGAGACGAGAAGGCGCGGGTGGGTGTTCCACGGGTTGACGCTGAAGCCGCGTTCGCAACGGATGTCGGAGACGTACTCGCGGTCGAGAATTTCGAATCGCAGGCCGAATCGGAATTCCAGTTCTTCCTGCCACTGTTCGAGCATGGAGGGCGGGCAGCTTACGACGATGGTCCGGACCTTCTTGCGGAGGAGGAGCTCGCGGGCGATGAGGCCGGCTTCGATGGTTTTGCCGAGGCCAACGTCGTCGGCAATAAAGAGGTTGACTCGGGGCAGGAGAAGGGCTTTGCGCAGGGGTTCGAGCTGGTAGTCTTCGATTTTGATGCCGGCCCGGAAAGGAGACTGGAACAGGGTTGGGTCCGTTGCTGTGACGCAGTTCCAACGTAATGTGTTGAGGTACGCCGCGAAGTGCTCGGGATTATCGAAATCACGGGTGCCGATTCCGCGAAATCGATCCTGATTTTTGATGCGCGCATCGGGTTCGAGTTCCCAGAGGACCTGGATTCGGCGGCCCTGTGCGTCGTGCTCGATGCAGGACAGGGTTACGAGGGTTGCGTCGCCGGGGTTCGGTGGGGCGATGACCTCTTCGATGAGGTAGTCACGCTGGCGCACCCGGGCAACTCGACCGGGCTGCGGGCTTTCGGCGTTGGTAGCGGTTAACACTCGTATGTGGATTTACTATATCGTGGCGGTGTCCGAACTACGTTCACACTGGGTTGGGTCAGAAGCAGACTGATTGTTTGCTTAGATCGGTGTCTGTCCGCATAGTGGCTGTAAGAACGTTGTTCGTCGGACATTGCCCCTTGACGTGGTCTCGATCCGGGCGGCGGGCAGCAGATACAGAGCGCAATCCCGGATTACCTCGATGGGAGGCGCGTCCCGGACCGGGACGCGCCTGCTCGGGAGACTACCTGGACCCTGATGTCAGGTTGGACGCCGGAGTGAGTCTAATGGCCTCCCATGAGCGTGGTGGGACGTGTACCTGATCAGTTCCTGCCTGTACTACCGACTTCACGAGTCGGTGCTGCGGGGCCAGGAACGCAGCAACGGGGATCCCATGTTCTTCATCCAGTGCGTCCCGTTGCCAACAGAGTTCCTGGCCCGTACTATCGCCAGTGTCGACGGTGCTTGCGCTGTAGGGTACCTGACGTTGTGTCTGGAAGCGGCGGCGTCAGGCCATCTTTTCCAACTCGTCCACGGCTCAGAGAACCGGAATCACTACCCGCATGGTGGTCCGGAAAGCGATTACACAGCTTGTTGCCGCCGGTTGCATCCGGCGGCAGGCGAGAAAGCCCGGACCGCCCCCCCAACCCATAGAGATGTGTTTCCCAACGTCGCCGGTCTGGCGGGCGCCTCAGACTGTAATCCGTACTCGGAGACGAACCCAAGAAACAGCAGCCTGATCATGTCTGACACATAGCGAACGGTAGTTCGTGATGGCGAAGCCCGCCCGGGCGGGGAGGGCGGCGGAGACAGTGCGGCAATATACCTGCCCAAAGCTTAAAGACAAACAAACCACACGCACTCCACCCTCGACATCCCGTAACGGGCACAGACGAACTCCCAGTTCGCTGTGCCCCCGGGGCGCGGCGGCGACCAGGCCGTAATCCATGGTTTGCGGAACCAGGCGTCAAATCGGAAGCTGAGTCCGGAGACACGCCAGAAGGCGACCGACATCGTGTCGAGCAGCACCTGCCGGACTTCGGTCCCACGCTCGCGAGCGAATACCTGGCCGACAAGCTGGCTCGAAATCGGGCGCGAGGCACTGCGGCAGTTGATGCTCGGCGCCGGACTTTAAGCAGGCGCGCAAGCAGAGCCTCGAGACGGCGCATGTCTGGCGGCAGCGGCGCAGTTGCCGGGGCGATATGGACACCTCCGAGCAAGACTGGCTGTAAGGCCGCGGCGAGAAACTTTACCGATGATGCCGCGCGACGAACGCGAGAACTTGCCGCCGACGCAGATTGGACGGCTTCGCGGAGCTGGGGCATTGTGGGGATCGCGGCGCATTCGCCACAGGCCGAGGGGAACAATATCCCATAGCCCGGCCGGACCGGAGCCGGGCCTGGGGCAAGAGAGGTTACCCCAACACTGCTCCACCACTGCATACCCATTGGCCGAATCGGTTGATAGGTGAGGTTTAATACGGATCGACGGCGGCGAGCACGTCATCCGAGATCTGCTGACCCTGAGCCTTTAGGTGGTCAATCGCCTTCTTCTATGTTCTACAAGGACGAGGTAGTTCGCGTTGCAATGATCGCAACGCGGCGGACCTGCCCAGCTTCTAAGTGGCCCCTGGTCCAACTCCAAAAGCGAAACGCCCGGATATGCCTGCATTCAGATTGACTTCAGCTTGTTGATTTCCTGTTGAAGGATATCGAGACGTTTCTGAAGCTCATCTACGTCTTTCCAGCCGGCAAGGCGATTCTCAAGTCCCTTTATCTTGTCGTTGATGGTGTGAACATCTTTGAGGTAAGTCTGAGCCATATCAAGGGAATCAAGAAGGGACTGCATCAGCGGATTGGGAGTCCGGGACGGCTGTGGAGCAAAAGCCGGATACCCGCACAGACATATCTTCACCGGCACTGTCACTACCCCAGTTTGATCCAAAGGCACAATATCCCCGCCCGCCACAGAGG
>JAWXCM010000216.1:0-10816 GCA_034408745.1 Bryobacteraceae bacterium
CCGCTTTTTGGCCAGCGTGCCCAGCGTCTCCACCGCGAGAGCGGCCACTTTGCCGTCCTTGTAGAAATCGTCCGGCACGTTGCCGGACTCAAACGCGGGGCCGTTCTTCGACTTCTTCTTTGCGTCCTCGTCCACCACAACAGCCGTCTTGACAGCCGCGTAACTGGGGGCGTCTGGCGTTTGCCACGGTGTCGACCAGGAGCGCGGATCGTCATAGCCCGGGTGGAAGATCTTGCCCATTCCCTGGACAAAGTAGCCGTTCTGTCTGAAGTGCTGCGCCACGGTCACCGTTTCCGGCATCGCGTCACGGAAATGCGTCACCAGATCCCATACTTTGGTCGTGTCTGGCCGGGCGCCGGTCATGACGCTGGTTCGTGAGGGAGAGCAAACGGCCTGCTGGCAATACGCGCGCAGGAAGGTCATTCCCTGTCTGGCGATGCGGTCAATGTTCGGCGTGAGGATGGTCTTTGCGCCGTAACAGCCGAGTTCGGGACGCAGGTCGTCCACCGCAATGAAGAGCACGTTCGGGCGCTTCGCCTGCGCCAGCGCGGGAATCGCCAGTCCACTTAGCAACAAATCTCGTCTGGACAGGTTTGGCATTTTCGTAATTAGGTCCATAGCGCCGGTTGGCGAATAAAATAGTTGCGGACGACTTCGGCGACCTGGGAACTCGCGGGCAGCGTTTTCCAAAGATCGAGATACTCCTGGCGGCCGCAGGCGAGGCCGCCGAAGAGCAGTGCCTGCTGGCGCATCGGCCAATGCTCAGAGTACATGACATCCGGTGGATGCGGCCAGCGCTTCTTGTCGGCGATGCCGGGTACCAGGAACTCAATGGCCCTGCGTATGCCGCGCCCGTCGCCCGTTTCAAAGCGCCGGGCCGCATCGTCGATCAGATCCCGTTGCCCGGTGAGCCGGGCGAATGCGGCAACCTGCATGGCGAAGCACGTACCGTGGTTGTTTCTGGCGTCCCGTTCCTCGACGCCATTGGCGCTCGTGGTCATCCACCGGAGGTAGTCCGCGAACCATTTTCGGACCGGCGCGAACTCTTCGGAACGCAGCGCACCCGATTCGGCGGCCAGCGGCGCTGCCCGCGCGACCTCCACCAGATGGATCGTATCGATGATTCCGGTGCCTCGCCCTTTGGACCGGCCGTGAATTGCCTGCGCGTATTCCAGCTGCGGATTCATTCGCGTGGCTCCATCCACGAACCAGGCCCGCAAATGGCGCGCGGCGTGTTCGGCATACTTCTTCCTTGGGTCACCATCCACGCGGCGGTCAAAGCGGGCATCTCGACACTCGACCGCATCAGCGCGTCTCGACGTGCGACGAAATTGTCCGGGTTCGTCATGCCATCGCGCCGGAGATAAGGCGCGTCCGGATTCCTGGGGTCGGGCCACCAGTAGTCGCCTTCAGAAAAGAAATCGTGCGTTCCACCAGCACTCCGCGGGCTTCGGGAGGCTGTCACGGTGGCTGGATGCATCACGACGCTCTGCTCCCGATCACCTCGCCGCGGACCAAACGCGTCCCGGCGGATTAGTCGTCCTGGAGAGCTTCGGCCGAGAGCTTGCTTTGCCTGACGCAACGACATTCTCCGCGAAGATTGTTCAATCGCTGGGAGGCTGGAGTGCTCAGGTATTCACTCCGCCTGAGCTATGGGCCACGGCGCGAGCGGACATCAATGCGAGAATTCTGTTGGTCGTCCGAGGAGGGTAGTACATTGCCAGGACTGGCTGAGGAGACCATCAAGATCCACTTATTCCCAGCGTGACGAACAAGTCCGATTATCGCCGATTGGCAGATCAACTGATCGACTCCCTCTGTGCCGGCGCAATCTGGATATGGGCCGGTTGGTCGATGTTGAGTCGCGCAGGGAGAGACCGGGATTTAACTTAGGCTGTGGATGGGCAGGGGATACGGGAAATAGCCTGGAGGGCGAACCATAGCTGGCAGGATCGCCCCGTAGAACCAGGCCATTTACTTCACCTGCATCTTCTCGATGTACTTCACCAGATTGGCGATACGGAGCCGAACCTGGGATTCATCCTGTCCGTCCTCGCGGAACAGGGTACCCCAGACGGGCATGTTGGCGCTTCCGTGAGCGGTGACAGCCTGCTCGCCGGTGATGGACTGGCTTACGGCCGGCCCGTGGAATTTGCCACCGTTCTTTTTCGACAGCGTGGTCAGATCGGTGGGAACCTTCTTCATGGCAGCGGCTGCGGGGCCTCCGCCTTTGCCGTCTTTTCCGTGACACACGGCACAATACTTCGTGTACATGTCTTCAGCGGAAGCAGGCGAGGTCCGCTCAATGCGGGTTTGCTTGATGGTGGGGGTGCTCTGACAGAGCGCCATGCCGCCGCTCAGAGCAAGAGCGGCAACGCACAGCAAGGGTCTCATACTGCATTTAGCTTATTCTATTTCGAAGGGTCGTGGGGGAGGAGCCCCTCCGGGAGGTGGCCGAGTTTAATGTGCCCGCTCAGTGGCCGGAGGTGATACATTCTTTGGTACAGTTCGCCTCGCTGCGAAACAAAGGGAGCGAACGTTCACTCTAAGGGGATCCCTCAATGAAGAGGACATTGCACATCGTTTTGTGCGCCCTGTGTCTTGTACTGCCGATGGCAGCTCAGACGCTCGGCGATATCTCAGGTATTGTTACTGACACTTCCGGCGCGGTAGTTACCAACGCGACCGTCACCGTCACCAGCGCCGCCACCGCGTCTGCACGCGAAACCAAAACCAACGATTCCGGCGCCTTCAATTTCCCGGCTTTGTCGCCGGGCGGATACAGCCTGAGAGTCGCGGCCAGCGGCTTCAAGGGCGCGGTTCGCACCGGCATCCAGCTGGAAGTGCAGCAGAGCCTGCGTCTCGACGTTGAACTCGCTGTGGGGCAAGTGAGCGAATCGGTGGAAGTCTCCGCCACCGCCGCGCAGTTGACCACCGAGAACGTCACCGTGGGTACAGTAATCGCCAACAAGCAGATCGTCGATCTGCCGCTGAATGGCCGCAACGCACTCAGCCTCGCGGCGTTGTCCCCGAACGTGAGCTTCGGCTTCCCGTCCGCCGGCCAGGCCGGCGCCCGTCAGGGCGGTATCCGCACGGACCGGTCGATCTCCATTGCGGGCCAGCGGTCGCAGTTTAACCACTTCACCCTCGATGGCATTGAGAACACCGACCCCAACTTCAACACCTACATCGCTGAACCTTCGGTTGACGCGCTGCAGGAATTCAAGGTGCAGACGGGCATTTACCCCGCGGAATTCGGCCGCGGCACCGCCCAGGTGAATATGTCCACCAAGGGTGGATCGAACGATTTTCACGGAACAGCCTATGAATTCCTCCGGAATGAAAAGCTCGACGCGAAGAATTATGCTTTCAGCGCGGCCCGTCCGCCGAAGGACCCCTTCAAGTGGAACCAGTACGGCTTCACGCTGAGCGGTCCGGTGGTAGTGCCCAAGCTCTTCAACGGCAAGAATCGTCTGTTCTTCATGACGAACTACGAGTGGTTCCGCCAGCGCCGCTCCCTGCAGGGCCTGACCACTGTTCCGACCGCCGCCGCGCGTAACGGCGATTTCTCCGCGCTCCCGTTGGGCACCAACGGCATCTGGGATCCGTCCACCCGTCCGAACCCGGGCGCCGCCGGAGGTTCGCTCTTTCCCGGAAACGTGATTCCGCAGAACCGGTTCACCGATACATCCAAGGTGCTGATGAACTTCCTGCCGGCGCCGAACCTGGCCGGAGACCGGAATAACTACCAATGGGCCAGGGGAACGCCCGTTAATCGCGACCAGTTTACCGGCCGCTTCGATTTCGTGGAATCGGCCAATTCGCAGTGGTTTGGCCGCTACAGCGTGGGCGACGAAAACCTGTTGGTGGAATCGCTAAGGCAGAACGGCGACAAAGTAGTCACCACGTTTGAGCAGTACGCGGTCACCAACAGCCGTGTGCTGACGGCGACGCTGGTGAACGAGTTCCGCTTCGGCTACAGCAGTTTCTACAACACCGCCGGCCCCGAACTCGCCTTCACCCGCGACGTGGTGGGCGAACTGAAGATCCCCGGCCTGCAATCCGGTCCGCCGGTGCAGTGGGGCATCCCGAACATCTCGCTTGACCACGGTCTGACTGGCTTCGGCAACTCGTCCGAAGGGCCGTATGAGAACAACAACCGCGTGATGCAGGTGATCAACAACCTAAGCTGGATCCGCGGCAAGCACAGCTTCAAGTTCGGCGGCGAGTTCCGCAACGACGCCTACCGCCAGGTGGGCAACCAGTTCGCGCGGGGCCAGTTCAGCTTCATCCGCAACGCTACGCGTAACCCCGGCGCTCCCGGCGTCAGCGGCGATTCCTTCGCTGACTTTCTGCTGGGTCAGCCGCAGCAGGCCGAAGCGGCCGTCTCCATCGCGAAGGCTGACTTCCGCGCCAATTCGTTCGCATTCTACTTCGATGACACGTGGAAGGTGACCAACAAGCTGACGGTCAACATCGGTCTGCGGTACGAGAACACGCCGCCGTGGGAGGATCAGACCGGCACGCTGTTCAACGGTCTGGTACCGAACGAGGTTCACCCCACAGACTTCCGCAACGCAACTGCGCCGCAGAACCTGTGGCCCTTCTTCCAGCGCCAGACGCCCGCCCGCCAGAACTGCTATGAAGGCGTGGCCATCCGCTGGCCCGATATCACCGTCAAGTGCGACGGAGCCTTTGGCGCGCGGCTGGTCAATCGCGACAATAACGACTGGGCTCCCCGCATCGGCATGGCCTGGTCTCCCAACGATAAGTGGGTCATCCGCGGCGGCGGCGGCATGTTCTATTCGCAAGACACCGGCAACCCGCGCTTCGACATGGCGCGCAATCTGGCGGGCCGTCTGCGCGACAACTCCGACACCAAGTACCTGACATGGGCCAATTCGCTCGCCTCCATCGCCGGCGGCGTGGCGAACGTCTTCCGTCCCTACACCTTCGCCAATCCGTATGACCGGCGGACCCCCTACAGCATGCAGTACACGTTGAACGTGCAGCGTCAACTGGCGGGCGACACCATGCTGGAAGTGGGGTACCTCGGCAGCGTGAGCCGCCGCCTCGAAGCTCTCCGTTCCGCCAACGAAGCTCTTCCGGCGCCGCGCAGTTCCGGTCTGTCGGTGGCGCAGCGCTCGCCCTTCCCCAACTTCGGCATCATCCAGTTGGTGGATAACGGCGGACGCGGCAACTACAACTCGCTGGGTACCAAGCTGACGAAGCGCTATTCGAAGGGGCTCACGTACCTGATGAGCTACACGTGGTCAAAGTCCATCGACACGTCGTCGTCCATCCGCAACCAGGGTAATGACACGCTGTTCCCGCAGAACAGCTACTGCCGCCAGTGCGAACGCGCCCGTTCGGCGTTCGACACGGCGCACCGCTATGTGACGGCGGCGTCCTACGATCTGCCGGTGGGCAAGGGCCGATCGGTGGATATCCAGAACTCATTTGCTAACGCACTGCTTGGCGGATGGCAACTGGGTTCCATCGTGACCGTTCAGTCCGGCTTCCCGATCAACATCTCGCAGAGCGGCGATCCGGCCAATGTGGGTCATGGCTTCGGCCGTGCTGACGCGACGGGCATCGACCCGACCGCCGGCTGGAACAGCAACATCGACGGCTGGTGGAATCCCGCCGCCTTCAGCCGCGCCGCCGATGGCAGGCACGGCAACCTCGGCCGCAACGCCGCCACCACTCCTGGAATCCTCGCGTGGGATTTCTCCACGCTGAAAGATTTCAAGATCATAGAAGGCCACAAGGTGCAGTTCCGCTTTGAGGCGTTCAACATCATGAACCATCCGGTATGGGGCAACCCCGACTCCAACGTGGCCAGCGCCACTTTCGGCACCATCCGCGGAACCCGCACCAACATGCGGAATCTCCAGTTCGCGCTGAAGTACGTATTCTAGAAGCGTGAACCTCACCATCAGCCCCCGGAGCCTCAGCGCTTCGGGGGCTTTTTTTGTGCTCGCACTCGCGGCGTCGGAGGCGCGCTGAGCGCGCCGAAATTACCGATCCTTTTCAGGCGCGAGTAGGAGGATCGCTGATCGCCATCCAGACGGTTTCATGGGCCCCGCGTGGTCCGGCTGCTATTGACCAGTGACGCAAGAGGCGTCCATAGATTCGAAATGTTGGAACGCCGGAACCCATTGTTCGACGGCGTAACCACCGGAGTAATCGCGGACTGTGACTTCTTCTACATGGCCAACATTCAGGACGACAAGACCAGTGGATTCGAGCCGATCACCGTACTCAGGCTCCGTCCGTAGGCCGGATAGATCGCGCGTAACGGCGGAGTGCCTTCTAAGCCTGTCCGATTACAAGGCTCTCACGCGCGGGTCATCGAGCGCGGTCCGGTCCGAGCGAACGGTGGCGCTCATTGCAGACCCAGTTTGCGCTCCACTTCTTCCTGTGAGGCCCAGCCGTCCCGACCGGCATTCCGGAGCGCTTCGGTCAGTTCCTCCGTTGTCGGCTCATCGACATCCTCTTCTGGCAGCGTGGCAAGGCGCGGGAACAGGCCAGCGGCTATGAGCGTGTCTGCGGCGGGGATTTGCTCGGCCAGAACGAGGAGAGCTTCAACGGCTTCCGCAGGCAGTGTCGCCGCCACAGCGTGCAAACGTTCCAGGGGCGTCATTGGTGTCAGGCTCCTGATCGGAGTATAGGGGGTGGTTCCCAGCCCGGCAAGAATAATGCCGACTTCATTCGGGTGGCCGACGTCGCCGTTGAATGTTGTCCAGCATGAGCAGGGCTTCCTGCCTCAGGACGCTTACGGTTCCCTATGCCGGTATCGTCTCCCACCGGCTTGCCATCTCGACTGATGGCCCCAGGTAACGGGGCCAGTCGTGGAGCGTGGCCGGATCGAAATCAGCACCGTTGGGCCACACCAGTGTGTCTGCCTCGGGGTCAATCCGGACCTGGTTGAACAGCGCGAGATCGCGCAATGGACCATACAGTTCACCTCGCAGAACAGGCTGGAAATCGATGGCCTGTTCTGTGGCGTCGTCAAATCGCACGCACAACTGGAAAGGTCCGACGATCTTAAAGTCCGTAACTTTACAAATCAGGTGGGGCATTGCAGCTTCTCTATTTTAGCGGTTCGACAGGATGGGCGCGGCGACCGGAGTAGAGCAGGTCCCAGCCAGCCTGGAGTTCGTCCTGATGTAGTTCGGCCCACGCCTCGACCAGACGCCGTCGCCATTACGCGGCACGGCGCGGCGATTGGCATTTACGTCCCGACCATGCCGCCGGCCGTGAATTGCCTGCGCGTATTCCAGATGCGGATTCATTCGCGGGGCTCCATCCACGAACCAGGCCCGCAAATGGCGCGCGGCGTGTTCGGCATACTTCTTCCTTCCGGTCACCTTCCACGCGGCGGTCAGTGCGGGCATCTCGACACTCAACCGCATCAGCGCGTCTCGACGTTCGACGAAATTGTCCGGGTTCGTCATGCCATCGCGCCGGAGATAAGGCGCGGCCGGATTTTTTGGGTCGGGCCACCAGTAGTCGCCTTCAGAAAAGAAATCGTGCGTTCCACCAGCACTCCGCGGGCTTCGGGAGGCTGTCACGGTGACTGGCGCCCGATTGAGAAAAAGGTCCACCTCCGACAGCACGCGGGCACGGTCGAACCGGGCTACGTCGAGGCGAGGCCACTGCGGCGGCTGCGTGCGCCAGCGGGTAGGCCAGGAGTTTTCGACGCGGAAGCAGCATCGTCAAAATCTCAGAAACAGCGAGAATTGCCAGTTCTTTGCCTCGGACGCCGTATCGGTCACTGTGCCAAACGCGCCACTGGTCGGGTTGGTGTTGGGTGAGTTAAAGCTCGCCTGGTTGTACGCATTGTAGAGCTCGGCGCGAAACTGGACCTTAACCCGCTCAGTGACCGGGAACGCCTTGAATAACGACCAGTCCGACCCTCGCTGACCGTCGGCGCGAACGCCGCCAAAGCGAAGCGGAAACTGCCGGTACTTCTGTTGAAACTGCCGGCTCGCGTCGCGCACGAACACGTCGGTGTTGAACCAGCGGTCCACGCTGCGCAGGTCCCCCGCGAGAGGGACGGCCCGGATGTCCGTTGTCAGTAAAGCGTTGCCAAAACCGAGTGGCGGTCCTGACTGCATGATCGAAACCCCGTTCAACTGCCAGCCGCCCACCAGGAAATCCATCGCCTTCGCCATCTGGCCGCCCAAACGCCGGCCACGCCCCAGAGGAATCTCCCAAATCCCGCTGATTGTGATGCGATGCGGCCGGTCTGTGTCCGACAGGCTCTCGTACGGCCGCGCGTCCGCCGGATTCAGGTAGTCCTGCGCCTCCATGAACTTCGACCATACATAAGAACCCTGGATGCTCAGGCCGTTGCGCAACCGCCGCTCTGCGCGCAGTTGCATCGAGTGATACCAGGAATAGCCGTCCGGCACAATCGCCGTCAGATTGCCAAACTGGGGATAGGGACGAAGCAGATTGGCGCGTGTGATGGTGCCGGTGTAGGAAGGCGCCAGACCAAAGAATGGATTGGGGAAAACCTGCGACAGGGAGGCGATGCGGGTTTCATCGCGGACGGCGGATGTGCTCAGATACTGATTCGGCAAGGCATTGAGCTCGCGCGTCACGCCGAGCCGTGTACCCCGGTTCGCCGTGTACCCCGGCTCAATCAGCACCTGACCTGGCAGCATGTGCTGCAGCGCGAACGACCATCGCTGGGAGTACGCATGCCTGAGGTTCGGATCGTAGAATGTGAAACCCTGGCCAAGACTGGTCGCCAGCCCGCCGGCTGCCCCTCGAGCTTCGATCAAGCCCTGCGGAAACGGATTTGCGTTGGTTGCCACAAAGGACAAGCCGTTGTCGAGCGATGCGCGAATGGGTGTCGATTGTGAAAAGCCTGTCTGCTGCGCGGTGGTCTTGTTGACGCCCAGACTGTCGTAGTAAATGCCGTATCCCGCCCGGACCACGGTGCTCGAACCGAGCTTATACGCCAGTCCGATACGTGGCAGAAAGTTGTTCTTTTCGCCGCGGAATGGGCTCCGGCCGCGGCCGCCGGTGCCTGCAAAGGTCAGTCCTCCGGTCACCCGGAAATCCGCGGCGGACAGCTCCGGCAACGGGCTGCGGGCGTAGGCCGCTCTGGCCTGCGCCTCTATGGGATTCGCTGTCAGGAAGTCGTAGCCGGCCACCAGCCGGTCAAAGCGTTCCGTGATCGGCGATTCCAGTTCGTACCGCAACCCCGCATTCAGTGTCAGCCGGCTGTTGATGCGCCAGTCGTCCTGCAGGAACAATCCCACATATTTGTCCTGGAAAGCGCTGGTGGCGGTGCGGTCCATTTGCCCGTCGGGAATGCCGAGTAGCATGGAAGCGAGTTCCTGGCCGATGGGCGCTTGCGCGGAGTTGTCCATCGGGCCCCGCGTGAAAGCGTTCGAGTAATTGAGATCCGGCGAATTCCCCAGTGGCGTCCGGGTGCCGAAGCCTCGGTAGAGCCGGCCGTCGAAGCCATAGCGAAGGCTGTGCGGGCCGCGCGACTGCGTGGCGTTCACCAGTATGGTGTGGGTGAAGCTGGAGTTGGCGCCATCGCCGTTATTCCATTCCGAAAGCGGCGAGAACGGCCCCATGCGGACTCTTGGCACCGTTGTCCGCGCAGGATCGAGCAGCGAGGTCAGATTTCGCGAAAATCCCAGCGTAGCCAGATCGATCCCTTGCGTGTCGCGGGTCTCGCCCATGTCGCCATAGGTGAAGCCATAACGCAAATTGAGCACCAGCGTGGGACTCAGCAGGAGCACATCGTCGAGGGCCAGACCCTTGCGCGCCGAACGCGTATTGAACCTGCCTTGCGGGCTGCCGTAGCGGTCCTGGCCACTCCGCCAGTCGTAGTTGTGGATGCGGAAAAACAGCCGGTGTCCTTCTCGGAACTGGTGATCGAAGCGCCCCATATGTGTGTTGTATTCCTGCTTCCGGACATCCACATAGTAGTGATTGTTCGACCCGTCGTTGCGTCCTGCGATATTGGGCTCCGGGAACAGCCGCACAAGGTTGAGTCCCACCGCGTCCAGCCTGCTGGCAGGAAGGATATTACCGGCGAACGGATCTCGCTGGAAGCGTCCGCCGCCGACGGCGCGCGTCGATGCCGGGTCGTAGATCTGATAACGCGTGCCCTGCGGAATGGCGAGCAAGGCGGAAAAGTCACCCCTGCGTTCGGCAAGTGTTGGCACCGTGTTTGTGGTCGACGTAGGCCGGCCCCACTGATTTCCTTCGTATGCGTAAAACCAAAACGTGCGGTTGCGCCCCGAATACAGTTTGGGGATCGACAAGGGACCGCCCGCCGACACCCCGTAACGGTTGTCCTGATAAACGGCGGGCTTCGTGCCGTTGCGATTCTCGAACCAGTTCGGCGCGTCCAGAGCGGAGTTGCGGAACCAGTACCGGAGATCGCCGTGCAGATCGTTGGTTCCGCTCTTCGTGCTGATATTCACAGTCGCGCCAGAGGTGTGCCCGAAGGCCGCGTCGTAGGGCGAGACTTCCATGCGGAACTCCGAGATCGCGCTGGAGGGCGGAATGAAGGCCACGCGCAATCGTCCGTCGCCCAGGTCGGCGGTGGTGTTGGTGATGCCGTCGATCTGGAACTCGGTGTTGAACCGGGCCCCGCCCGCCACCGAGATTTGCGAGGTTCCGCTGGGCGACGACGCCTTCATCGCCCGCAGATTGGTCAGATTCACCACTTGCGGAGCGAGCCTCGCCAGTTCCATGGGGTTGCCGCCCCGCATCGGCAGGTCCTGCACTCGCCGCTGGTCCATGAATGTACCCACCGAGGCCGTTCCGGTCTCCAGCA
>JAWXCM010000217.1:0-18381 GCA_034408745.1 Bryobacteraceae bacterium
CGTGGAAAAGAGCCTCGGCACGGGGAACGGCGACGGCAAAGCGCAAGCTGGCGAGACGATCGTGATCGCCGTGCCCGACGGTGAAGCGTTCCGCGCAGCAGAGTTGTTCAGTTCCGACTCCTGCGTCGATCTCACCACCCGGCTTTCAGATACGTGGCGCGACTACGACTACGTGGGGGCGACGGGCAAGACTTCTCTCGCGCACATCCGCAAAGACTGCCCCACAGGTCATGAGATCCCGCTCTTCGTTCGTTATCAGCTTCCGGACAAGCCCGACCATATCCTGAAAGAGGGCACGGTGGTCGTGCGCGTCGCGGGTCCCAGTTAGTTACCGTATCACCTAACGGCCAGACAACGCCGAGCATTCAATCCACTTTCCATCTCGCCTTCTCGATTCGAGCATTAACTGCGCCAGCTTCACGCTTCTGGCCGATTCCCCAGGCAGGCACAACTCCGGCTTCGCGCCAGTTCGGCAGCACTCGGCAAAGTACTCGATCTCAGCCTGGTAGCCGTCCTTGCCGCTCAACTCGGGTGTCTCCGATTCGCCGTTGGCGCGGTACAGTGCAGGCGGCCGCCCCGCCGAGTCGTACTCCACCACCCCTCGGTCACCGGCTACCGTGTAGTCCATCGAAAACGGGAATGCGCCCATGTGGTGCCAGCCACCAGTAATGGTGACAAAGCCGATGTCGGGGTAACGAAACTGCGCCATAATCATGTCAATCCCGTGCGCCATGTCCTCCGGTCCGGTCGCCGAGACCGCCTCGGGAACCCCGAACAGATGCAGGCACATATCCACATCGTGAATGAGCAGGTCGAAAATGCCGCCGCCGCTTTTGGATGCGTCGAATTCCCACGGTCCCCAGCCCGGCACGGCGCAGCGCCGGCGGAAGAACGCCGAGCGGATCGGACCGAGGCTGCCGTCGCGCATGTAGCCGGACAGCTTCTGGTAGGCCGGAAGAAAGCGCAGGACTTGCGCGACCATTAGAATGCGCCCCTGCCGTTCGGCTTCGGCGACCATCTGGTCGCAGGCCGCGCCGTCCAGCGCCATGGGCTTTTCGACCAGGACGTGCTTTCCGGCCCGCAACAACTGAAGCGTCACCGGAGCGTGGAGGTAAGTCGGCAGGCACACGTCGACCGCGTCAACGCTGTCATCGCCGGCCATTTCTTCGACCGAGCGATACCTCTTGACGCTGGTGAAATCGAACTTCTGTGCCGGGCCGCCGAGGTTCCCCTCAATGCCGCTGAGGTCGCCCGCGAGCCGCTTCTCGTCCAGATCCATCACTGCGGCGAGGTCCGCGCCGGGGATGTTGGCAAGCGCCTTCAGGTGGGTCGCGCCCATGAATCCGAGTCCAGTCACGCCGATCCTCATAGAACCTCGACCGCCCGGCCGGTTCGGGCCGATTCGTAACAAGCGGTCAGTACCCTCTGGCTGCGCAGACCCGCCGTGGCGTCCACCTCGGGCGGCCGCCCTTCCAGTACTGCCTGGCTGAACGCCTCAATCTCGGCGCGGTACATATTCACGGGTTCCGGCGAGATGTCGATCCCTCCCGGGCCTTCGCGTGCCTGGCCGGCGTCGTAGCCGCTGTCATGCTGCGCCAAAATCGCCGTCATTTTGCCGGATGAGCCCTGCCCGATGGTTCCTTCGGCCAGAATGCTGCCCAGCGAACCGTGCAGTTCGAGCGCGTTCCTACTGCCCCGGTCGGTGATGCAGAAGAATGTATCCACCGTGCCGAGGGCGCCCGACAGGAACTCCAGCAGCGCCACCGCACTGTCCTCGCCGGGGTAGCCCTGCACCAGATTGCGCGTGAAGCAACTCACCCGCCCCACAGGCCCGAAAAACATTTCCAGCAGGTCGACGCAGTGGCCGCCCATGTCGATGAGCGAGCCGCCGCCACCAAGGGCCAGGTCCTGCCGCCAGGCACCCGGGATGGGCGGATACCAGCAGGAAAGTTGGGCCCGGCCGTAGACCAGTTTGCCGAGCCTCCCCTGATTGATGAGTTTCCTGGCCGCCTGGTGCCGGGAGTGGAACCGCATCATGAATCCGGCGCCGAATTGCACGCCCGCCGCCCGCGCCGCCTCCGCCATTTGCTCAGCCTCGGCCACAGTCATGCCGAGCGGCTTCTCGCAGAGAATGTGCTTCCCCGCGTGCGCCGAGGCCAGCATTTGCTCGTAGTGCAAATGAGCGGGGGTAGCAATGTAGACGGCGTCGACGTCTGTCCGCAACAGATCCGCCACACTTGTTGCGGCAGTGCCGCCGAACTCGGCGGCCACTGCCCGGTTGGCTTCGGTATCGACGTCAAACACCGCTGCCAGCACAGCGTTCGACGCCGCTGCGATGCCTTCCGGAATAGTCCGGCGGCGAGCTATGCCGCCGGACCCAATCACTCCCCACTTAACGCGCCTGGGCATGGACCGGCTGCTTCGAGTAGGCCTTGATGACCTTGACCAGAGCATCGGCGATCTGGTGGCAGTTTTCCTCGGTGTAGGTCGGGTAGGCGAAGCAGGTGAACGTGTGCTTCTCGTGCCACAGAGCGTTGGGGACTTCCACGTGGCTGTAATCGGCGCTCGAGGGGGTCGTATATTCCTTCGAGCGGAAGGGGAAGCCGGAGTTGCCGAATCCGTTGCCCTCCTGGAAGGCTCGTTCGGTGTGGCACTGGGGCCAGAAGACCTTCCAGCATGGGGCGCCCTCAGCGGCGGCCGCGGCCACGAATTCGCGGATGTCGCAGTCCATGTTCTCAAGGTCGAGCGAGAAGGCCATCACGTACCAGCCATTGCGGCGTTCGGGAGTATCGACAGGATAATACTTAACCTCCGGCAGATCCTTCAACGCGTCCACGATAATTCGGGCGTTGCGGCGCCGCGCCGGTAAGTTCCAGTCGTCCAGCCGGTCGAGTTCGGCCAGTCCGATGGCCGACTGCATTTCAGTCATGCGGTAGTTCCAGCCCACAATGTTGTGGATGTAGGGCAGTTTCTGCTCCAGTTCGAGCAGGCTCAGGCGCTGTTTCACGTCGTAGCCATGGTCGCGAAAGCTGCGGGCGCGCCAGGCCGCCTCTTCGTTATCGGTGGTTACCATGCCGCCCTCGCCACCTGTGGTAAAGATCTTGTTCTGGCAGAAACTGCACGCGGCGATGTCGCCGATTGTGCCCGTCTTGCGGCCTTTGAACTCGCCCCCGTAAGCCTCGGCGTTGTCTTCGACGACGAACAGGTTATACTTCCTCGCCAGCGCCTGAATCTTGTCCATATCGCAGACGTTGCCGTACAGGTGGACGGGCATGATGGCTTTGGTTCGCTCGTTAACGAGCTTTTCCGCGCTCTCCACGCTGATGCAATGATCCTCCTTGTTCACGTCGGCGAAGCGCGGAATGGCCCCTGCCTGCACCACCGAGAAACTGGAGGCGATGAAGGTGTAACTGGGCACGATCACTTCGTCGCCCGGCCCGATGCCGAGCGCGGCGAGTCCCACATGCAGCGCGGCCGTCCCGGTGGCTACGCTAATGGCGTACTTCGACCCCTGCCACTCGGCGAATCGTTTCTCGAACTCCATGCCGCGCTTCCCGGTCCAGTAGTTCACCTTCCCCGAGCGGAGCACGGTCTCCACTTCGTGGATGGCCCGTTCGCTGAACTGCGGCCAGGGTGGCAGTCCGGTTTTCACAGCCTTCACGCCGCCATCGATTGCCAGCGTTTCACTCATTTTCTACTCCCTTATTTCGCGGTGAGCACCACCGCTGTCTCTGTTGACTCTTCTTCCGAATCTTCGATCACGTCCGGGTTGGTCATTCGCCTGAGTAAGGCGCCGTCCTCGAACGAGTTCAGGAACGCCAGCGAAGCGGCGCCCTTCAGTCCGCTGTCGTGGCCGAGCGAACTGACGCGCAAGACCAGATGCTCCCGAAGTTTGGCCGCGCAGTGCCGCGCCAGTTCCTCTCCGATGTGAGCCAGAAGGAGATCCTGGCCATAGATCAGATCGCCGCCCAGAACGATCAGTTGCGGGTTCAGGATGTTGACCAGGTGCGACAACCCGAAGCCGAGGGCGCGGCCAGCGCGGTCCATCACCGCAAGCGCGGCGGAATCGCCTTCCCGGGCCAGCGCGAAAACCTTGGTTACCGGGTAGCTTTGCGGATCTTCGCCCTGCCGGCCGGATCTCTCAAGGTATTGCCGCACGATGTTTGGGCTGGATGCGATCGCCTCCAGGCAGCCGTTCTTGCCGCAATTGCAGCGGTCCGGAGCGGAGGCGTCTATCGTCAGGTGGCCGAATTCGCCGGCCATCCCGTCGTTACCCCTCAGCAGGTGGCCGTCCACGAAGCAGCCGATACCGATGCCGAGGCCGGCCAGAATGTAGACACAATTGGTGTAATTTTCGGCCACGCCCACCCAGTGCTCGGCGAGAATCGTGCAATGGCCGTCGTTACCGTAAAAAACAGGCATTTCGAGCGACGGTTCCAGCCCCTGCCGCAAGGGATAGTCCTTCCAGCCGAGGTTTACCGCGGTTACGCGGCCGGCGTCGTCCATAAGTCCTGTGTAACTGACGCCGGCCGCCAACACCCGCGAACGCTCGCCATCCCCCATGCTTTGCCGGATCATCTCGACGCCCTTTGCGATACGCCTGATATCGAACGGCCGACTGAAGGAAATCTCCTCCTCCCAGCGGTAGCTGATGTCACCCAGAAAGTCGGCGAGGCCCACCCGCACGCGCGTGCCCGCCAGGTCCACTACCACGAAGTAGCCCGCATCGGGACGTAACTTTAACACTTCGCGATTGCGCCCGCCGCTGGAGCGCAGTTCACCCACGCACTGGACGGTTCCGCTCTTCAGCAGATGCTGGATGGTCAGGCTGACGCAAGCTGGATTCAACCCCGTTGAATGAATGATTTCCTTGCGGGTCGCGGTGCGGCGCTGGTACAACAGGCCGAGAACATCGCGAAACCACTGCTCGGCGATTTTCATTCGATCCTCCCGTTTTCACGGTGCCCAGGCGCCGTCGGCTGAGAGCATGGGTAGCCCCCAATACTAGTTATTATAAGACTTAACATAATAGATAGCAAGCTTGCCTGTAAGTCGTCAGGGGGGCCGTTTGAGAAGAAGACGTCAGCCTTGCTCTACCTGTTCTACTTTTTGATTACTTCACTAATACTGCGGGTTAAGCCCAGGGCATAAAGTCTTCCAGTCTTCAGGGTTTTCGCCCTGGAGGGCCATGGGTGACGGCATTGAGGGAGACTTTGGCTCTGTCTTCGTGGGTGACGGGGCCCTTTGAGCGGGCTCCCTTGAGGCGGGAGGCGAGTGTTTGCCTTCGGTGCGAGGCTTCATTTCCGTCAGGCCCTCCTTTTGGGCCCTCAAGTGAAGTCTAGCGTGGCGGAATCGAGCTGGGTGTGGAAGTTGTGGATTCTATTGCGCAAGATTCCTGAACTGGGGGTTGAGCCTGTGGGAAGATCTCATTCCACTGCAGAACCACCACGGACGATGGCAGACCTCGGCGGCCGCCCACCTTGGGGCAAGATCCCGACCAGACGCCACGGGGGCGATTTACTGGACGCCGGCCGACGCCTCGGCGCCGCCCGTGCGTCTGTTCGAAGGCGATCAGGCGAGCCCGCGCCTTGGCAAACCAGAGCCAGTCGCGCCGGCTCCGACGCCGCAGGTGGACCCATCGTTCTCTCCGGATGGCCAGTGGTTGGCCTACAGTGCGTTCGAGTCGGGCACGAGCGAGATCTATGTCCGTTCGTATTCCGGCCGGGGCGGCCGATGGCAGATTTCGAACGGCGGAGGAGAATCCGCAGTGTGGGTGCGACGCGGTCAGGAACTCTTCTACAGCGCGCCCGAAGGCATAATGGCCGTCCCCTATACCGTTTCGGGCGGGCAGTTTGTTCCCGGCAGAGCCCGCCTGTGGACCAAACAACGTCCCACCTCAGCCTCAGCCTTCGCCTGGGACGTGGCGCCGGACGGGAAACAGATTATTTTGATGCCCGGACGCGACGCCAGCCCCGACAACGCGTCGGGGCGCCAATTGACATTCGTATTCCACTTCCTCGACGAGGTCAGACGGAGGCCCGGACGTCTGGCATCGGTAGAGGACCGTCGGCTTCAAGCCGATCTCATCGCACAGCTTCGAGCCCAGCTCCTTGTCCAGCGGATGCCGCAAGCTGTCGCAACCTGTGCGCAGCCTTCGTCTCATTCGGAACCCTGGTCGGCTGGCCCTCATGCGGCGATGTTGCTTGCGCCTGCGACTCGGAACGCGACGGCATTTGTTGATTCAACTGGCATTGTCTCTTGCGGAATCCCGGGTAATTGCCGCGAGCAGGAAGTTGTCGTGCAGCGAGAACTCGAGACTGCGGTCTTCTGACAAACCACGGTTTCGATATCGTCCGACTCTTTTCGACATGAGAAAGGATGTCACCTGACCCGGTCTTGCCGGGCCTTTTCCTTCCCTGCTCACTACCACAGCTTTTAGTTAGCTGCAAGCACCGGGAGGCCCCTCATCGCCTACTCCGCTACGCAAAAGAGCCGACCGTCGCCGACTCTTTTGCTCAGCACACACCTAAAAGAGCAGTTTCAACGCCAGCTGGACGGAGCGTGGACCACCAATCTGGAACTGCGAATTGATGCCACCAAGAGCGGCGTTCAGCGTCTGCGTGGAACGGCCGAAATTCGCGCTCGTCAACACCCCTGTCGGGTTTGCGAAGTTCGGATTGTTGCACACGTTGAAGGCATCAGCACGGAACTGGAGACCGAGTTTCTCGCTCAGCCGGAAATGACGGCGGACCGACAGGTCAACCTGCTGCAGACCGAAGCCCCGGAGTACGCCGCGGCCGAGCGTGCCCTGTCGGCCCTGCGCCAATGGAGTTACGGCGTCGAACGCGGCGGGGTTGAATCTTTTGCCGCCCGGCAGCCCGTCTCCAGACAGGTAGAGCGGCTGACCCGGAACCAGGTCCGGCCGAGCCACGTTGGTCAACCCGAGCCCAAGAGGATCGCGTCCAGTTACCACCGCCACGGGTGTGGCCGTACGCAGGCGCACCACCGAGTCCACGGCGAACCCGCCCAGAACGGCTTTGGCGAACCGGTTTGCCATGCGGACCGGGATCTCATAGCTGCCGGTTCCGGTGAACGTGTGCCGGATGTCGAAGGAAGAGGGACCGCGGTCGAGGTCCATGCCCGTGCGGGCAGCCGGTGCCTGCAGGTTCGTGATGGATTCGTCCGATGCCGTATCCAGCGACTTCGACCAGGTGTAAGCCAGCAGCGCCTGCAGGCCCCGCGAGAATCGACGGCGGAACTGTAGTTGCAGCGAGTTGTAATCGGAGAAGCCCCGATTGTTCACATAATCGATGCGGGTAAACAACGGGTTCTGCAGCACCTGCGTACGCAGGCTCTCAACACGCGCCAGCCGCCTGCCTGCCGAGCCCACATACGACGCCTCAACAGAGTTGGAAGGGCCGAAGGGCTGCTCCACGGCGAAGCTGTACTGTAGCGAATAAGGCAGTTTGTAGCCTTCGGCATAGGCGAACAGGCGGGGATAGGGCGGGTTGTTGTTCACCGGTCCCGCGGTGCCGAACAGCGCCGGATCACCGATGGACACGTTGGTTCGTACCGTGCTGCGGGAGTAGGGATAGTTGCCTGGGCTGAGAGCCGTACCCGCGAAGGCATAGCCGAGGTCATAGAAGATGCCGAAGCCAGCCCGGACGACGGTGCCGTGAGACACAAACGGTTGCCATGCGACGCCCAGCCGGGGCGCAAAGTTGCCCATGGTGGTGTCGTAGAGCTTCGTGCCGGCGGGCGCCAGCGTCGCCGTTTGCGGGTTCGCCAGACCGCGAACCGTCGGGGGCAGATTGCCGTTTGCTTCCGATGGCGAAGGGTTCACCTCCCACCGAAGCCCCCAGGTCATGGTCAGCCGTGGCCGAATGCGCCACGCATCCTGCGCGAAGGCTGAGAAGTTGTTATAGCGCGCCTCAATGAAATTGTTTACCTGCCGGATCTCGGCAGTAGGTACGATGCCGGTGACCAGTTGCGTAATTGTCGGCACCGTCAAAACCTTCGAATAGAGCCGCCCGCCCACCGATGGAGCGAGGCGCCGGTAGTCGACGCCGAACTTCAGCGAGTGCCCGCCAATCGCCCAGCTTGCGGTATCGACGATGTTGATTTGACGCTGGCTGTTGTCGCTGAAGACTCCGGGGCTGATGGTGTTTTCATCATTGCCACCAATTGTCAGGTAGTAGAGCGAGGTCTCCGGTTTCGCGAAGTCCGGGAAGAGCAGCTCGCGGGGGATCAGTTTCGCGCCTCCGAAGGTGTCCTGCTGATAGATTTGAGCGGCCCGCGACTTACTCCAGTTGAATCGTAAGTCGTTGCTCATCGTGCTGGAAAGGACCATCGTGGAGCCGAGTGTCAGGGTCTCGGTTCGGGCGGGCAGAGTGGCAACGAAGCTGGGCGTTGCGAAGCGTCCCCGTTCGCGGTTCTCAGACGGTGCGTAGTTGTACCGGCTGAACAGGGTATATCGCGAGGACAGCATGTGGTCGATGCGGAAGCTGGTGGCGTCCAGCCGTGACGGATTCGAGAAGCTGGTGATGTAGGGTGTCTCGTTCGGCGTATCGGTGAGCGGCGCCGCAACAGGCAGCGGGTATGCCTCCAGCAGAGCTTTCAGCATTCCGGTAGCGCGCTCCCGCGCCGCCAGAGACGGCACACGGGAAGGCGCGGAAATCACCGGCTGCACCAGTCGAAGCCCTTCATACGACACGAAGAAGAATGTCCGGTTTCGTCCGTTGTAAACGCCGGGCGCGTACACTGGTCCGCCAGCGGTAAAGCCGTAGTCGTTCTGGCGCAGAGCCGGACGGTTCAGGCGGTTGAAGTTCCCGAACCAGCTGTTGGCGTCCAGCTTGTCGTTGCGGAGGTAGTTGAACGCGGACCCGTGCAAGGCGTTGGTGCCCGAGCGCGTCACAATCGCGACCTGACCGCCAGGCTGGCGTCCGTACTCGGGCGCATATGTCGACGTCTGAATGGTGAACTCCTGCACCGCATCCACTGAAGCGAGCGCTCCGGTGCTGCCCTGAGCCGACAGCGTGGGCACCGCTCCGCCGGCTTCATACGGTGTGGTGGCGAACGGCGTTCCGAAGTTGGCGCTGACGCCGTCCACGGTGAAGTAGTTGGTGGCTGTGCGCTGCCCATTCACCGAAAACTGGCCCTGATCCACATTGCTGGATGAGGTGAGCTGCACGCCGGGCGACAACGAAATCAGCGACTGGAAACTTCGGCCATTGAGAGGCTGATTCTCAATGAAGCGCTGGTCAACCGACGTCTGCACGGCAGGCGAATCAGAGACCAGCGGCGCATCGGCCAGCACCGTAACCGCCTCTTCCCGCTGTGCAACCTTCATTCGGATGCGAACGGTCCGGCTGTCATCGGCATTCAATGCGATCTTGTCCACGCGAGCCTTCGCGAACCCCGGGCTTTCGACCTCGAGCTCATACGAACTGGCAGGCACCTGGGCAAATGAGAAGGAGCCCGACGCGTCCGTGGTCGCTTCGCGTCTTACTCCTTTTGCCGGGTCGCGCAGAGTGACCTTTGCGCCCCGGAGCGAGGCCTCCTGCTGGTCATCGACGGTACCGTTCAGGGTTGCGGTGGAAGACTGCGCGTGCATTGTCGCCGTTGTTAACAGGACAGCGCTCAATGCGTGAAGGATACGACAGTGGCAGACGGGCATCATAATTTTCTCCAGCGTAGCAAGAAGCTCAAAATCGTGATACGAGGAACCGGGCGTAGTTGGATTTGCCAAATTCACGTCCAACGGATTGTGGATCTGGAGGATGGGAAACTGGCTGAGCTCGCGGGGCGGGGATCTCTGAGGCGAATGCGGGCGGTGAGCGGCTCGCCAGGGTCGCGGCCCACGTAGAAGTCTGAGTCCTTCAGAAGCGGACGCGAAACGACATTTGCATGACTCGCGGATCGAAAGCGTTGTCAATGACGCCGAAGGTCGTGCTGGTGAAGCTGGCTCCGGGGTTGCGGAAGTTGGTGTGGTTCAGGATGTTGAAGACGTCGGCGCGGAGTTCGGCGCTGTAGCGCTCCGTGATGCGGAATCGCTTGACCAGGTTGAGATCGACGTTCCAGAGACCGGGGCCGATGGCGACGTTGCGGCTGGAGTTGCCGTGGGTGTTGTTGGCCTGGGCGCGAAAGGCGGCCGGGTTCAGGAAGTTGAAACGATCCTCATTAGGGTCGATGCCGGTTTGCGGGTCGCCGACGCGGTCGGGGCGGAGGGAGCCTCCGTTGCGGCCGAGGAACGTGAAGCGAACTCCGGTATTGGGGTCGACGCCGGAGGTGGGGAGGCTGACGTTGACGGGGAGTCCGGTGCGGACAGTGCCGATGTGACCGATCTGCCAGCCGCCGGCAATCGCGCGGGCGAGTTTCGGCATGGTGCGGCCAAAGGGGAGCTGGTAGATGCCGGAGAGGCTGAGGCGGTGGCGCGCGGTCTGGGACTGAGGTCCGCGTTCGAGGCGGAAATTATCGCGGATCTGGACGCTGCCGCCGGCATCCCAGGCTCCGGCTTCGTCCATGGCGCTGGCCCAGGTGTAGGAGGCGAGCAGGAAGATTCCCTTGCGGTAGCGGCGTTCGAGCTTCACCTGGAGAGCGTTGTAGCGGGACTGGGCGCGGCTGGCTCCGGTCTGAATGGTCCGCCACTGGGGGTAGGGGCGGTTGGCGGCGACGGTGCCATCGACGCCAAACGGAGTCTGGTTGCGCTCCCAAAGGGCGAAGAGGTTGCGTCCGATATTGCCGACATACGCGGTTTCGAGGGTGAAGGCCTGGGGCAGCAGGAACTGGAGGGCGACGTTGTACTGGTAAATCGTGGCGCCCTTCTGGTCACGTTCGCGGGTACGAAGCTGGACGGTGCGGCTGTCGTAATTGCTGAGGATTCCGGCCGGGATGGCTTCCGAGAGGCGAAGGGGCGGCGGCCCGTTTCCGATGCGTTCGAGCGTGGGCTGGATCAGCTGAGTGGGGTTTAACGGCAGATTCGATTCCGAACCGTAGATGTCCTCGCCGGAATAGAACATACCGAAGCCTCCGCGGAGGACGGCCTTGCCGGGCAGCAGTTGCCACGCGGCTCCCACGCGAGGCCCGAAGTTGTTGCGGTCTGGCGTGACGGTGTACTTATCGGCATCGGAAGCCATGATGAGTCCGCCGGTTTTTGGATCGAAATTGATGTTCTTATTCTTCCCTGCTCCGTAATATGGGGTGGCGTACTCGTAGCGAATTCCCAGATTAATGGTGAGATTGCGGGAGATTTTCCAGTCGTCCTGGAAGAATCCGGACCAGGCCTGCTGGCGCTGCTGGATTTCGGGGACGGTATTGACGACCAGGTTGAGAGGGGCTCCGGTGAGCAGGTCGGAAATGCTGTCGCCAGTAAAGACGCCGGTGAAGGAATAAGCTGGGGTGCGGCGGGTGATGTCGATGAACCGGTTGTCCTTGGCGCGGAGTTCGAAACCGGCTCGGGCGGAGTGCTTGCCGCGGATGAGGGTGACGCTGTCCGCTATCTGGATCAGCAGGGGTTCCTGACTTTGGGGGCGGAAATTGCGGGTTCCAATCTGGCGGTAATTCGAGACCGAGATGAGCGGGAGGCCGCCGACCTTTTTCATTTCCTCGGGAATGCCCCGGAATCCGAAGGCCTCGGCAGTGATGTCGTTGGCGGTGGCGTGGCTGAAGGCGGCGAAAGTCTTGTTCGCGGCGAAGCGGGCGACGTTGACCAGGGTGGGGGTGATGTTACTGGTCCAACTGGCTCCGGAGCTGTGATTCTCATTGAACTGGGCACCCTGGTTTCCCTCTCCGTCGGCGAGGCCGGGGAAGAGCTGGTCACGTTGAATCCTCTGACGGAGGCGGCTGTAGCGCAGGCTGATGGTGTTGCGGGAGGACAGGAAGTAGTCGCCGCGCACGTTTCCTTTATGCGTGTTCTCGCGTCCGGCGCGGGCGACTCCGTAGTTCTCGATGTTGCGGGAGCCGGAAAGCCGTCCGGCGAGGTTGGGAGCGGGATAGAGGTCGAGGAGCTTTCTGCCGAGGGGGTCGAAGGCGGTGGTCGGGATGGTGCGGTCGGGGTACGGCACTTTCGTGATGGGGTCCGTGACGTTGAAATTAAAGACACCGGTCTTCTGGGCGGCGGTGGGGATATTGACGATGAAGGGACTGGAGAAATTGCGGCGAAATCCTTCGTAATCGGCGAAATAGAAGATCTTGTTCTTCTTCACGGGGCCGCCGAGAGTTCCGCCGTACTGGTGCCATGAGAGGTCGTCCTTGCCGGAGGCGATCAGGTTGGCTCGCCAGGAAGTGGCTGCGAATTCGGCGTCGCGGTTGTAATACCAGGCGGAGCCGTGGAGCTGATTGGAGCCTGACTTGATGGAGACGTTGACGACGGCTCCGGCGGAGCGGCCGAATTCGGCGGAAAAGCTGTTGGTTTGGACTTTGAATTCACTGATGGAATCGGGCGAGGGCTGGGTGACCTGAGCGGAGAGAGACTGGGCGTTGGTGGTTCCCTGATTATTGTCGGCTCCGTCGATGAGGAAATTGTTCTGGGTGTGGTAATTTCCGTTGGCCACGAACCAGCCGGGGCCGCGGGTTTCGGCGGTGAGGGTGCTTTCGGTGACCCCCGGGGCGAGCAGCGCGAGTTCGGTGTAGCGGCGGGCGGCGAGGGGGAGTTCGACGCCGACCTCCCCCTGAACAACCTGTCCGAGCGAACCGTCTTCGCTCTGAATGGCGGCGTGGGCGGCGGTCACCTGCATCACTTCGGTGGTGGAGGCGACGTCCAGTTTGACTCGCACCAGGCGGCGTTCATTCACGTTCACGACGACATCGCTGGTGTCGACGGAGCGGAAGCCGGCCATTTCCACCCGCACGGTGTAGGCTCCGCGAACAACGGGACTGAAGACCGCGTAGCCGTCGGAGGTGGAGAGCGCGCTGGATCGGGTGTTGGTGCCCGTGTTGGTGAGTTCGACCTGGGCTCCTGCGACGATGGCGTCCGTGGCGTCGACCACGGCGACGCGGATGGAGCCGGAATCGGTTTGAGCGAAGGTGACCGGCGGCAGGCGAGCGTCAGAATGACGAGCGGCATCCGGAGGGTGAAGTGTCGCATACTGAGAAGCTTCAGGTTAGCGCGCGAATATGAATATAGGCCTTCAGGCATATGAAAACCAGTCTTTTTGATTTGTTTCGTCCGGGGAGTACGACGGGTTGGGTGCGGTGATCGGGGAGCAGATCTGGTACTCGGTGGATGGTTAGATGTAGATGTGTAGGAGGACCTGGAGCAAATGTTGAAAATGCCAAATCTGCCCCGCCGGGCCGCGAAATGGTCGGCGAATTATCGGAAGCTCCGATCAGGCTCGCCGCGATGAAACGCATCTCTCCCTGGGTTGCCGCGCCGTTGGCGATCGGCGCCTATGTATTGCTGGTCTGGCTGGAACGCCGGCGTCCGCTTCGCAAACGGGTTGAACCTGTTTTGCCACATCACGCCCGGAACTTAGTATTGGCTGGACTTGGCGCTTTGACCACGGTTGTTATCGAGGCGCCGCTGATCCAGCCACTTGCAAGGCTCGTGGAAGAACGGAACTGGGGTGTTACCGGCGTGTTCCGCCTGCATGGCGCCGTTGCGGCGCTGGCCGCTCTGGTGTTGATGGACTATACGTTTTACGTGTGGCACATACTGCTGCATCGTGTCCCGGGTCTCTGGAGGTTCCACGCGGTCCATCACGCCGACCTGGATCTTGACACATCGACAGCACTACGCTTCCACTTCGGCGAGATCCTGCTCTCTGTACCGTGGCGAGCCGCCCAGGTGCTCATCATCGGATTGAGTCCGTTGACGTTCTCGCTTTGGCAAGTTTGGTTCGCGCTGTCCATAATGTTCCACCATTCCAATGTCCGTCTTCCCATTCGCTGGGAACGGCTGATCAATCGCCTGTTGGTTACTCCGCGCATGCACGGCGTTCATCACTCCAACGTTGAGGCGGAGACGAATAGTAACTGGTCAAGCGGGCTGACCTGCTGGGACTGGCTGCATGGAACACTTCGTCTGAACGTCCCGCAAGAGAAAATCCAGATCGGCTTGCCAGCGCTTCAGGACGCTCATGCTCTGGTTTTGCCCGCTATCCTGGCAATGCCGTTTCGGGAGCAGCCGGATTACTGGCGTTCTCCGAATGGGCGAGAGATCCCAAACGGTTGAACAGGTTCCATGCAAGAACAATCGTTAGCGTTTCGTCATCTGCCCGGCAGGGGTAAGGAGTTCGGAGATCGCTACACTCAGGAACGAGGGTTCAGTTGTGAAAATTAACATCTTTCGAAGAGCCCTGGTGCTGGGATACGCCGTTTCTTGCGCCGCGACATCCGGACAGGATCTCGATCACTCCGCCTGGTCGGCCATTCTCCAGCAGTACGTAACCGTAAATTCCCGGGTGGACTACGCCGCGCTCAAGGCAGACGGAAGCGCCAGGCTGGACGCCTATCTCGAGCAAATTGCCAGGCCCTGGCCGGCGACGCTGGATGAGAACGCCAGGAAGGCGGCACTGATCAACGCATATAACGCTCTCACCATCCGCTGGATGGTTTCGCACTTTCCGGTGAAAAGCATCTGGCGTACCAAGGGTCCATTCCGTGTGGCTCGACACCAGGTGAACGGCGGATCCGAATCGCTCGACAGCGTAGAGAAGCGCCTTCGGGATATGGGAGACCCGCGCATTCACGGAGCTTTGGTGTGCGCCGCGCGAAGTTGTCCACCGTTACGGCGCGAGGCTTTCACAAAAGAGGCAGTGCACGGGCAACTGGACGATAACTTTCGAGTCTGGCTGGCCGACGGCAGCAAGAACCAGTTCCTCCCAGGCAAACAGCTGGCGAAGGTAAGCAAAGTCTTTGATTGGTACGCGGCCGATTTTGCGCCCGTGGGAGGAGTGCCGGCGGTACTTGGCAAATTCGCGCCGCCGCGTATGTTCGCATCGACTTACAAATTGGAATACTTGAAATACAACTGGGGGCTAAACGATAACGGGTCCGTGGGCGATTCGTACTCCGGTTTTGAGTTTTACATCGACTACGTGAGGAACAGATAACTGCGCCCAGATATCGGTTCTTGGTTCTTGGGGCTGGGCAGCAAGTTCGGCGTCGACCCGTTCATCTTTGGCGGGATCTGTGTCGGAGCGATTCCCTTCTTCTCGCTGTCCATCGCCTGGCTTGCCGGAATTTACGCAGAAAGCGGCCCGCGAATCGCGCCGCTCCTGGCGTCGGGCTTCTTCTCATCTCCGCTTACTTATATATTCGAGCCGTAGTTCTGTTCCGCATCGCCCAAACCCAAAAGCTGCGCATGTACATCAGCGTCCCCCAGAGCTGGGTCAGTTCCGTCCGACCCGGCCAGACCGCGAAGATCCGAGTCTCCAGCTTCCCCGGCCGTGAGTTCCCCGGCACCGTGGCCCGCACCGCCAACCAACGCGCTCGACCCCACCAGTCGCACCCTGCTGGTGGAACTAACCGTCTCCCAACCTCGACGGCGCACTCATGCCAGGCATGTCCGCCCAGGTCGACCTAAGCCTAAGCGCCCCCCGCCGCGACGCGCCGTTAGTAATCCCCGCCGACGCCCTGGTAATCCGGGCCAACGGCTCCGAAGTGGCCATAGTCCGCCCCAACGGCACCCGTCCCACGTCCAAAAGATTCAGGTGGGCCGAGACTACGGAGACCGCCTCGAAGTCCTCGACGGCTTAACCGAGGGCGACAATGTAATTCAGAACCCCGGCGACGTAATCCGCGAAGGCATGAAGGTGCAGGCTGTCGCCGCCGGGCACTGACCAGCCTGCGGCTACCGCGCCTTCCGTTTCGCCCACAGGGACACGGCGGCACCCATCGGCCTCAGGGAGCCTTTACGTCGCCCAGCCACCAGCAGGCCCGCCATTCCAGTCAGCGTGAAGACGGTCGACGCCGGTTCCGGTACCGCCGGAGCGTCGTCGCCGGAAACGGTGAGGTTGTCGACGCGGCCGCTGCCCGCTAACCGCCAGACTGCCGCCGTTCGCAGCCACGGTATCCGTCAGCGCCAGCCGTACACCCGACGTGCCGTTCGGCAGCGCAAACGAGTAGCCGAAGCCCGACTGAAAGCTCCCTGTTGTCCACGCGCCCTGCAAAACTGCATAGGAGCCGCTGGCCAGATCGGCGTACCCGATACCCAGGTCCGCAACGGAGTGGCGGAAATGCTGCGGCTCGATGGAGCGGATAACCTCAACCCGTCCATTTCCAGCGACGGGCGCTGGCTTTACTTCGCATCGAATGCGGCTGGCTTTTACCAGATCTGGCGGACCCCCACAGCCAACCCGTCCGCGGATCCCGAACTCGTCCTCCCAGCCCTCCAGATCAGTGCCGAGGCATTCGCGGAGGAATCCCCCGACGGATCGGAATTGTATTATTCAACCCCGTCCGGGATCGCCAAAACGTCATTGCCGGATCGTAAAGACGCGAAAATGGTCTACCAGGGATCCCCAGCCTGGTTCCGCCTTACCAGTGACGGCGTGCTGTTCCAGCTCCTGACAGCCGTACGCACCGAGAAAATTTAGTTCATCCCGTTTACCGGCGGCCCGCCCGTCGACTTCCTGGAGCCCGGCCGACACTGCGGATGGTCCGCCCTGACCTGAAGCAACACCGAGGCCTTATCCTCTGTGCCGTGATCGCCGATTCCGGCCTCGAACTGCGAAATCGGGCCGGTATGGCAAGTATTTCGTCCCGCGACTCCCAACCGTAACGCAGCGGGCAGTCGTCCCGAGTGGCGACCAATGCCCCCCTGCGCCCGGGGTATCCGGCGTCCTCCCCGAGTTCCAGCGTCCACCTCCCATCCACGGGCAGGCCGGAGCCCAACCGTCAGGACGCAACCCGTTCGATCGCGTCCGGTTCGCCGCCAACCACGTGGTCGAGCGCAATATTCCGGTCAAAGGTGGCGAGGCGCCCGCCGTTGGCGACGGCGAGGCCGAGCAGGTAGATGTCGGTGAGGTGCTTCGGGCCTGTGCCGGCCAGTCGAAACCTGGTCTTATCGAGGACGCTGAGCGAATCGGGCCAAAAGACGTGACCGGCCACCCCGGTCAACTCCGCGAGAATTCCGCGCACGCGGTCTGTGGTCAGGCCGGGGAACGGGTACCCAGGCTTGCTCATGATGCGGACGCAACCATTCTGGGTGATGGGACACGTGGCCCAGCCAAAGCGCCGGTTACGCCGGAACCAGGCGTGCGCTGGTCCATGGAATTCGTGCGCGGGATCGATTAGTGCAATGAGGACGTTGACATCGAGAAGGGCTGGTTTCATTCCGCCTGGGGACTCGCTGGTGCTTACTCGTCTTCGTTCAGGAGCCGATTCACAAGATCCGCTGTAACGACAGGACCGTTCGGCCGGCGAGGCAGAATGGGGACGCCGTTGCGGTGTTCCAGTTCGAAGGGCTTTGGCTGCAGGGATTCGCGCAGAAGGGCGGAGACGACACTGCCCGCTGTGGTTTTGCGCTGTGCGGCGATTTGCTTGACGGTGAGAAGGAGTTCGTCGTCAATGTCCAGCGTGGTACGCATGCCTTTATCATCGCGCATCTGATGTGTGATGCAAGTGGCCTCCTCCGTCCGTTGGCTGTCTCAGGACCTGCCCATCCGGATACAGCGACCCTTCCACCACCTGAAGCGTGTCCTCCGACACCGGGCGGATCTTCTCGCACAACCCATACCCATGCAGGTTGGGCGGAGGCTGCCAAAAGCATCGCAACGTCTGGCGACGACAAACTCGGCATGGGCGAGTTTGGGAACTGGAGCTCCGCGTCGATCTCGTCGATCCCCTTGTTACGAAACACATTCCGCCAGCGCAGATACCAGGCCATACGACTTACGAATAACGAAGCACGCAAGTGACACCGCGAGTCAGTCGAGCCCACGTCTCGCGCTCATCCTCGAGCTGTTTCCGCCCGAGAGCCGTAATCGAATACTTCTTCGCGTTACGCCCCTTGGCCGTGACCTCCCACTGCGCCGAGATCCACCCATCCTGCTCCATCCTGTGCAGTGCCGGATACAGCGACCCTTCCTCCACCTGAACCGTGTCCTCCGACACCGATCGGATCTGCGCGCACAACCCATACCCATGCAGCGCCCCACGAGATTCGAGCGTCCGCGGCACCAGCAACGAATGCCGAGCCTGATCCGCAGCGGCCGCCAGCACCACCACCCCACGCCGCACCAACTCCCTAAAATGCCCCGCACTCCAAACGCCAGGGTGATATCGTGAACACTGACAGTGAAACTGCCAGGCCGTCTGGACAGGCATTTGCAGCCAATTAGACCCGAATGAGCGACGAATTCTTCAAACACCCCATCCTCAACAATCCCTGCGAGTACCCACGTCGCCATTGGGAGCTCGACGAAAGCGGCCAGCCCACCC
>JAWXCM010000218.1:0-9360 GCA_034408745.1 Bryobacteraceae bacterium
AAGGGGGGCAGGCCCCCAGGCCTGCGGCGGGTCCCCAGACCCGCCTGTTCACTCCCGAGGCCACCACCGAAATCCCAAGAGAATACATCTTCGGCTGGGCCGAAACCCCGGAAGCAAGAAGCTACGCCGAGACCCACATCGACCGCCTTCAAAAGACGCTGGCCATCACCCCGCCAGGAGGCCCCGGCAAGCGAATCCTCGAAATGGGAGCCTACCTGCAAATCACCCCCGCGCTAAAGACCCGCCTCCGCTACGAAGAGGTGAGAGGCTGCTACTACGGAACCCTCGGCCACATCGACCACAAAGAAATCACCTCCGAATCCGGAGAAATATTCACCTGTGAAGTCGACCATTTCGACGCCGAGCGCGACCCATTTCCATACCCCGACGAGCATTTCGACACAATTCTCTGCTGCGAGCTTCTGGAGCACCTGCCCACCGACCCCATGCACATGATGTGTGAGATCAACCGCATCCTGAAACCCGGCGGCCACCTCGTCATTACCACCCCGAACATCTGCGGTCTCCGAGCCATCTCAGCCATCCTCCAGGGCTACCACCCGGGCTTCTTCCCCGCCTACATCCGGCCCTCCGCCGACGGCACCGACACCGGAGCCCGGCACGCCCGCGAATACGCCCCGCGCGAGCTCGCATACCTCTTCCGCGACTCCGGCTTCCACCTCACCCTCCTCGACACCGGTGAGTTCAAAGACGAGCCTCACCCCGAACACGAATGGGCCCGCCATCTCCTGCAGACCTACAAGCTCGAGCACCAGCTGCGCGGCGACGGCCTCTACGCCGCAGGCGCAAAACACGGCCCCGTCCGCAATCGATACCCGTCCTGGCTGTACAGTTAGGTCGATGCCCGCCGCCGTCCAGCTCGACACCGCGACCCGCAGCCTCACCATCACCGGCCCGCCGTCCGAAGGCCCGCTCCTCGGCTATCAAATCTACGACCCCGATTCCGGCACCTTCGTCCTCGAAGGCCCGTGGCAGCAGCCCACTTCGACCCTCCAAATCCCCATCCCACCCGAGCGTGGCCGCTACCGCATCTACGTCTCCGCCCTCGACGAAACCAACGGATGGGCCTGGGCGCAAAACCAGCCGTTCCTATTAATCGAAGTCTCCGTCGACCACGGCCACGCAACGCTCATCGAGCACCGCACCAGCACCCTCCGAGCCATCCAAACCCGAGCCTTCTTCACCGCCGCGCGCAAAGCCTTCACCCTGCCCGTCGAGACCATCTGGACCAACCGCAGTCTCATCCGCTCCATGGTTCGACGCGACATCATGGCCCGTTACCGGGGCAGTGCCGGCGACCTCCTCTGGGCCGTCCTCAACCCGCTGCTGCTGATGGCAACCTACTTCTTCGTCTTCGGCGTAGTGCTGCAATCGCGCCTCGGTACCGACACCAGCAAGACCGGCTTCGTGCTCTACCTGCTCGCCGGAATGCTCCCCTGGCTCGCGTTCAGCGAAGCCGTGGGCCGCTCCCCATACGTCCTCCTCGAGCACCGAAACTTCATTAAGAAATTAGTATTCCCCGTAGAAATCCTGCCAATTACGCAGACCTTCGCCGCGCTCGTAACCCAGGCCTTCGCCCTTGGCATCTTCGTCATCGCGCTCGTCGTCATCAGAGGGTCATTCCCCGTCACCGCCCTCTGGCTCCCTGCGCTCCTCATCCCACAGATCCTGTTCACCGCCGGAATCGCGTGGTTCCTCGCCGCCCTCGGCGTCTTCCTCAGGGACCTCGGCCAGATCATCGGTTTCTTACTCACGCTCTGGTTCTTCCTCACGCCCATTTGTTACCCCGAAGCGTCACTCCCCGCACCCGCCGCAGCAATCCTCACAAAGAACCCCATCTACGCCCTCGTCCGAGGCTACCGGGCCATCTTCCTCGAAGCCTCCGCCCCGTCCCCCGATTCACTGTGGAAACTATGGCTCGTCGCATGCGTCGTATTCATCGCGGGATATGCGTGGTTCCACAAACTGCGCAAGAGCTTCGCAGACGTGGTCTAACATAATCCCAATGGACTTTTCGTTCACAGACGAACAAGCACAACTGCGCAAACAAGTGCGGCAGTTCGCAGAATCCGAAATCGCGCCGCACGTCCTCGAATGGGACGAGTCGCAGACCTTCCCGCTTCAGGTCGTGAAACATTGCGGCGAACTCGGCTATCTCGGCATCATCTTCCCTGAAGAACTGGGCGGAGCCGGGCTCGGCTACACCGAATACGCCATCGTCATTGAGGAGCTCGCGCGTGTCGACCCCGCGGTCGCCCTCATCGTCGCCGCCCACAACTCCCTCTGCACGAATCACATCTACCTCGCCGGAACCAGCGAGCAGAAGCAACGCTACATCCCGAAACTCGCAACCGGCGAGTGGATCGGCTGCTGGAGTCTCACCGAGGCCGAAGCCGGAAGCGACGCCGGAGGCACCCGTTCTCAGGCCGTGCAGGACGGAGATGACTGGATCCTCAATGGCGGCAAGACGTTCACCACCAACGCCCACAACGCGCAGGTCTGCGTAGCAATGGCGGTAACCGACCGCACCGCCGCCCAGCACGGCATCTCGGCCTTCATCATCGAAAACGAAAACACGCCGGGCTTCCGCCTGGGCAAAAAGGAAAACAAGCTCGGCATGCGAGCCTCCTCCACAGGCGAAGTCCTCTTCACCAACTGCCGTCTGCCCGCAACCCAGCTCCTTGGCAAACCCGGCGAGGGCTTCATCGACAGTCTCCGCATCCTCGACGGCGGCCGCATCTCAATCGCCGCCCTTTCCGTGGGAACCGCCCAGGGCGCATATGAAGCCGCACTGAAATACTCGAAAACGAGAAAGCAATTCGGCCGTCCCATCTCCGAATTCCAGGCAATTCAATTCAAACTCGCCGACATGGCGACGCAAATCGAGGCCGCCCGTCTCATGACGCACCGCGCCGCCGCGCTGAAGGACCAGGGACAAACCCGCCTCACCCGCGAATCGGCCATGGCCAAACTCTTCGCCTCGGAAGTGGCCGTGAAAGTTTGCGACGAAGCCCTCCAAATTCACGGAGGTTACGGCTTCATCAAGGATTACCCCGTGGAAAAGTTTTACCGCGACGTAAAACTCCTGACCATCGGAGAGGGAACCAGCGAAATCCAGCGCCTCGTAATCGCCCGTCAGGTTCTCAAGTAATCGACGACTTTTGTTTTGCCAGGGAACGCCCGATTCAAAAATGAAACAAAGGGAATTAATTCCACCAAATGCCGTTTTAATACGACAAAAGCATCCGCCTGCAAAGCCACTTCCGGAGCCATGGTAGTCTCCAGCAGAAAATCCTTCATCTTCAGATACTCGATGGCCGGATGAGCGGGGTCGAAACCTCTCGGAGGCCGAGTCAGCTTATCACCCTGGATCTCCCCAAACATCTCCCGGACAGGCTTCCTCCGGAGCAACTTAGTAAGTGCCGCATGCTCCGCCGCGATATGATTCCGGACCTTCAGCAGCAACTCATTCGAGCAATGATAAAGCCCGGCGGCAATCAAAAACTCATCGGTGGAAAGGTGAAAATAGAGCCCCGCCCCGCCGTCCTTCCCCAGCCGCTGGTGCCAAAGCAGCGCTCCGACATGAGTCTTGTAAGGAGTCTTGTCCTCACCAAACCGGGTATCCCGATAAATCCGATACACCGACTTACCCGGGTCGGTAACATACTCCGGCGGCAGCACCTGATTCAGCGCCTCGACCGTCGCCATCGTCGGCCCACGCAACAAAGCCTCATACTCGTCCTTACGAGGCTGAAACCACTCCCGATCGTTGTTCTCCTTCAACTCCCGAAGAAACGCAAGCGCCTTCGGCTCAAACATAGTCCCGCTCAAATTCTTACCTCAACCTCGCCGCCAACGTCTCAGGCATGACTGGCTCGAACAGAGTCGCTGCTCACATTCTGTCGGAAATAGTCGCCAAGCTTCCGGACGCCATCCTGCGGAGCCACGCAGTCCATCGACGACACCGCAATCCCAAACTCGGCCAGCGCGGCAATCCGTGGGTTAAACGGTTTCATCAGCATCGGCACCGGAGCCATCGCCCACCCAGGAACCGCCATCACGGACGGCTTCGCCCCCAGCGCTTCGAAAGCCATCTCCGTGATCCGACGCCGCGTGAAAATCTCCGGTCCGCCAACCGGAATATCCACCCGCCCGAGTATCAGCGCCTCCACGCAGGCCTTCGCCGCATCCATCTCATGAACCGGGTTGGTTTTCGCCGAGCCGCCGTTAATCGCCACCCCGCGACCCTGCCGTGCCATGTTCAGAATTTCCAGATAGAAGGAGAACAACCCGGTTGGCCGAACCACCGCATACTCCAGGCCCGACCCCGCCAGTTCCCCGACAAACGCCTCGTGATACTTCGCATACTCCGTCTGAGCCAGCTCCGGCCCATTCGCCAGCGACACATAGACGAACTTAGGCACCGCTTGACGTTTGGCGTCGGCCAGCAGATTGCAGTTGCCCTGCCAGTCCACCTCGCGAAACCCGGTCCTGTCGCCCCACGTGTTCAGAGACATTGAGGCCCCCGCGCAGGAGATCACCGCGTCGACTCCGTCAGTTACTTTGCGCAGTGACACTGCGTCCCGCAGGTCGGCGGTCCGGTCCTGTGCCCCCGCGCCTTGGCGGACCAGACGGCGCACCTCGTGGCCCTGCGTCTTCAGTTCCGCAACAACGCACCGGCCAAGCGCGCCCGTAGCCCCAGCCACCAGAACCATTCCCATACGTTACAGTCTCTCCCGAATCGCCGTCTCTCTGCACGCCGCCGCAAAATCGGGCATCATAGGACCGTGAAGCGCTTCGCCCTGTTATGGGTAGTCACCCTCGCCGCACTGTGTGGACAAGATGCTCGGCACGATTTCGAAATGCAGGTTCGCCCAGTTCTGGCGAAGAACTGCTGGGCTTGCCACCGCCAGTCCGCCATGGGCGGCCTGCGCCTCGACAGTCGTGAAGCGATACTCAAAGGCGGTAAATCCGGGCCCGCACTGGTCGAGGGTAAGGCCGACCAAAGCCTCCTCATTCAGGCCATCACGCACCAGCACGACAAACTGAAGATGCCGCCCTCGGGCAAACTCCCCGAAGCCGACGTCGCCGTGCTCCGAACCTGGATCGACAAAGGCGCCTTCTGGCCCCCCAGCGACAAGCCCGCCACCGAGACTTCAAAGGAATACACCATCACGCCTGAGCAGCGAGCCTTCTGGTCCTTCCAGCCAGTGCCAAAGCCCGCGCCTGACGCCACCATTGACCGCTTCATCTCCCAGCGGCTGAACAAGGAAGGGCTGAAGCCCGTAGCCCGCGCCGACAAGCGCACCCTCATCCGCCGAGCCTCACTCGATCTCATCGGCCTCCCCCCGACCACCTCGGAAGTCGACGCGTTCCAGGCCGACCAGTCGCCCGACGCCTTCGCCAAAGTCATCGACCGCCTCCTCGCCTCGACGCATTACGGGGAGCGCTGGGGCCGCTACTGGCTTGATGTCGCCCGCTACTCCGACGACAAGTTCAACTCAACCATGGAGGAGCTGCACCCGAATGCCTGGCGCTATCGCAACTGGGTGATCGACGCGTTCAACTCCGACCTGCCTTACGACAAGTTCGTGAAGGCGCAGCTTGCCGGCGACAAGATCGACCAGCGTGCAGGCCTCGGCTTTTACGCGCTGAGCCCGGAGATGCAGGACGACCGCGTCGACGCCACCTCACGCGGCTTCCTCGGCCTGACCGTCGCCTGCGCCACCTGTCACGACCACAAGTTCGATCCCATCCCGACCAAAGACTTCTACTCGCTCCAGGGCGTGTTTAGCAGCACCAAGTTCGACGAGTATTCCCTCGCGCCGAAGGAAGTCGTCGACAACTGGACCGCAAAGAAAAAGCAGGTCGACGAGCTCGAAAAGGTTAACGACCGCTTCTACGAAAAACAGCGCGAGATGCTCGCCGAGATCCTCGCCTCGCAGACCGCGAAGTACCTCCTGGCCGCGGCAAAGCTGGAGCCGGCCGACGGCCTCGACACGCAGACGCTGGAGCGGATGACGCAGTACCTGGCCAAAGGCAAATGGGATCACCCCTGGCTGAAGCTCCCCGTCACGCGCGAATCCGCCATGGAGTTTCAGCGCCAGATCGTCGCCATCAATGAAGAGAAGAAGCGCATCGACGAGAAGAACCTGATCACCCTCGGAGTCGATCCCGACCGCGGCAGGATCGCCGGCGCCACGCTGGAAACGCTCGAGCACAGGAAGTACATGCTCTGGCGCGACTTCTTTGAGCGCTCCACAAAAGATTCGGCGGGCTTCTTCAAGACCGATGAGGGAGTGTTCCACTACAACAAGGTGGGCCTCGAACGCTGGCTGGAAGGCGCCTGGAAGACCTACATTAAGGATCAGAAAGCCGAACTGGCGCGGCTGAAGAAAGAGCTGCCGGAAAAGTATCCGCACCTGCAGGTGATCTCCGACCGGGTCAAACCAGCCGACGTCAAGATATCGATCCGCGGAGATCGCAACAATCAGGGCGAGATCGCCCCGCGCCGCTTCCTTGCGATCCTGTCGCCCGAGAACCGGAAGCCGTTCTCCAAAGGCAGCGGCCGCGAAGAACTCGCCGAAGCCATCGCCGACCCCAACAATCCCCTCACCGCGCGAGTCTTCGTGAATCGCGTCTGGCAGCACCACTTTGGCGTCGGCATCGTTGCCACCGCCAGCAACTTCGGTCAGCTCGGTGAACGTCCCACGCACCCGGAACTGCTCGACTATCTGGCAGGCACGTTCGTGCAGGACGGCTGGTCGGTGAAGAAGCTGCACCGCGAGATCATGCTGTCCGACACCTACCAGCGCTCCACCGAAGACAGCGCTGCGAACGCGGCAAAGGACGGAGCGAACCAGTATCTGTGGCGCTTCAACCGCAACCGGCTCGACGTGGAAGCGCTCCGCGATTCCATCCTGTTTGTGTCCGGAACGCTCGACACCAAGCCCGGCGAGAAGCCGCTTCGTTTTGACGAGAAGAACTACAAGCGTACCGTCTACGGATTCATCAGCCGCCGCAAGATGGACGGCACGCTCGCGCTGTTCGACTTCCCCAATCCCAACAACACCAGCGAATCCCGCATCATCACCAACGTGCCGCTCCAGCGGCTCTGGTTCATGAACAGCGACTTCGTGGAGAAGCAGGCCAAGGCACTGGCAGACCGTTTCTCCGGCGACCCGAAAGACCGCATCACCGCGATGTACCGCGCTGTCTTCCACCGCGTCCCCGACCCGACAGAACTGACGTCGGGCATCCAGTACATCGAAGAATCGAAGGACTGGGCCAGCTACGCCAGAGTCCTCTTAAGCTCCAACGAATTCCTGTTTACGGACTGAAATGACACGACGCGATCTCCTCTCGACTATCGGTGGCGGCTTCGGCCTGGTGGGACTGCAGTCCGTGATGGGCGCGGAGAACCCGCTGACCCCCAAGCCCTCCCACTTCGCACCGAAAGCGAAGCGGGTGATCTATCTGTTCCTCAACGGCGGCCCCTCGCAGGTAGACACCTTCGACCCTAAGCCGATGCTGACGAAGCATCACGGTACGCCCATGCCCACCGGCAATCTCAAAACGGAGCGCAAGACGGGCAACCTGCTCCGCTCGCCCTTCGAGTTCAAACGGTACGGCAAGAGCGGCATCGAAGTCAGTGAGATATTCCCAAAGCTCGGCTCCATGGTCGATGATCTGACCGTCATCCGGTCTATGTACACTGAGCTCCCCAACCACGAGCCATCGCTGCTCATGCTCAACACCGGCGACAAGCTCGTCGGCAGGCCCTCGATGGGTTCGTGGCTGACATACGGGCTCGGCACTGAGAACCAGAACCTGCCGGGGTATATCGTTCTGTGCCCTGGCTTCCCGGTTATCGGTCCGCAGCTCTGGGCGTCCAGTTTCCTGCCCGCCGTCCATCAGGGCACCTACATCTCGCTCGAGGAGAAAGAAACAAAGAAGCTCATCGCCAACATCCGCAATGAGCATCAGGGACCGGAACAGCAGCGCAAAGAGCTCGACTTACTCGAGAAGCTGAACCGCATGCACCTGGCGAAGGAAGGCAAGGACACCCAGTTGGAATCGGCCATCCAGTCGGCCGAGATCGCGTATCGCATGCAGACCGAAGCGCCCGACGCCTTCGACATTACGAAGGAGCCCGAGGCCGTCCGCGAGCGCTACGGCAGCCACGACTTTGGCCGCGGCTGTCTGATGGCCCGCCGGCTCATTGAGCGCGGTGTCCGCATGGTGCAGGTCTACTTCGGCAACTTCCAGCCCTGGGACAACCACGACGACATCGAACTGCACCGCCCGCTGGCCGCGCAGGCCGATGGCCCCATCGCGTCGCTGCTGCAGGATTTGAAGGCAAGCGGCCTGCTCGAAGAAACCGTGGTGCTGATCGGCGGCGAGTTCGGCAGAACGCCGGCTGTCGAAGTAGGCGGTCTGGTGAAGGTGCAGAACGGCCGCGACCACAACAACCACGGCTTCACGTACCTGGTAGCAGGCGGTGGCTTTAAGAAGGGTTTCACCTACGGCGCGACGGACGACTTCGGGTTCCAGTCGGTAGAGAAGAAGGTCCACGTGCATGATCTGCACGCCACCGTGCTGAACCAGCTTGGGCTCGACCACACAAAGCTGACGCACTTCTACAGTGGCCGCAACTTCCGGCTCACCGATGTAGCCGGCACGGTGGTTAAAGACATAATCGTGTAGTGCGCTCCCTCATCCTGGCGGTAACCGCGCTGTCATGCGCGGTGGCGGCAGATTATACGGCACCCGCAGGCACGCGGCCCGCTCACGCCAAACCTGAGAACACAGTGCTGCCCGGCGGTAGGTTACTCTCGCCGGTCGGCACGCACTTCATGACCGGCTCCGGCACGTTCGGCATTGCCGTGAATGACGACGGCACAGTGGCCGCATCGGCCGACGGTGGCCCCAACGGCTTCTCCATTACGATCATTCAGAACGGCTCGGCGGACCGCCTGCGCACCAGGCGCCGTGGCGAGCCGGCCGATGACGACGATGACGACTGGCGCAGCGTGTTCATGGGCCTTGCCTTCGATGGCTCGGGCAACCTGTGGTCATCGGAGGGCAACTCCGGCCGAGTGCGTTTAGGCATGACCAAAGGCCCGGCCGTCAACCTCAACGTGAATGGATTCAAAGACAGCTACACCGGTGACCTCGTGCTGGACCGCCAGCGTGGCCGGCTGTACGTGGCGGACCAGGCCAACTTCCGAGTAGTCACCATCGACGCGGCAAAGCGCCGGGTGATTGCCAGCACGAAGGTCGGACGGCTGCCGTTCGCTCTCGCCATGTCGCCCGACGGCTCGCGACTCTACGTCACTC
>JAWXCM010000219.1:0-13606 GCA_034408745.1 Bryobacteraceae bacterium
ATCCCGTCGGAATCGCCAGTCCCACCGTCCGGGCCCCCGCCCCGAGGCTCTCCATCCGCGCGATCATGCGTGGCAGAGCCGCCTCCGACGACGACGTGCCCAGCACAATCATCAGCTCCTCGCGAATGTACTTCAGGAAACGCCGGATGCTGAATCAGTGCGCTCGCCCAATTAGCCCCAGAACCACGAAGATGAACACCAGACACGTCAGATAGAACGCCGCCATCAGACGAGCCAGCGACAGCAGACTCTGCATCTCATAGCTGCCGATGGTGAACGCCATCGCGCCGAACGCGCCCAGCGGAGCCACCTTCATCATCAGGCCCACAATCCTGAACAGCACCTCGGATGCCTGCTCCAGAAAACTGGAACACGATATTCGCCCGGCCTCCGCACACCTGTAGCGCCAGCCCGGTCAACACCGCCAGCAGCAGAACCTGGAGAATCTCCCCTTTGGTGAAGGCATCCAGAAACGTGGTGGGGATGATGTCCAGCAGGAAATCCACCGTGCCTTTCATCTTGCCCGGACCCGCGTACGCCTTCACCGCGCTCTGGTCCAGTGTGGTCGCATTGATGTACATCCCCGCGCCCGGCTGAGCCAGGTTCACAACCGCCAGCGTACTCACCACCGTGCAGAAGATGATCGGCGCGATGATCATCTGAATCAGCCTGATGAACGCATCGCCCAACGGCTTCATCCCGGCGCCGGTTTGTGGATACACCACGCCCAGCCCTATGCCCGCGCGATGGCGATCAGCACCTGGGCGCAGAGCGTGCCGGAGGATGAACTCCGGGTTCCCGCAGCCATCGTTAGAAGACCAGCTTCAACGCCATCTGGATGACGCGGGGATTCCCCGTCGTGTTGCGGATCACGCCGTAGGTGGCCGCGGTGATGCCGCTGCCCGGATTTGCGAAGTTCACAATATTCAGCATGTTGAAGAACTCCGTCCGCCATTCAGCATGGATCTTTTCCCGGATCGCAATGTCTTTGTTTACCGACAGATCGATGTTCCGCTGGGCCGGTCCGCGAAGGATGCCCCGTCCCGTGTCGCCGAAACCATTGCCAGCCCGAACGAACGCCGCCGTGTTGAAGTACTGGGTCAGACGATCCTGCGTCCGGCCCGATTTCGTCGCCGTCTCCACCGTCGCCCCGGGGGCCCAACTCGCGCGGCTGGTGGCGGTGCCGTACAGCGCCGCGCCGCTGGAATCCAGAATGCTGATCGGCGTACCGGTCTGCGCGATCGCCACGCCCGCCAACTGCCATCCTCCCAGGATTCGTTTGCCGAAGCCCGGGCTGGGAATCAGGTAGCTGAAGTTGATCACCATGCGGTGCGCGCGGTCATAGTCAGACGGGCCGCGATTCAAACTGAGCCGTGTCTGGTCGCCGTCGAGGCCGGTGAACGTCGCGCCCGTGCCCGAGCCCGAGTTGTTATCCAGAGACTTGGCCCACGTATACGACGTCAGTAGCCGCAGGCCCTTCGACATGCGCCGCGTCCAGCTCGCCTGCAGCGAATTGAACCGGGAATCGGTCGACGTTTCCAGCCACACCAGTCCGGTTGGGGAGAAGCCCACGTACGGAGCGCGCAGTTGCACGTTGGCCGTGGTGCTGGTCGTCTGCCCGTTCACCGGGCGCTCCGGCGTAGCCAGAATGGGCTGGTTGATCAGCCTCTGGGTGGCCAGCCGCGAGCCCTTGGTGCCCACGTAGCCAATCTCAATCAGGTTGCTCGCCGTCAGTTGGTATTGCAGATTCAGTCCCCACTGCTGCAAATACGGAGTCTTCAGCGTGGGGTCCACCGCGTTCAGGCCGATGGCCGGCCGGGCGGTGGTGTAGGGCGCTCCGTAAAGCAACGGCGTCACAGGAAACGCGGATGCCAGGGGCAGTGTCGGGAACGGGTTCGCCAGCGAGTAGCTGATGTTGGCCGCGCCGGTGAGTTCCGTGCGGACGTAGCCCGGCAGAGACAGCGCCTCCAGCAGACCCAGTTGGTTCGACAGCCGGTCATAGTAAATGCCGTATCCGCCGCGCACAGCGAGCTTCTCCGTCACCTTCCACGCCACGCCGAAACGCGGGGCGAAGTTGCGCGAGGGATCGTTGTCGATCAGAGTGTCTGAGACCTTCGGGATACCCGGGATCGCCTTTCTGGTGGAGGCGTTCTGCACAAAACCCGCCGTGCTTGAGCCATTTGGCGGCGCAGGCTGATACAGCCGCGTGTCGAAGCTGCCGTTGCGGCCCAGCTTGTCCGTCGGGTAGCCCAGATAATCCCAGCGCACGCCGAGATTCACGCTCAGCCGCGACGTGATCTTCCAGTCGTCCTGCACGAACAGCGCGAAGTCCGTGATGCGGTCCATTCGATCCGTAACGCCGCTGGCTACGCTGGAGCTGTTGATGTTGCTGAAGCCCGTGCCGTTGCCGCCTTCAGCGATGGGGCCGCCGTTCAGGCCGGTCAGGAAATCGCCCAGGCTCTGCATCGTCAGCGTTCCCCGGAAGCGGTTGTTCGAATAGTAGTCGTCGATGTAGCGTCGCAACTCCACGCCGCCGCGGATGTTGTGCTTCCCACGGGTCCAGCTCAGCGTGTCGGCGAAGTGGTATGTGTCCTGCGCCACGCCCTGGTCGGCGTTCACGCTGTAGCCCATGTTGAACACGCCGGTGACGATAATCTGCGGAATATCCGGAAATACCGACGAGTTAAACCGCTCCATCCCGATGGATTTCAGCGGGATCTGGTTCTCCTGCACCACCGCGCCGAACAGCCGCGATACGCCCATGCGGGCTTCATTCACCAGGTTCGACGTGAACACGTGCGTGTCGGTAAGGCTGAACAGCCGGCTCTTGAAATCCTGCGTCGTGCCGAAGCCCGGAATGGTGGCCGCCGGCAGCGGCTGGAAAGTTGGCTGTTCCGACACAATCGACTTGAACACCAGCCGATTGCGCGAGGTGAGCTGATGGTCCGCGTTGGAGATGAACTGGTTCTCCGAGTAGCGCGCGGGAATCGAGACGGTGTAATTCACGCCCACCGCGGTGGTCCGCGGCGAGGGAATCACATACTGCCCGTTCTCCCACTGCAGCCCCAGCAGCGCCAGCGAGACCGGGTTGATGTTCGACCCGTCGGCGAGAATCGTGGGACCTCCGCGGGTGCCACGCAGACCGCCGAAGGCCCGGCCGAGAGACGCCCGGCTCCGGTCGAGCGGAATCTGGGGCAGGTTCAGTGAACTCGAACCCGACAGCCCGTTCCGCTGCCGTGTGCCCTGATATGAGAAGAAAAAGAAGGTCTTGTTGCGAACCACCGGCCCGCCGATGTTGCCACCGAACTGGTTCTGCTTCAGTACAGGACGGCTGCTGCCGGTGGAATTGAAGAAGAAGCTGTTCGCGTTCATTTCGTTATTGCGGAAGAATTCAAACAGCGTCCCGTGGAATTCCGGCGTTCCGGAGCGCGTCACCAGAACCACCGCCGCGCCGCCGCTGCGGCCGCTCTGCGCGTCGTACAGGCCGGTCTGCACCTTGAACTCCTGAATCGCTTCGGGTGACGGAGCCACCAGCCCGTTTGACGCGAAGGCGTTCTCGTTTGAAGTGTTGCTGTGAATGTTCACCGCGTCCACGCCGTCGATGTAGACCGAGTTCGAGCCCAGCCGCGCGCCCCCCGACGAGATATTCTGCGTGCCACGGCCCAGCGCTCCCGCGTCGTTCAGCGGACCCGAGGTACCCGGCGACAGCGCCAGCAACTGCGTGAAATTGCGCGTGGACAGCGGCAGTTCCTTTACCGCGCCGCCGTCTACAACCCGCCCCAGCGCCGCTGACTCGGTCTGGAGCAGCGGAGCGGTCGAGGTCACATTGATTGACTCGGCCACGCTCGCCGGTTGCAGCGTGAAGTCCAGACCCAGACGCTCCGTGACGCCCAGAACCGCCGTGCCGATGCTGGTGGCGAAACCCGTCAGCGACGCTTCAATCCGGTAGCTACCCGGCGCGAGGAAGGGAAACGTATACTGCCCCGTGGTGGCGGTGGTGGCCTCCCGGCGCTCGCCGGTATTGGCGGAGATGGCCAGCACCTTCGCGCCGGCTACTACCGCGCCGCTGTCGTCGCGGATTACCCCACTAATCGTACCGCTGGTCTGGGCCCAGGCTGCCGCGGTCGAGGCGGCAAGAATGAGCAGGATGGCAATGCAGTTTCGGAACGTCATGGTTTCAGGTGCTTCCTCAGAAATGCATAGACTTCAGTTCGCGACTGGACTGCCAGCCGGGTGTCGATTCGATTGAAGTGATGCCCACCGGGAGCATCCTCATAGATTTTGTGCTCAAACTCGCGGCCCGCCGCCTTCAGCGCGTCCACCAGATTCCGCACTTCGGTGATGTGGACCGTCCGGTCCGACGTGTTGCCATGCACCAGCAGGGGACGGCTCAGCCGGGCCACATGGGTCACCGGCGAGCGCTTCCGGTACTCCTCATCATCCTTCGAAGCCGCCTCGCCCGCGCTCTTCTCCATCGTGCTGACCATGGACTTCAGATAGCGCCGGCGCTCAATCAGATCGCTCACCGGCACTCCAGCATAGGCACAGGCGTACTTGCCGGGGTGGAAGAACAGGTTGAACAGCCCGATCATGCCCCCGTGGCTCCAGCCCACCAGGCCCGTGCGCGCCGGGTCGATGAAGGGATAACGCTCTACCATCCAGTCGCGCGCTCCCAGCACGTCGTCGTTCTCCCGGCCGCCGTAGTCGATGGCGTTCTTGTACGGATCCCCATAGCCCGTGCTGCCTCGGTAATCCGGAGCCACCACCACGTAGCCCTGTTCCAGCATCTCCCGCACGATGGTGGCGGCGTTCGCCGGACCGCCGGTCATGTGGTTGCTGTGGACCCCGCCATGAATCAGTACCAGCATCGGGTGCCGCTTCGTCCGGTCCAGCTTCTTCGGGACGTAGCTGTAGCCGTACAGGATCAACGGATCCTTGCTGGCGCCGCGCGGCAGACCGGTGTACCGGAAGGTGCGGACCTCGGCGATGTCGCCCAGTTCCAGTTTCCACAGGGCGTCATCGGCCAGCTTGGCGATGTGGTCCGGATCATTCACGGCGGTGTCTGAGGCATCGGACTGCGCCAGCACCGGCAGCGTGGTCAGGCCGAACATCAGGGTTCTGCGGGACAGGGATGGCATCTGCGCTCTTGAGACTACCGCCGATTCGCCGCGTGTCAGCCAGGTGCAGGGTAGTGCTGCGGTTAGCGTCCAGGTAGCGGCTCTAACCTGCTGAAACTAATCATGGTATGCAACGGTTCCCGGACTTGATTTAAGCTGTAAGGCAATGGTTCGGGGGCAGGATCACGATTTGTCGAAGTGCGCGGAGGCCGTTCTCCAGAGTGAAACCTTTCGCAACGCCCCCTCTTCGCGCCGTTTGTTGAAGTACATGGTGGACCATGCCGCGCTCGGCGGCGACAGCCAGTTGAAGGAATACACCATCGGGGTGGACGCCTTCGCCAAGCCCCCTGGCTACGATCCCCGCCAGGATTCCACCGTCCGTATCCAGGTCGGTCGCCTGCGCCAGAAGCTGGCCGAGTACTACCGTCAGGAAGGCCGTCTCGATGCCCTGATGCTGGACCTTCCGAAGGGGCGGCTGAAGGTCGTTTGCGTGCCGCGCCCCGCCGTTCTGGCGGAGCCCGCGGATAATCCGGTAGCGGAAGAACTCCCCTCCCCGGTGGACGAAGAGGTTGTCGCCCCCGCGCGGAATCACTGGCGCATCGTCTCGCTGCTGCTGGCCGCGCTGCTGGTCGCGACGCTTGCCTGGGTGCTCGTCAACCGGCAACCCGCGCCCGCCGCCCTGGCGTGGACTCCCGAGCTCGACGAAATTTGGAAGCCCTTTACCAGCGCAGGGCGGCCTTTGCTGGTTTCCTTTGGCGACCCTCTGTTCCTCCAGTTCCGCGACAAGACCTTGTTCCGGGACCCGGCCATCGACAACCCGGATGCGCTAACCCAGTCCGCGCAGGTGCAGTCGCTGCTGCGTCAGTCCGGTTCGCCTGAGGTCCGCCCCGTCCACTACTACGCCGCCGTCGCCGACGTGAATGCGGCCTTCCTGCTGGGCCGCCGTATTGGACCCCGCCAGCCTCTCCTGTCGCTGGTTCGGAGCAGCCAGTTGCTGTGGCAGCAAATGGCCGATGCCAACGTGCTCCTGCTCGGCCCGCCCCGCAGTTTCGGCGAGCGCCTCGGAAGCCTGCCGGTCTCGCTGGAAATCCGCGAGACGCCCGAGGGCTTCCGCGTCCGGAACCCGCGTCCGGGCGAGCCGGAACTGGTCCCGTATCGCGATACCTCCGGCTTCTTCGCCGAAGATGGCGAGGGGGGCGTACTGGTGACGCATGCCTCCGGCCCGCTGGGGAACACCGACGTGCTGATCTTCGCCAGCAACAGCACCTTCGGACGGATGGGGGCGGTGGACGCGTTTACTGATCCGCGCTTCGCGGCCGTGCTGGTGAGCAAGCTGAAGGGGACTTCCGGGAAGATGCCCAGATACTACCAGGTCTTGCTGAAGGTGAAGTACAAAAGCGGAGTGCCAACGGAGACCAGCTACCTGCTCCACCGGGAAGTCCGGCGGCGCGAGTAGCTGGTCCCCCGCTCTCAGGCCCATCCGGGGCGGCGAACGGTGCGGGATGGACTATTCAGAATGCGTCAGCGGGTTAACCCATCGCAACTGGTCGAAGCGGGCGAAATCTCCATCCGTCGAGCAGAGGTCGAGGCCATGTTCGATGGCGAGGGCAGCCAGGTGGGCGTCGGGAATCAGCTTGGCTCCCCCGCCGAGTCTGGTCAGGAGACGTCCCAGAATCTCCTGGTGGCGGGGGCCTGGCAGCGGTATCCAGGCATTGGGCGCGCTGAGCCAGTGCTCCACCTGGCCCCAGGCGAGGTTCACCGTGGCAGGCGACTCGTAGATGCGGGGATTAGTGACCAGGCGCATGAACCCGAGCAGGCACTCCCAGGGGAGGCCCACGCGGGTGGATTCGCTCAGTCTGGCATCCAGCCACTTAGCCGCTGATTCGTGCTGTGGCGCCCTCCGGTCCCAGGCATAAACCAGCAGATTCACGTCCACCAGAATCATCTTCCGGTCTCACTTCGCTCGGCGTCATCCAGGACGTCCCAAACATTATCAAGGCTGGGGTAGCGGCAACTCCCCAGATCGACGGAGCGGGTACGAAAGACACGCCTCTCCGGAGGTGCGCTCAGGCGGGCGAGACCTTCCCGGAGAGCTTCGTTCACCACCTGTTTGAACGTGGTGTCTCTGGCCAGACGTACCTGTTCCAGCAGGGCGGCAACATCATCGTCGAGGCTCAGTGTCGTGCGCATACATCACAGCATATCAGTAGTGATGTCTTGATGCGTACCTTCGGACGGATGGGGGCGGTGGACGCGTTTACTGATCCGCGCTTCGCGGCCGTGCTGGTGAGCAAGCTGAAGGGGACTTCCGGGAAGATGCCGAGATACTACCAGGTCTTGCTGAAGGTGAAGTACAAGAGCGGAGTGCCCACGGAGACCAGCTACCTGCTCCACCGGGAAGTCCGGCGGCGCGAGTAGCTGGTCCCCTCCGGGCGTTGATCAGAAGATCAGCTTCAGACCCATCTGGATTTGCCGGGGAGAGTTCCCCATACCCGTGATTACACCAAACGCGGCTGAGGTCACGCTGGTGTTGGGTCCGCCGAAACGAGGCGTGTTAAAGGCGTTCAGCGCTTCGCCGCGCAACTGCAGCCGCATCTTCTCCGTCACAACGAAGTCCTTGAACAACGAGATGTCGAAGTTGTAGATCCGGTCGTTGCGCACGTCGGGCAGTCTCGGGCTCAGGTTGCCAAAGGTGAACGGCAAAGGTTGGCTGAAGACTGACTTGTCAAAGTACGCATCCAGCCTCTGGTCTACCGGGCCGTCCTTCTTCGCGCTCTTGCCGTTGTTGTTCGGCCGCGTGACCATGCCGAAAATGTTCGCCGTGTTGCTGGCCGAAATACCCAGCGGAGTGCCGCTGGACAGCGTGGTGATCCCGTTCACCTGCCACTTGCCGGCGATCAGATCCAGCGTCTTTGACCAGTTGGTGCCAAACTGCCGTCCCCGGCCGAAAGGCATTTCATACACATAAGCGATGGTCAGCCGGTGGGCCACGTCGATATCCGCCACCGCGCGCTGGGCCCGGATGTCGTAGCTGTTCTGGTGGCTCATGCCCTCATCCAGATTCTTCGACCACGTGTACGCCAGGTTCGCCTGAAGACCGTGCGAGAAGCGCTTGTTCAGCGTCACCTGCATTGAGTCATACCAGCTCCGCGCGCCCACTGAGTAGATGGGGATGATGTCGGTGAACTGCGGGAACGGGCGGAGCAACTGCGCCCGCGTCACCCGCGCCGCCGACAGAATACCGCCGCTGAACTTGCCCAGGAACGGATTGTCCACCTGCTCATTCAGCCGCGGTCCCAGCGCCATGTACTGCGGATCCAACTGGTTCAGGCTCAGCCCGCCTTCGTCGTTGCGGTGCAGATAGAAACCCCGCGTCCGGACATACGCCACTTCCAGCGTGCTGCCAAAAGGCAGTTCGCGCTGCACATTCACGTTGAACTGCTGCGTGTACGGTGCAACCGCGTCGCGCGTGGCGGCTTCAATGCGGTCACCAAACTGCGTCAGCAAGCCCTGTCTGGATCCGATGGGCGAGGTGTAGCCGTTCGGGAACGGATTGCGCAGATAGCTGGCCGGTGTCAACCCGCCATCCAGCGACGTCACCCAACTGTTGTCCGCGCGGAACCCCATCGTGCCGATGGTGCCGGCGGCCGCTTGCTGCGACGGTCCGTAGACCATCGCGTAGCCCAACCGGATCACCGTCTTTGACTCCGGCTGCCAGCTGAGCCCGAAGCGCGGAGCCCAGTTGTTCAGGTCCTTGTCGAACTGCGTGCGCGGCTGGCCGTTCACATTCATGAACACCAGTCCACCCTTCAGGCCGGGCAGCGCCGAGGCTGCCGGAGACGGAATGTTGGTGTCGAAGATGTTCGTCCGGTCATACCGCTCAGTCCGAGGCAGGTCCACGTCCCAGCGCAAACCCAGGTTCACCGTCAGTTTGCGGCTGATCCGCCAGTCGTCCTGGACGTACCCGGCCAGATACCAACTTTGCGTGGCGACGTTCTTATACGTGTTCTGGATGGTGCCGCCGCTGCCGACCCCCAGAATCATCGAGGCCAGACCGTTGCCCGCCGTCGGGCTCGCCACCTGCGGATTCGGGCCCTGCGTCGAGCCCGCGCCGAAGCTGAAGCTGCCGGCAGACCGCGCCTCATTGGTATTTACCCGCATCAACCGGATATCGGTGCCGATCTTCAGGTTATGCGCCCCCATGATTTTCGACAGACTGGTGGCGCTGGTGTAGCTGATGAAGCCGTTGCGCCGGTGATCGCCGCCGCCCAGGCCCCGATACCCGCCGCTGGGGCTGAAGCCCGGGAACATCAGGAAGTCCACTGCCGTATCAAACGCCTTCGGCAGTCCCAGGGCTGACGGCGCAAAGCCCAGTCCCTGGTTGGCGAAAACATACAGCGTCCGCGCCACGCCTCCGCGAGTATTCAGGATCATCGTGGGAGAAAGTGTGTAGGTGTAGTCCACTACCCCGCCATGAACGTGATCTTCCTGAACAATCCTGCCTTCCGCGATCTGCTGATCTTTCGGGAAATACGCCGGGGCGGCATTTTCGTTCAGCCGCGTCGAGTAGCGCCCGAAAATCCGCTGCCTCGTCGAAATCACCTGATCCAGACGATAGTCCGACATCGTCATGTTCAGCGGACGCGAGACGCTGTTGGCGTAGTTGTTCTGGTTGGTCACGCCGGTGGCTGGAGTGTTCGGTGCCGGATAGAACTTCAGCACGTTCTGCGCCACCGGATCGAAGCGCGAGGGCGGAATCACATTACCCGCGAAGGCGTCGCGGATGAAGCCGCTGCCTGAGGGATTCGCTCGCGTCGTCACCGGGTCAAAAATCTGAATCAGAGTGCCGTTCGCCACCCGGGTCTGCGAAAAGTCGCCGCGCCGCTCCAGATCAGTGGGGACGGTAAACACGCCCACCGCCGCGCTGCGTTCCCGCAGGCCTTCCATCGAAACCATGAAGAACGTCTTGTTCTTCACCACTGGTCCGTGGAACACGCCGCCGAACTGCGACCTCTTAAAGCTGGACAGTTGACGCCCGCGAGCGTTGTCGAAGAAATTGTTCGAATCCAGCTTCGAATTGCGCAGAAATTCGTACGCCGTTCCATGGAACTGATTCGTGCCCGATTTGAACACCACGTTCAGCACGCTGCCCAGGCTCCGCCCGAACTCGGCCGGGTAGTTCGCGCCCATCAGCTTGAACTCCTCAATCGCGTCCACCGAAGGGAACACGCTGATCCCCGCGAAACCGTTCACCGTGGGATGCGCCGCCGTGACGCCGTCAATCAGAGTGTCCATGGTGCGCGCCCTCGCGCCGTTCACCGAGTAGCGCATCTCCCCGTAGCTGTTGCCCACGCTGCCCGTCACGCCAGGTGTCAGGAACACCAGAGCGTACACGTTGCGCGTGTTCAGAGGCAGGTTGACGATGGATCGGTTATCGACGATCTTGGCGAGAGTCGCGCTTTCGGTATCGAGCGTCACCGCGTCGGCATTCACCATGACGGATTCCGACATCTCTCCGACGGTCAGTTGGATATCGACTCGAATGGTTTGCTGAATCTGGACCAGCATCCCCGCGCGCGTCGACCGCTTGAATCCGGTTGCGCTCGCATCGAGCGAGTAAGTTCCGCGGGGAAGCAGCGCCGCGGTGTAGTTTCCACCCGAATCCGTTTCGACATCGACCCGGATGCCAGTTTCAGTATTCACCACCGCGACCTTCGCGCCCGGAATGGCGGCGCCGGACGAATCGGTGATGGTTCCCGTGATGTTGCCAGTAATCGACTGGCTCGAGAGAGATGCGGCCGCCAGCAGGAATGCTGCCCCCACGCGGCAAAGCGACAAGGCTGTCATGAGACAACTCCTTTCGGAAGTTGCCAGACAGTATAATATAGATTCGTCACAGTAATGTAACCGGATTGAAATTAACGAATCTCGGCCTGCCGTTTTCGGAGCCGCGACCAAACGCGATACGCTGGAATTCGGTCGTCCTCGGACCTGAGGCGCCACGCGTCGTCCCGGTGCTCGCGGACGCCAGCGCGGCCCTTCTCTCCGAGGCTGAAGCCGGATGCCTCACTGCAATGGCATCGGAGTGGCCGTTTGACCAGCGGCGCGTCAGGAGTATCGGCTACGGTTGGACTCCTTACTTCACTTCGTCGACGGTCATGATCCAACGTTCATGCGTTACCGCGCATTCGACGTGCACCAGTTCCGGTCAGGACGGCCGCAAGTCGAAATGGATACCAGGCTCCAGCGACGGAAACGGCCAGGATGCATCTGGCAGAGAAGAGCCCGTTCACGGTGTGCAGGAGCTTGACTCATACCAGGGCGGAGCTGTGTTTCGCTTGACTCATGTCCGGAGAATGGCGGTGACGGGCACGCGCAGGCTGGTGGGGGCGGGATATCGCTTCACATAGCCAACCCGCAGAATGAACTGAACGTCGCCGCTCACTCCGAGGGCGGATGCGACACGACCCTGGAATGGTTTCTCCTCGAGCATCTGCGTCATCGGATGGATGGCGATCCCTCGCTCGCGTGCGTCGAGCCACATCCGTTCGGTACGCCGGCCCGTTTCGATAAGCGACGGCAACGAACTGTCCCGGCTGGTGATGACCAGCCAGCCACCGCAGGCGGCAACCTGATCCCGGACCCGGTCGACGCCCTGCTTTCGAAAGCTCTGACCTCTGACAGTGGCACGATTCATAAAATGCCGCACGTACCATCCCGCCACTCCGGAGATCTCCATGGACTCCGGCGTCAGTCCATCGCGATGGGCGCGCCCGTCGGCGTTGGTCGTGTGCTGGGCATGTTCAGCAGCTTGGAGGTGAAAGTCTTCCGGCCAACCTGATGGAGGTGAAGGCCTAGTGAGATGCAAGGGCTACCGTCGCGAGGCGGGGTCTGAAAGAAGCAAGGATCAAATGTGCGAGCCGATGGACAAAAACCGGATACAAGGCGCAAGCGCCGGACGAGCGGGCGACTTACCGCGAAGTCCATATCCATCAAAGGTGCGAAGCGTAGATGCGGCGGCTGTGCACGGAAGGCGGCTGAACTTACCCCAGGAGATCTGCTCCGTGTCGCTCCGGCGACTGAGATTGTCGAAAGGCAATCTGACCGCGGAGCAGAAGTCAGCAGAGGGCGTATTAGATCATGACGTCGGCAAGGCTAGTGAGGCACTCCGAACACCGAAAGGCGGAGCAATGGATAGGCCAAGCCGGGAACTATGGTCGAAGGCCCGAACGAGAAGGAGAGGCCAGTAGGCCATGAGTCTCAAGGACGACAAGCAGCGGAACATCCAGATGCAATTGGACTTCTCGGCTGAGCTGACGGGTGAAGCCCGGGAGGCTGGCGGAGAAGAGGCTGAATCGTCTCGGGCGACGCATGGACCCGACAGCCCAGCTAGCACGAATCGATTAATGGAGGAAGTATGTGAGCGAGCAAATCTGGAGGCGGCATTAAAGCGGGTGAAGGCCAATAAGGGTAGTCCGGGCGTTGACGGGATGACCGTCGGCGGCATCGCCGATTACCTGAAACAGCACTGGCCAGCCATCCGGGAACGATTGCTGAATGGGACCTATAAACCGCAACCGGTGCGGAGGGTGGAAATCCCCAAGCCGGACGGAGGGGTGCGCAAGCTTGGTATCCCAACGGTGCTGGATCGATTCATCCAGCAGGCGGTGATGCAGGTTCTGCAAAGGCAATGGGACCGGACATTTTCAGATTACAGCTACGGGTTCCGGCCGGGACGGTCGGCTCATCAAGCAGTGGCACAGGCGCAGAAGTATATCGCCGAGGGTCACGGCTGGTGTGTTGATCTCGATTTGGAGAAATTCTTTGATCGAGTCAACCACGACAAACTGATGGGCCAGATCGCCAAACGGGTCGAGGACAAGCGGCTGCTGAGGGTCATCCGCGCATTCTTGAATGCGGGAGTGATGGAGAATGGGCTGGTGAGCCCGAGCGTGGAAGGGACTCCGCAAGGGGGTCCGCTTTCCCCACTGCTCAGTAACCTCGTGCTCGACGAACTCGACCGGGAGTTGGAGCGCCGGGGCCACCGTTTTGTTCGGTATGCGGACGATAGTAATATCTACGTTCGCAGCGAGCGGGCGGGGCAACGGGTGATGGAAAGCGTTACGCGATTCATCACGCAAAAGCTCAAGCTCAAGGTGAATGAGGCGAAGAGTGCGGTGGCACGTCCGCAGGAGCGGAAGTTTCTTGGATTCAGCTTCACGGCTGGTCCGGAGGTCAAGCGCGTCATTGCGCCCAAGGCTTTGGATCGGTTTAAGCAGCGAGTCCGGGAAATCACGCGCCGGGCCAAGGGCGTCAGTCTGGAGACGACAATAGAGGAACTGGCCCCGTATATGCGGGGCTGGCGCGGCTATTTCGGATTCTGCGAAACGCCCGCAGTGCTTGTTTCCCTTACCCGGTGGGTTCGATTGCGACTAAGGGCGGCTCTATGGCGACAGTGGAAAACTCCGCGTCGGCGCCGGGCGGCTCTG
>JAWXCM010000220.1:0-14570 GCA_034408745.1 Bryobacteraceae bacterium
AGTGATACCCGGGGGGTTCGACAGGTAGAACAGGGGCTCTGGCCCGCTTCGGAGCCGCACGCCCTGATGTGCTGCCGGAAGAAAGCCGCTGGTCCACGTATTGCTGCCGTTGTAGGTCGGGGAGGCAGAGAGCACCACGTAGGCAGGCAGGTCCTTGTTCATCGTGCCGAGACCGTAGGAGACCCAGGAGCCGAAGCTGGGCCTGCCGACCCGCGCGAATCCCGACTGCAGGAATAACTCCGCGGCCGCATGCCCTACCTCGTCGGTATGCATGGTCCGAATGAACGTCAATTCACCTGCAATTTCTCTGATTTTCGGCAGCAAATCCGAGATCATAATTCCCGAATCGCCGGCTTTTTGAAATGGATAAGGAGATCCAAGCAGATCCGGACGGCCGGTGATGAAGGCGAACATGCTCTCCTTCAGCAGGCTTTCCGGAATCGGCTTGCCGCTGTTCTTCAGCAATTCCGGCTTGTGGTCGAAGAGATCCACCTGCGATGGCGCGCCCATCATGTACAGGAAAATCACCCGCTTTGCCTTCGGCGGAAAGTGCGTGCCCAGGGTAGTTGCCGCGGTCTCTCCGGCCAGCAAACTGGAAAGAGCCCATGACCCGATTCCCGCCATTCCCGTGCGCAGAAACGCGCGCCGGCCCGTGTAAGAGCTGGATTCGTTTATCATGGCTATCCCTTTGTGATGGTCTCGTCCAGATTCAGCAACACGCGTGCCAGCGCATGCCAGGCACGATCTGTATTTCCAGCTCTTTTCGATTCCCGTTCAAAAAGTTCGGTCAACAGATCTGTTTCGGCAGCCGTGGCAGCCCGGGCCACGCAGAGTCGAAATGCATGCGCGATTCGCTCCCTTACGGGCGCATCCGGTTTTTCGCGTTGCAGCCGCTTTGCGAGCGCGTCGGCGGCCTCGACATAAACGGGATCGTTGAGCAGTGTCAGAGCCTGCCCGGGTGTGTTGGTACGGGCTCGGCGCGCCGTGCATTCCGAACGCGTCGGGGCATCGAAGGCAAGAAAGCTCGGGTAGGGGTTGCCACGGCGCCAGACGGTGTAGATCCCGCGGCGGTACCGCTGGGCTCCGCCGGATGGCGCATACTCACTGACATCGGCGCCTGCGATCTCCTTCCACAACCCAGCGGGCTGTGGCGGATAGGCCGGCGGACCGCCGTCCTGCAGCGAAAGCAGCCCCGCTGTGGACAGCAGCACGTCGCGAATCGATTCAGCATCCAGACGGAACCGGGGACCATGTCCCAACAGACGGTTCTGCGGATCGGCAGCCAGCAACTCCGGCGTCGCCGCCGCACTTTGGCGATACGTTTCCGACGTCACCATCAGACGGATCATGTGCTTCACGGACCAGCCGTTGTCCATGAACTCCACTGCCAGCCAGTCGAGAAGTTCCGGATGGCTCGGGGCATCGCCCTGATGACCGAAATCCTCTGTGCTGGCCACCAGTGCGATTCCGAAGATCTCCGCCCAGAGCCGGTTCACCACCACCCGCGCAGTCAGTGGATTTCGACGGTCTACAATCCACTTCGCCAGACCCAGCCGGTTTGCCTCAAACCCCTCACGGGTCATGCCGGGAAGACCGGGGGGAATCGCCGTCACCGCTTCGCCGGGAGTGGCCATGTTACCTCGCAAAAGCACGAACGAGTCAACCGGTTTCTTCCTCTCGCTCAGAGCCAGCGACACCGGGGGCGCCACCTCCTCGAGCTCCCGCTTTGCGGCGATTTCCTTCGTTCGAAGAGCGGCGACCTGGGGGTGCGATGCCAGATACGCCTTCTGTAGTTTTTCGTTGTCCACTTCGGTCCTGGCGGAGGCCGGCTTTGCAAGGATGGCCGGAATATCCGGCGGGAGCTTCGGTTTGCCGCGCAATATCTCCTGCCACGCCGGGACGGCCAGGGCCGCCGATTCGGCTGACTCCAGTTCTTTCCCGATGACGTCATGGCGCGCCTTGCGATCCTCGTACTTTGCGTATCGGGCTGCATCGACCGGTAACTCGACCGTCGCGCCACGGTAGCGCTTCCGAAGGCTGCCGTCGCCTGCCAGTTCGATATCGTCGTCGGCCTGATTGAAAAAGGCGTACAGACGGTAGTAATCGGTGATGGTGACTGGATCGTACTTGTGCGTGTGGCATTGCGCGCACCCGGCCGTTGTGGCCATCCAGACCACAGCGGTAGTGTTCACGCGGTCGACGCGCTCTTCGTGGCGGCTCTGCTCCAGCGTAATGTCGCCGCCCAGATTGGTCGGGCTCGCGCGGTGAAACCCGGTGGCGACGCGCTGGTCCACGCCCGCGTTGGGCACCAGGTCCCCCGCAAGCTGCTCGACCGTGAACCGGTCGAACGGCATGTCGCTGTTGAATGCGCGGATCACCCAGTCGCGATAGGGCCACAGGGTCCGAAGATCATCGTGCTGGTAGCCGGCCGAATCGGCGTAACGAGCGAGGTCCAGCCAGTGCCGCGCCCAACGCTCACCGAATCGCGGAGAAGCCAGCAGCCGATCCACTGTCTTCTGCCAGGCAGCCCAGGAAGGATCGCGCTCGAACGTCTCCACGTCGGCAACGGAAGGAGGCAGACCTGTGAGGTCAAGGTACACACGGCGAAGCAGAACCGAGGGGCTCTCGATCTGTGAAGGCGCTAGTTTGGCGGCTTCAAGCCGGGCGAGGATGAAGTTGTCGACGGCGTTTCTGCCCCAGGAAGCCTTCGTGGCGGCGGGCACCGGCGGGCGTTTGGGCGCCACGTACGACCAGTGCTCATCGAAGCGGGCGCCTTCGGTAATCCACTGCCGCAGTTTGGCGATCTGCGCCGGGGTAAGTGGATCGGAACCCATTGGCATCCTGCCTGCTTTTCCAGGCATGATCACACGGCGAATCAGCTCGCTGGCATCCGGATTTCCAGCTACGATACTGGCCTTTCCCGAACGCACGGCAACAGCGCTGTCCCGCTCATCCAGCCGCAGCCCCGCATAGCGCTTCTTGTCGTCGGGTCCATGACAGGCAACGCACTTCTCCGACAGAATCGGGCGGATGTCGCGATTGTAGTCCAGAGGCGGTTCAGCCGCGCCGGCCACCGTCACCAGCATCAGGCCAAGAAGACAAACAGGACGCATCGGCATCGAGCTAAGTGTAAGTGGGCCGGGCGGTCCGGAGTAAGCCGCACGATCATGCAGTGATGCGGCGAATGGAGATCTTCCGCCACCGGCAAACAGCGCCCGGCCACCAGCGGTCTTTGCCAATCTTAGGGTCGTTGTTGTGGACTTCAAAGGCAATATGCCCCGACCGGCCAATCCGTTTCAGCGCCGCGGCGGGATCGAATGCCGGCAGTGAGACTTTCGCCACGTCCAGTTCGCTGATCTTCTCACCGTTGATCCACGTGGTGACCCGCGGCAGCGCGCCCACCGAACGAATGCGGAACTCATTCCAGCCATCGATCTTCCAGACTTTGAGGAACACTTCCGGCGAAGCCATGAAATCCAGCGGCACCCGGGCCGATTGCTCGGTCGGCTTTTCCGGCGTCAGCTTCACCAGCCGTCCCGCTTCGTTCCGCTCGCCGGCGAAAGCGTACTCATAGGCGTGAAATCCCGCCAGACCATTGCCGTAATAGCCTGCAATCGCGCCCTTTGGCCGGTGATCGAGGAGGACCTGGATTCCTACATTGCCTTCGGGAACGGTCCGAATCATAATGCCGGTATCGACGGGATAATCCGGGCGGGCTTCGAGTTTCAGCTCGAAATCGTCGAATTTTTCCTCACTTACCAGGTACGCGCCCAGCCCCGAGCCCGCGGGACTCTGACCGCCCACGATGGCGCCGTCTACTACCGTCCATTCCCCCACGTTTGCGGCCATGCGCTTGTACATCTCGCTCTCTTTATTGGGCTCGGGTGCCCCGGGGAAGCGCGGCATCGCCACGCGTGGCATGGCTTTCCAGCCTTTCAGCGTGCGGCCGTCAAACAGCGGGCGGAATTTGGTGTCGGTGGCGGCGGGAAGCATCGACGCACAGGCGGCGAGGGCAACGAAGCCGCGGCGATTGAGCACAGGAATTTTGAGATCCGGCATGGGATTGCTGAATCATATACAGCGCTCCTGCGCCAGGCAACTGCACGATCATGCAGGCGGCGTTCAGATCAGCTTGCGACGAATCGCTTTTGCGACCGCTCCTGTGTTGGTGTTCACATGGAGCTTTTCATAAATGCGGCGAAGATGGAAGCTCACCGTGTGTACACTCACGCCGATTTTGTGCGCGATCTCTTTCTTGCCGAGCCCCTCAGCGCAAAGCTCGAGGATTCTGCGCTCCTGAGCGGTAAGCGCACAATCATTCTCGCCCGGGCCAGCGTTGCGACCGCTCAACAGATCGAGCACCCGCCGCGCCACCCTGGGGTGCATGGGAGCGCCCCCCTGATGCGCCTGGCGGATGGCGCTGACAATATCCGGTAAATCGAATGATTTCAGTAAATACCCAGATGCTCCCGCGGTAATGGCGCGGAATATCTTGTCTTCATCCTCAAACACAGTTAAAATGACGATGCGTGCGCCAGGGCAGGCTTTACGCAGGTCCGAAAGACCTGTAATGCCGTCGAGTCCTGGCAGACCCACGTCGAGAAGAATCACATCGGGCTCACCGTCGGGCGCCGGGACCCCTTCGAGTGCCGCCTCCAGTGACGAAAACACCTTTGGAGGACTAATGTCTTCGATTCCCTGAAGCGCCTGTTGCAGGCTCTTCCTGTAGTTCGCATTGTCTTCTATCAGCCACAGCCGAATGGGGGTCACGCCATCCTCCTGCGCCGTCCCGCCTCGGCGAGAGGGACATCGAATTCCACAACCGTTCCCGCGCCCGGGCTGCTTACGATGCGGGCATGTCCGCGAAGACTCACGGCTCTCGACGCAATATTCCGCAGACCTTCGCCCTCAGAAATCGCGGAGCGTTCAAAGCCGGATCCATTATCGGTGATGCGAAATAAAAATCGGGTGGATTCCGGGTTAATGTCGATATGAATATGGCTCGAACCGGAGTGCCGGACAGCGTTGGTCAACGCTTCCTTGAAGGCAAACAGGGTATTCTTTCGCATCATCAAAGGCAAGGGCGCCGCACCGGGGGCTGGCTGCACCGTCAACGTGTATGGAACCGACCGAAGCAGCCGCTCGGCCGCAAGCCGCATTCGCTCTGCCAGATCCACTGGCGTCGTGCGGTCCATGTGGAGCAGCCATACGATCTCGCGCAGAGCCTCATTAGTTTCCGACGCAATCCGATGAATCTCACCGGCATCGGCCGGAGCGGAGGAGGACACACGTGCAAGCAGGGAAATGCTGGCCAGATTGCTGCCTATCTCATCGTGCAGGTCGCGCGCGATCTCCGCACGCACCGCCAGTATCTGCTGCCGCCGCAACCTCCAGGACCTGGCCACCAGAGCGCCGGAAATCAGCCCAGTCAGCAGCACGGCTCCGCCCGAGATCCCGGCCAGACGTGTCAGGGCAAGTTCCGCGGCTTCGCTTCTGCGAGTCTTCAGTGCGGTGAGTTCCGCCTCCAGCACCCGCCTCCGGTCCATGGCCTGCAGCCATTCCGCCATGGGAATCAGCCGACGATTACTGGAAAAGCCATCGGTGAGGAATGCCGGATTCCACAGCGGGCGCGCCGGGAAATGAAAGGAATCGAGAGAAGTTACCGGCTTATGCAGCGCGACATTGTAAGGACCGGAAAACACCTGCATCTCCGACATCGCCAGCAGAGCCCTGTTCCGTGCCGCGTAAAGGCGCGTCCCGGTGAGCCGCACAAACCGAGCGTGCTTTGCCAGCATTCGAATCTCTACCGGATTATCCCCCGGGTTCTGATAGTCGGAGGTGGTAAAATCAGCGAGCATTACCGGGTTGCTCATATCGGAAAAGCGGGAACCCTCCACGCGAAAGCGCACCGGAAAGCCAAACCCGGAAGCATCCATCCAGTCCCCGGGATGCGCCGGTACAAGGACCACTGAATCAAGCAGCCGAACCTCGCCGAGGTCCACCTGAACCCACTTGACCAGGTCCTCACGAGTTTCAATCAACGAGTGATAGCCGCTGGACGGACTGATTTCCCTGCCTTCGAAAGTACGAAGCGAGGTCCGTCCGTCTGTCAGGTACTCTGGTGCCCATCGAAAAGACGGCGGAGTGAAGCCCGCAGCACTTACCGGACGGCCCAAAGCGCGGTTCACGCCTCCGCTGAGGATTGCGATTTCCGCCAGCGCAAGGATGTATAGCCCCGGGGCCCGCTCCCAGTTCCGAACAGAGGTGAGGCGAACAAAGCGGGCTGTTTTCGCCGGGAATCGGATAAGCCACGGGTAAGGGCCGGGGTTAGGCCGGTCAGCCGAGGTTTCGTCAACCAAAACCACAGACCCACGAAAGCTCAGATCCATGGCTGCATCCACCCGAAATCGGAGGGGAAACCCATAACCATTGACTGTCTCTCCATCCGCCAGCGAACGCGCGGGGAACAGCGCGATCGTGTCAAATGATGTAGCGCCGCCAAGGTCGACGGTAACCGAGACAGGGCAGTCGCGACACGGCAAGTTGGAGCTGTGATACCCGTACTCGGGGGTAAAACCGCCCGCTAAGAGTGGAGGAAGCCGCGTGAGTTCCTCACCAACGGCACGAATCCGTGCGTCCATACCCGCGATTCCGGGGTCAATTACCCGAAGCAGTCTCACCTGGGCAGGTGTCGGAACGGCCGACAGAACGAGCCAAACGCAGGTGAAAAGCGGGAGTTTCAACAGTATTCAGATCGTAGCAAAGGTAAGCGTTCTACCTGTCGGTCCCATAGGTTGGCAATAGTTGACGCGTGGTGGTGCGCCACTGGTCCGCCGCCGGTGCACCGGACTTCCGAAAAAAAGCGTGCAGGCTCTTCTTAAGCTTCGCAGCAATTCTGGCGCCTTCTGTTGTCCCGAGCACATCCTTTGCTTCGCCAGGATCCTGCGAAAGATCAAATAGTTCACTCGGCCATCCATCGGCACGCTCGACATATTTCCAGCGATTTGTGCGGACCGACCGGACGTACTCATACTCGAAGAAGACCTGATCGCGTTGGCGGTAAGGCTGGCCGCGCAGTAACGGTGCGTAACTCTGGCCAACGCGGCGCGGGTCATTTGGAGCGGTCACGCCAAGGTAGTCCAGCAGCGTCGGCATGAAATCGTAAGACGAAACAAGCTGTGGAAACACCCTGCCTTCCGGAATCCGCCCGGGAAGATTCCAGATTAAAGGGACACGGATTGATTCCTCGTACATATTGAATGGAATTGTGGCATTTCCCTTACCCCACAAACCATGGTGCCCCGAATTGTGCCCCTGATCGGACGCGAAAACCACCAGCGTATTTTCCCGGAGACCGAGTTTGTCGAGGTGCTTCAAAACTCTGCCAATATTTTGGTCGGCGGCAGTGACAAGTGCGGAATAAGCCAGCATACTCTGCGGATTGTCATGGTCTTTCAGCGTGGCGGTTGGCTTTCCGAGCAGAGTGGTCATCCGCAGCGGGTGTACCGGCACGCGGGGAAAGCAGGAAAACGGCGAGTTCTCGTACGGCCTGCGATATTCCTCGGACTGGTAATCGTACGGTGTGTGCGGAGCGTAGAACGGCATGTAGAGACAGAAAGGCTCTGCCTTCGCCTGATCGAGAAACTCGATGGCGAAATCTCCGAGCCGGTCTGACTTCATCCCTGTGGTCTTTTCTGTCTTGCCGTTCCGCGAGAAGACCGCATCGCGGTAGGTTCCAGCCGCTCCCGGGACCGTTGTCCAGCTTGTGAATCCAGCCTGAGGATTCACGTCGTCGCCCATGTGCCACTTGCCCACGAGTCCGACCTTGTAACCGGCGCCGGCAAGGCTCTCGGAAAAGGTCGGCTGACCCGCGAGGAAACGCTTCGCACTGGGGCCGACTGTGTCGTTCTGAGAGCCCAGGCCACCCGACATCACGTAGTCCTGAATGCCATGCGCGGACGGCAGCCTGCCCGTCAGCCATGTGGCCCGGCTGGGCGAGCAGACCGGCGTCGCCGCGAATGCGTTCGTGAACCGCGCTCCCGTGGCTGCCAGCCGGTCGATGTTCGGCGTCAGCATCTCACTGCAGCCGGCATGATTGAGAGCCCATGCTCCGTGGTCGTCGGTTAGAAAAAACACCACGTTCAGCGGCTTCCGGGGTGCTTGCGCTCTCAACAGAAAGGGAGCGGTGAGCACCCCGAACAGTTCCCGCCTTCTCAATACCGGCATGTCAGAATTTCAGCCGAAGCGTCAGCTGGATGCGCCGCGGCATTCCCTTCTCAGATGTAACCCGCCCAAACGACGTGCTCACCGGGTTGACATCCGGGTCGGCAAAAGCCACGTGGTTCAGCAGGTTTAGCGCTTCCCCGCGGAATTCGAGTTTTACTTTTTCAGTAATGTTCACGTTTTTCAGCAGCGACAAGTCCCAGTAATTATAAGCATCGCCACGAATTCCACTAAATCGGAGCGACATGGTTCGCACATTGCGCGCAAGTTGGCGGGCGGAGTTGGTGTCGAACTTATCGGTATTGAACCAGTGGTCTACCGTGCGCTGACCGGCCGGGAGAGGCACATCGCGAATGTCGCCCAGCAGAATAGCATTGCCGAAACCGAGCGGCGTGCCCGCCTGGTAAGTGTAGATGCCTGACAGCTGCCAGCCGCTCACCAACAGCGAAGGCACTCGCGGCAGCTTCGACAGCAAAGATCTGCCCCTGCCAAACGGCATTTCATAAACCCAGCTGAATGTGACGCGGTGAGGGGAATCCTCATCCGATATGACACGGGAGGGAAGGAAATCGGCCGCGTTCAGCAGCGTGGTCGCTTCCAGAAATTTTGACCAGGTGTAGGAGGTCTGGACGGTAAAGCCCTGATAAAAGCGCCGCTCAATTTTCGCGTTCAACGCGTGGTATGAGCTGCTGCCGTCGTTGGTGGTGGTGCTGACGCCAGTGAACTGAGGAAAGGGTGTCAGCAATGCTGCCCTCTGGATTACATTACCTGCGCGACCGGTCCCCGGAAGAAGGCCGGCAAAGGGACTGGGGAGGTTGGCGCTGAGGTAGTTGATTACGGTGTTGTCCCGCACAGGGCTGGTGCTGAGGTACTGGTTTGGCAGGGCGGAGAGCGCTCGCGTCACTTCCAGATCCGATCCACGGCTACCCTGATAGTTCGTGTCCAGGACCCACCGCCCCGGCAGCTCCTGTTGAAAGCCGAACTGCCACTTCTGCATCTGGTTGGCGTTGGGGCTGCTATTGAAAAAGCTCACTCCGTTGCCGACGAAGGTCATGGGACCGGCCGCCGCGCCGAGCGGCCTCATGACCCCGTTGGGAAAAGGATTGCCGAGGGTGCCGTTGAAGGTCAGACCACCGTCGAGGCTCGGCACGACGTTCGAATCCTGACTGAATCCGGTTTGAATGACATCGCCGCGGCGGCCTCCCAGCGCTCCGTAATAGACACCGTAGCCGCCACGGAACACGGTCTTCCTTGTCATGGCAAAAGCGACGCCGATACGCGGCATCAGGTTATTTGTATCGCGAGCGAACAGAGTGGAAGGCTCGCCGTTCACGCCCGCGAAGGTGAGCCCGCCACGGGCGGAGAACTGCGACGGCGGAATCTCCGGCGTCGGGTTCCTCGCATAATTCGCGCGGACCTGAGCGTCAATCGGAAGGGTGGCATTCGGGTCGAAGCCGCGCACGGAACGGTTGAACCGCTCAGTAAGCGGACCCTCGAGTTCATACCGCAGTCCCAGGGTGAGAGTCAGTTTGCGGAATAATTTCCATTCGTCCTGCACCAGCCCCGCCCACATTGTCGACCTTTGCGCATAATCGGCGGGAAGCGTCAGCGTGCCACCCGTGGGAACGCCCAGCAACAGGGACGCGAGCCCCTGTCCCCGGGGCGATGCGGGGGAGTTGTCGAGTGGCCCGACGGCGAACTGCGGGTTGAAGTCGAGCTGCAGCGGCGTACTGGTGCTGCCTGCACGCTGATTTTCGCGATAATCCCGGAATTCAGCTCCAAATTTGAACGCGTGCGCGCCTCGAATCCAGTCGAACGTGGTGGCGGCACTGCGCGTCTCCGTGGGTTTGTACAGAGGCGGCCGTGCGCCAAGGCTGGTGTATCCCTGGATGTTAATCTGCGGGAAGCGCCGAAACTCATCTGTAATCTGATCCCGGATCGAAGCCGGAAGGCCCAGTTTGGTCATGTCGAACTGCCGCCCTGGCAGCGTCGTATCCTGCGCCCGGACAAAGAAGCTGTCGCTGGCACGCACGTTCATGACGAATGACGGGGTGAAGACGTGGACGTCGTCGAACGCATAGCCCTGCGATTCCTGCCAGAAGATAGCGCCAAGAGCGGGGTTGTCGAACCCGAACTGATCTGCGTCGGTACTTCTCCGGTTGAAGTAATTCATCCGGAAGAACGCCCTGTTCTTCTCGCTGAAATTGTGATCGAATTTGTACAGATGGTTGTAGTATTTTACCCGGCCCGGCCACGAAGGCTGTGGATAGTTGTTTGCTCCGTCCGCCGTTCCACTCTCCGACGGCAGCGGATAGTAGCTGAGAATCGATTTGGCGATGGGACTGATCCTGGAGGGAGGAATAATGTTGCCCGGGATCGGCTGCACCGAGAACCTTCCGCCGGCGGCGGGGGCTCGTGTGAACGGGTCGTAAATCTGGTAGTTGCTTCCCAGTTTCAACAACGCCGAGAAGTCGCCGGCGCGCTGTTCGGCCGGCGGGACTGTGGCCACCAAACCGGACGGCGTCACCTGATTGATCTTCTCGTACGCGAACATGAAGAACGTCTTGTTTCGGCCATTGTAAAGTTTGCCCAGCATCACGGGCCCACCCAGCGTTCCTCCCCAGCGGTTGTAGTTCAGGTCATTGTGGGGCAGACCGGCGCGATTGGAGAACCACAGATTCGCGTTCATTGACGGATCCTGCTTGGCCCAGTACGCGGACCCGTGCAAACTGTTCGTGCCCGACTTGAGGCTTACGTTCACCACCCCGCCTTCCGTCTGTCCTGTTGTCGCGTCAAAGGCGGCAGTTTGGATCTTGAACTCAGCCACAGCGTCGGCTGGCGGGGTATAGGCGGGGGTTACAAGGAACCGGGCCTGATCCGTGGTCGTGTTGGACGCGCCATCCAGGGTGAACTCAGCCCGGCTGGAGCGCGATCCGGCCATTGCGTACCCGGTGTTCCCCAGCGGCTCCCACGGGCTGTCCTGCTTGAAATTACGTGTGAACGTCACTCCTCCGGCGAGGCGCATCAGAAGGTATGGGTCGCCATGATTGATGGGCAGTTCGGCCACTCGCCGGGAATCCACCACCAGGCCGAGAGATGCGCCGACGGTGTCGAGCAGCGGAGCTTCCGACTGCACCGTAACGGAGTCGGCAATCTGACCGGGTTCCAGCACCAGATTGATCTCAAGCCGGTCATTGACGCGAACCTCAATGCCTTCCCGCACCACACGGCGGAATCCCTCTCTGGCGGCTGTGATTCGGTAGTTGCCGGGGATCAGAAACGTCGCAACATAGTTGCCCTGCTCGTTGGTGACCGCGGTCTGCGATACACCTGTTGCAAGGTTGGTGACCTGTACTGAGACGGCGGGAATCACAGCGCCGGAAGAGTCGGTGAGCCGTCCGCCGACAGTCCCGCGGGACTCCTGGGACCACAGCAACGATGAGGCAAGCAGCGCACCCGCGAAAGCGAGTCTGGCAACGATATTTCTGCGACCTGGCATTTCCATATCCCCCGTGAGGCCATTTAACGTTCAGGCGCCACAACTCCAGCGCAACGTCTGACACGTTCGGTGCTGATGAGTTTATCGCTGCCCGGGAGACATGGAAACTACACAATGGTGTAGCGCAATTAGTACAAGTAGTGCGATCCGCGGGGTGGCGGGCCGGACCGGCAGGTCGACTACGCAATCGTGCAGGCGGCCCCGGGCCCACTATTCCGATAGAGTCATGATCGGTGAACCACACATTGCTGCGTTCCGTCTTTGCACTGGCCCTTGTCTGGCTGCCGTGCATCGCCCAAAGTACCGGAGGGCGCATCAGCGGGTCCGTGCAGGATTCCACGGGCGCCCTGATCCCCGGGGCCGAGGTGACGGTGCAAAGCGTTGCCACCAGCCAGCGGCTGTCGATGACGACAAATGGCTCCGGTCAGTTCGTCTTCTACCCTCTGCAAGCCGAAACTTACCGTCTTACGGCAGCAATGGCCGGGTTCCGGGAACTGGCAATTGACGGCATCCGCCTTGAAGTGGGTGCCAATCTGATTCATAGCCTGACGCTGGAGATCGGAACCTCGCAGCAGGAGGTGACCGTATCAGCCTCGAGCGTGCCGATTATCAGCCAGTCGCCTTCGGTGGAAGGGACGATCAGCGAGCAGCAGACTGCCAGCCTGCCTCTGAACGGGCGCAGTTTCGACGATCTGGTGCTGCTGACTGCAGGGGCAGTCGACAACCGGCTCGCCGGTGGCGGCAACGATCCTGGGCCGTACTCGGTGAACGGGAATCGCAGCTACGGAAATAACTTTCTGGTGGACGGCGTTTCCAACAACAACGTCTTTCAGCCTCAGGCGGCAGCCGCAGTTTCCATCGATGCGATCCGCGAGTTTAAGGTAATTTCAGGCGTACCACCGGCTGAATATGGCCAGGCTGCCGCGGCGGTCAGCGTGGTGACTCGCAGTGGTACCAACCGCTACCACGGAAATGTGTACGAGTATTTCCGGGGAACTGTCATGCAGCCGCGAGATCCGTTCAACACGGTGGGGACGCAGCCCTACGCGGAGCACAGGGCTGGCGGCTCACTGGGCGGACCGGTTCGGCTACCCCGCTATAACGGAAAACACCGAACGTTCTTTTTCACAAATTATGAGGCTGGCCGCCTGAAATCCAATGCAACCCGCGTGGTGAGCGTGCCACGGCCCAAGTTCTGGAAGGGCGGATTTTCGGCGCTCCTCTCCCGCAATATCCAGCTCCGGGACCCGCTGATTGCCGGCCGCCCACCCATTCCGGAAAACCGGCTGGATACCTATATGGGCGGCTCGCGCATCAATGCGACGGCGCTGAAGCTTCAGCCGCTCTTCGGATCGCCCGACCGTCCGGGATACGTCAATAATGCCGCTCGTTTCCCGGAAGAAACGAACAACGGCGATCAGGTTACGGCCCGAATAGACCAGTTACTGCCAAAGAATCATTCCATCTCAGGCAGACTGATCTACACGGACGGGAACCTGCACCAGCCCTGGGGCCTGGGCACGCCAGGCCCTGCCTCGACGCAGTACAGCGGATCGCGCAACCTGATGCTGACCTGGACGGCGCCGGTGGGAACACGTGCCGTGAATGAATTTAAGTTCGGCTGGTCCAAAGTGACGCGCCAAGATCGCTTCCCTGGGCTCGAAGAGTAACTGACGTCGCCAGGATGAGCGCTGTAAGAGCGAGATACCTCAGGTAATACATAATGGTCCCCCCCACGGATTTCGATCCGATTACGAAAGTGTACGCCTTTTGTAATGAAAATGGACGTAAACACCGTGACGAGGTGACTGCGACAATGGAACCGTGGCGCTATTGGTGTTACTGAAAGGGCGCCGCAAGGTGCTTACCCGATATGAGTCGAATACTATCCCTTCTATTCACGCTGGTCCTGGTGTGCATGACTCCGTGCCTCGCTCAGTTCGAGGCCGCCACTGTACTTGGAACCGTTCGCGATGCTTCGGGCGCCTCGGTCGTGCGGGCCAGGGTGACGCTGCGGAATGCATCGACCGGGCTTACGCTGACGGCTGATTCGTCCAGCGCAGGCGAGTATGTCTTTGTCAACGTGCCGATCGGCTCTTACAGGCTGGACGTGGAGGTTGCGACCATGCGTCCGGCACAGTCGGAGCCGTTCACGCTGACCGTCGGGGCCAGACAGCGGGTGGATTTCGATCTGGTGACAGCAACCGCGCAGTCGACCAGTGTCGATGTGGTGGCCAGTGTGGGACTGGTGGAGGCGGACTCGTCGGACCGTGGCCAGGTGGTCCGCACAGCGCAGATCACCGAGCTCCCGCTGAACGGGCGCGCGTACTCGGAACTGGTCTACCTGTCGGCGGGCATTGTCCCAGGCCCTTCGGCGGGACAGAGCGCGGATTCGCGGGAAGGCTCGTTTATTGCGAACGGGTTGCGGAGTACGTTCAACAATTTCATACTCGACGGGCTCGACAACAATTACTACGGGACTTCGAACCAGGGATTTTCGAACCAGTCGACGCAACTGCCTCCGGATGCGGTTGCGGAGTTCCGGGTGGTGACGAACAACATGTCGGCCGAGTACGGGCGCTCGGGCGGCGCGACTGTGAATGCCGCGATGCGGTCGGGAACGAATCAGATTCATGGAAGCGCGTGGGAGTTTTTCCGTAATACAGACTTAAATGCCGTGGGATTCTTTCGGCCGGACAGTGGCATTAAGCCGCGCCTGAACCGGAATCAGTTTGGGGTCACGCTCGGCGGACCGGTGTGGAAGAACCGCACGTTCTGGTTCGTCGATTATGAGGGCTTCCGGCAGGTGAGTTCAACGCTGTCGTTTGCGACGCTGCCGAACACAGCG